>NZ_QGKS01000074.1 GCF_003172935.1 Micromonospora sicca | reverse complement strand
CGACCCACCACATCCGCCGCCATGACCCGTGATCAAAACGGTCAGGACCATCGGCGTCATCCCGCCACGCCGCAGACCCCCGGATACCCACCCAACACCATGATCAACTTAGGCTACGCGGCATTGGGGCAGTGCCGGACGACGCAGTGAGGGTGATCCCGACGGGGACAAGCCTCCCGTTCGCCGCGCAGATGACCATCACCCGGGTCTGGACACCGGCGTCACGGCGATCGTCTGGTATCCACTCGTATAGAGCGGCGTGTGCCGCGTCCCAGTGCGCGGCATCGACGGCTGCTACGACTTTTCGCGACATCCATGGTGTGAGCGGCTCGTCGTCCGGTATGGCGGACATTGCTGTCACGGTGACGCCATGGACGTCAAGATACTCACGGACTGCGCTCTGGGTCTTCGTTACGGCGACTTCAGTATCGCCATCGACGGCCGCCTGCAGTTTCGTCATGTCCTTGGTTCCGCGACGGAGCGCTTGACTGGCTTGCGAGTCGTCAGCCGCGATCAGCAGGTTGGCGACAGTGCTCACTATCGGACCGAGAACGCGCGGGAACGTTTCCCCTACCCCTGACAGAAGTGGTGTGCCGTCGCTCAGCGCGCGCTCGATTCCAGAAAGACAGTTGAAGAATCGGAATCCGACTGTGCGTACGCTGCCGTCGCCGTTGAGTGCCGAACTTAGCTGCTGCAGGCTCCCGGCAAGCTCGGCAAGTGACGCGCGCGATCGGTCGGCGCTCTTTGCGGCGCGACTCGCCTCGTCGATGGCAGCACCCGTTACGGCGAGCGAGGCCGCTGCGGCTGCTCCGAGTACCTGCATCGGTTCCGGTGGCCGCAGAGGGAGTGCGGCAACGGCCGCTGCTGCGGCGTCGACACGCCTCATCCAGTCAGCCCGTCGCCTCAGGTTGTCATGTGAACCGAGGCGTCCGGGAATATCCGTTATCAACGAAACGATCTCAGCGGCGACGATCGCCTGAGCGCGGCAGCGTGCGGTCCAACTCTCGGCGCTCAAAGACTCCGAGGCGACGGCCTGGAGGGTGACGTTCCCGCGAGTCGCCGCATTTCGAGGCAGTGCGCCAGCCCGCAGGTTCTTGATCCCATCAACGATTGGAGGCTTCTGACTTGCCTGCCACAACTCCAGCCGGAGCAAGTCCGCCTCGGGGCACGCATCGAACAGCCTGCGCGCAACCGCGACCAGCTGTGCCCCTGGTGACTCGGCGCTGTCATCCGTCTGGATCGAGCCGTCGTCAGCCAGTACAAGATCGTTTCGCATGAATTGGACCGCACGGATCACGCATGCCCGACCGGGCTCGAAGGTGGTCCCGCGTGCCAAGGTGCCGATAGCGGCAGGCAGCTCCGCAGCGTCGATGTACTCGACAGTTGTCGTGGCGCCGTATGCATCGTGAGCGACGGCATCGGCGGCGCGTTCCTCGATCGCGCCGAACAGCTCCCCAACAGCAGGTCCGGAGACTTGTGAGAGCGCGGCGAGGGTGGCGATGAGCCGACCGCGAAGCGTTGCACTGTCGATTTCGAAGCCGTCGCCTGCGGGAACGGGTATGGCTGGAACATGAGCGTGGAACACTCCAGACGCCTGCTCGCCCGTGAGCGAAATCAGCCCTTCCGCTGCTTCGGCCAGGCGTACCGCTGTCGAGGTATCTGTCGTTGACAGCATCATAAATAGACGCTCGCTGGGCAGTGCCAGCGACGCCTTCCGCGTCGCATTCCGGCTTGGCTCTGGCATCTGTGCGCCCAACCGGCGCACGGGTTCAAAGCCTGGCAGATCTGGACCCGCGCCTGACCGCGAGGTATAGCTCAGCCACAGCAGGTTGTACACGTCTGCCGTCGGCGGGGCTTGACGTTGAACTAGCGGCAGCACCGCGTGGACATAGGCCAGCACGTCGAGCCGGTCGGCTGACTCCAATAGCCCAGCCGCGATGCGGGCTCGGTCGGGCCGATCCGCAGCCAGGGCCTCGAGTTCACCGGCGACGTAATGCGCGAATGGTTTCATCGCAGATTCGATCTCGGCGAGCAGGTCAGCCGCTGCAAGGCTTGATCGGTTGCGTCTCACATCGGACGCTATCCGGTTAGCTGCGCGTCTGAGCGCTTGGGCCTGCGCGGCTGGTGGCAGCATCCGTATCGCCTGGGCATATGTTTCGGCCAGTATCGGCGGTGGAGGTGTATGGAGTAGCTCAAGCAGAATCTCTGCCCGCAGATCATGTACGCCCTGCCAGGTGACCTGATCCGTGCTCAGCGCGAGGTGCTCACCTTGCAGCACTCGCAGGGCATCTTGGACGTCCTCCTCATCCTTGCTCAACGCTTGGGCGAGGGTGTCCGCTCGGAGCGTGAATCCGATCGTATGGGAGGCGCAAATCAGTCGCAGTAAACGCTGAGCCAACCGCGTGCCCGGTTGGGACAGCTTCGCTACCTGCTGGCTAAGGATGGCCCGGATTCTCTGCCCTGTGGTTGTCAGTGCGATGAATTCCATGAGCAGGCCGTTGGCGCCAGCGAGGGCTTCCTCTTTTGCCAACGCGGTCGGTATCCCGGATTTCGCCATCGCGTCGTAGATGTCGCTCGCTGAGGTGTCAGTTAGCCGCGGGTCGACGAGGACGGCGTTTCCGGTCACGCCCGGCGCCGCGTTGTCGAGCCGTACAGCGCCGATGACGCTTACGCCGGGAATCTGGAGGAGTTCGTCACGGCAACCCGGCCATGCCGCCATGGCTGGCGTGCCCAAGTCGTCGACACAGACAACAACTCGGAGTCGGTAGTCCGGCATCATCCGACGGACATGACGCAGCAGCATCGCAGACTCGGCTTGGTCTGCGACGGACTTGATCCGGATTAGCTGTGGTCCGTGCTCTAGCAGGCGGGCCGCACGCCAGAGCAAGCATGACTTCCCGGCGCCGCTCGGCCCGGCGATGACGACCTCACGTCGATCGTTCAAGCCGTTGAGAATCGCGATGGTCTCCGCGTGCCGGACCACGTCCAAACCGGCGACAACGTGACCGGGCTTGACGGACACGCCGGCGAAGAAGTCCGCCAGACTGTCTGGTGAAGGGATCATGAAGTCGACAGGCTCGCAGACACCATGGACGATCGCCTCGTCCAGGCCGTCTAGATCAACGACCTCTACCACTCGGTTGGCGTTGGCCCTTAGGTCAGTCAGTGTCCGCGCACCAGCCGTACCGATCGATGCCTCACGCTGAGCTGCAGCGAGGTTCCCTAGATCGACCAGGAGAGATCTGCGAACGATGTCGGCCACAGCTGGCTGCAGACCTAGGCCGGTTTCGAGTAGGCGTCGCGTGTGAGCACCGAGATCGTAATCAATTGCGACCAGGTGCGTTCGAGACAGGATCGCCATCGGGTCGATGTGGTCGAGTCGAGCCTCGCGAAGCTTTGCTTTGAGGGCTTCTCCGATTTCCTTCAGTACCTCCCGCAAGCCAGAGTCGACCGCCAGCGCATCTGCGAGCGTGGTGGACCAGCCCGTTGCGGGCAGTCCGCTGCCGAACTTGCCGTTGGTAACGATTGCCAGCCGAACTGTGGTCCCGCTATCGGCGGTGAGTCGAACTGCGTTGGCTGCATGGGTGAGGATGTCGGCGAGAGCTGCGGCCGCAGTGGCTCTCGCGGCGACCCCATGCTCCTTGGCCTGGACTAACAGCACCGTCCCATCAGCGAGATGGCAATCGATGTCTTCGAGGCGTTCCGGCATTACTGACACCACCGGCAGCTCTGGGTCGCTGAGGCCCGCAGCGAGAAGCATCGCCGAGACAGCAACTTGGAACGTCACGCCCGCGACCGTGGCTGCCCCTGTGCGTAGTGACGCGTGCAGGTCTCCGAGCGTGGACGGTGGCTTTTTGGGTGGCGGCATCGAAGAACTGGGAGCGGAAGCCGGTCCTGGCGTGTTCGCCTTTCGCGGCTGCCGTGAAGTCAATCTCCCTGACACGAAGCCTCCACGTTGAGGATGTCGTTTCTGCTGGCCACCAGGGATCCCCGACGGTCGCCGGTGACTGGTGTGCGGAGAAACTTGAGCTTTCGGTTGTACCACATCGGGCAGCGAGCTATCGCCGTGCGGATCAGAGCAGGGCTCACCTCAGGGCCACTGCAAGGACTCTGTTGGCCATTTCGCTGTAGCGGGCGGTTGCTTGACCTTGGCGGACTCTGTTGGCTAACTCGCTGTGATCTTGGCTCAGCGGGTAGCGGCGGGCGCGGCGGTCGTCGGGGGCGGGACGGCGTTGACCTGTTGCGCGGCGACGAAGTCTTGCTCGCTGACCAGCGCTGGATGAGCGCGGGTCGCGGAGATCACCCATTGTTGTGTCGCGTTCCAGCGGCGAACGTCCGTCCGGGGCGAGCAGGTCGCCTGCCTCATCCGGCGGGCCGCGGTCGGTGCGTTGCCGGTTCTACACCTGCCGGCCGGTGTAGCGGCGGTTGGCGAGGATCGCCGCGACGGTGCGTAGCGTCCATCGGTGGCCGGTGCGGTGTGGGTTGCGGTCGGGGTCGGCGCGGGACGGGCAGGGGATTTGCCGCTGGTTGAGGTCCCGGGCAATCGCGGCGACACTGCGGCCGGTAAGGCGTTGGGCGAACATCCACTCCACGTGCGGCGCCGTTTCCGGGTCCGGTTCGAGCCGGTGCGTTCGGCGACTCCAGCGGGCGTGTGGTGGATCAAACGGCTGCCCTCCGGCGCTCAGGTCGGCTGGCCGTGTCAGACGATCCGCCTACGTACCGGTGAAACCGTCACGATCGGCCCCTGAGCTGCTGGAATATGGTTCGGATTCTGCCAAGAATGGTCCACGCGGGTCAAAGGCCACTTCCCGGGTTCGGGAGGTGGCCTTTCTGCTTGCGTACAGCAGTTAAGTACAGCAGCGGTGCTTCAATGGCCGAGGGAATCGCCGAGGCGCTTGAGTGCTTCCCGCGTCGCCTTGGACGAGACCTGGGTGTAGATCTCCATGTTCACGGAGAAGCGGGCGTGCCTCAGCACCTGCATGGCGACTCTGGGGTGGACGTCGAGGTCGGCGAGCAGCGTGGCGCAGGTGCGCCTGGCGTCGTGGACGGTGATCGGCTTGACGTTGGCCTTCTCGCACCTTGTCTGCCAGGAGCGCTGGAAGTTGCGCGGCTCGATCGGTGTGCCATAGCGGGTGGTGAATAGGAGGCCGGTTTCGTGCCACGCGTTGCCGGCGGCTGCTCGTGCCTCGTCGCGTTGTTCGCTTCGTAGCTTGAGCGCCGTCAGGCAGATGTCGGGCAGGGGGAGGGTGGCATCGGACGCCTGGGTCTTGGTGTCGCGGTGCAGGAGCTGGCCGCGTACGCGTTGCAGTTGGCGGCCGATGGTCAGGTCTCCGGCGTCGAGGTCGACGTCCTCCCAGGTGAGCCCCAGCGCCTCGCCCTTGCGGAGGCCGACGACGAGGACCAGGGCGTAGGCGGCGTAGAGCGGGTCCTCGTCGGCGCGGGCAGATTCAAGGAACTTGCGCGCCTCGTCGCTCGACCACGACTTGCCCCGGCGGCGGCGGGCCGTGGCGAGGGTGACCGGCACGGCCGGGTTCTTGGTGATGAGGTCTTCGGCCTGGGCGTGGGTGAGGGCGGCCCGCAGCGCGGCCCGGATGTCGCTGACCGTCCGAGTGGACGGGAGAGCCTGGCAGCAGCGACCAACCGCACAGCAGCGACGCTTCTCCTTCCGGCGTGCGGCGTCCTTGCCCTGTGCGCAGCACTGGCAGGTGCGGGCCACCTGGTTGATCCACGTCTGCACGTCGCGGGATTGGAGGCGGTCGAGCCGCTTTGCGCCGAGACCGGGGGAGATGTAGCGGCGGACGAACGTTTCGTAGGTCGCGTAGGTCAAGGGTGCTCGGTTCGGTTGGATGATCTCGGTCAGCCAGTAGGTGAGGAAGCTGCCGACCGTGGGGACGCTGGTCGCCACCGGTCCCTGCTTCGCCTGCTGGTGCAGCTTGATCCACTTGTCGTGGACGGCCTCGCGGGTCTTGCCGTAGACGTACTTGCGGGTGCGCCTGCCGTCGGGCTTCTCGACCCAGACGTAGGCGGCGAAGCCGTTCCGGTACGGGAAGATCGATCCTTCGCCGTTGGCTCGTGCGCGGGCGGGCATCAGGCGGCCTCCTGGCGTTCGACCTTTTCGCGGATGTAGTCGTCGACCCATTCGGGCAGGATGCGGCGGTACTTGCCGTCCTTGATGGAGCGCAGCTCGCCGGTGGCGATCTTCATCTTGACCTTGGAGATGCCGAAGCCGAGCAGGACGGCGACCTCGGCGGGGGAGTACCAGCGCGGGGTGAGGTTTCGGCTCATGCGGCGGCCCCGGTGCGCCAGGCTTCGTGGGCGAGTTCTTCCCGGCCGATGCGCCTGCTCTCGCGTCGCTGCCTGGCGGCGGTGTTGGCGAGCAGCGCGTCACCTTCGGTCAGCCAGCCTGAGCCGGAGTAGGTGAGTGTGCCGACGGTGATGGTGTCGGCGGGTTCGTCGTCTTCGGTGCGGCGGTAGGTGGCGCGGGTGTCGCGGAGCAGGCGGAAGGTGACGGAGTAGCGGCGGGCCTTGGTGAGGAAGTGGCCGCCGAAGCCGAGCATGTGGGCCCAACGGCGCAGCCCGGCGTAGGCGCTGAGTTTGGTGTCAAGGCTGTCTTGACGGTCGTCGCCTGTTGCGGCGCCGCTGGCGGTATCGGTGCCGGTGGGCCTGCCGAGGTGCCAGCAGGCGTCGATGAGGCGGGCGAGGTGGTCGCCTTCCGGGTCGGCGTAGTCGTCGATCGTGGCGGGGGTGAACCGGGTGAACTGATGGCCGGTGGCTTCGGTGGCCTTGGTGGCGTACTTGGCCAGGTAGGCGGCCACCTTGCCGTCCGTCAGCTCGCCGCCGGCGCTGTTGATCCGGCGGACGTCGACCTGCTCGCCCCAGGCGACCACCCAGCCTTCGGGTCGGTCGGGGTGCCGGGGTGTGGTGACAGTGATCTGGCGAGCGGCGGCGTGGACGGCTTCCTCTAGGTCGTCGACGGTGATGCCGGCCGGCGGTGGCACGAGGACGTCCGGGTCGTCGGGGTCGACGCCGTCCAGTCGCAGCAGACAGTGAAAGTGCACCGCTGCCCGGCACTGCATCTCGGCGACCTTGCCGTGCGACACCCGCACGGGCGGCACCCACCGGACCTTGCCGGAGGAGGTGAGGACCCGAACGAGCGGAATGCCGCGCTTCCGGCAGAGTGCGGCGAGGTGGCGTTCGATGGCCTGCTTGGTGCGCCGCCACAGCTCGCCGGAGAAGTAGTTCCAGACGACCTGGTGGTCGTGGTCGTAGCAGTCCAGGCACAACGGCCGGCCGAGCCGCGGATCGTCGGCGTCGTGCCGGGCGAAGCACGCCGCTGGCTGCCCGTGCTTGCAGGTGCCGGCGTTACTTCGGGCGCGGCAGGGTGCCGGTCGGCAGTCGCAGCGCTGCCGGCTGCGGCAGGTGTGGCGGGGGACGTGCCGGTGGTGGACCGCGCCGAACGAGGGGGCGGTGAAGGTGGCGAAGACGACTGGGTGCCGGCCGACCGAGGCGGGGACGCCCTTGCCGCCGGTCAGGCCGCAGCGAACGAGCTGATAGGCGTCGCCCTGGTAGACCCAGGCGCAGTCCGGGCAGTGCGATTCGCGGCGGTTGCCGCACGCCTTGTAGAGCGTGCGGTCGGGCAGCTCGTCGGTGTGCAGCCGGCTGGTGATGCGGCCGGTGCCGGCGTCGACGGCGGCGATCGTGCCGGTGAGGCGGATCGGGCGGGCACAGCCGCCGGCGGGGCGGGTGTGCTCCAGCCAGCCGGAGAACTCCGGCGTGGCGGCGCGGTGCATGGCCTGGGTGTAACGGCCGACGGCGAGGCCGGGCCGGTACAGGGTGAGCGGGGTGGACACGACTGTCTCCTCATCAGGGGGTGGCAGGGACGAGAGACGAAGCACCACCAGCCGTGGACGGGAGTCCGCTGGTGGTGTTCGTCGTGTCTCCTGGCACCGCCGAGAGGGCGGCTGACGCCGGAGGGCGGAATCGTGGTCTTGCCACTTCCCGCCGATAAGTTGTGTCCTTTCGCGCGCGTGGGCTCGTTGATGAGGGCCGGCACGGGTGGGGAGCCTGGGATGTCGGCATCCGGCGGTGGCCGCAGGCTGCCCCCACCGGTGGAGGTGAGCGAATCCGGGCCATCGTGGACGGCAGGGAAGGCCGTGCTGGGCCGCTCAGCGGATTCAGTGGACCGGCGCAGCGGCCGGTGCGATCGAGAGCCGACGGGACGTGGCCCGCATCAGCGGCAGGAAGGCCGCTCGGCATCTCCGATGTCGAGTCCAGGGATCCGGCAGGAAGGCCGCGCTGGCGTGCTCGACGAGCGCCAGAGTAGCACCGGGTACCGACACGTCAACCCGCCGTGACCTCTCAGGCCGAGGCGGGACGGCCGGCTGCCGGCCGTGCCAGGTCTCAGGACGTTCGTGACAGAGGAGTCTCGGAACGTGGGTGACACTTCCGGCTAGCGGGGCGGTGACGGCGGCTCGGGTGGGCGTCCTCGGGCGCGGGCTGCATCGGATAGGGCGATCGCGGCCAGGACGAGAGCAGCGGCGATGGCGATCACCAGCCGCGGCGCCCGGATCATCGCCGGTGAGAGGGCGGCGAGGACCAGGACACCGATCAGCCGGTTGCGGGACACGCGGGCGAAGACCGCGTACTCGAAGATGCCGCGCCCGGCCAGGAACAGCGCGGGTCCACCGAGGATCATGGCGATCCAGATCGGCTCTGCATGTCCGAACGGGTGGGCGAGGACGTGATCGACGCAGTTGGCGGTGATGACGACACCGGCCACCATGATCGGGTGGGAGTAGGTTGCCGAGATGCTGAGGCGGAGCGGATCGGGGGCGGCCGCGATGGCTTCCGCCAGCAGCTGCCCAGCGCGGTAGACATAGATTCGCCACAGCAGCACGGTGGTAGTGAAATACACCAAGGCTGCGACGCTGTGCTCGGCCCCGAAGCCACTGGTGCCGAACGCCAGACCCGTGACCAGGATCAACTCGCCGAGCGCAATGATGAAGAACTGCCGGAAGCGCTCGGACAAGTGCTCGCCCAGGATCGCAAGCTCCGATCGCGCAAGGCGACCCAACCCGGGTGTGGGCAAGCGGAGTGCGGTCGCCGTGTAGTCGACGGCCACCGCCAGCGTCCACAGCGCCAGACGCGCCGTATCGTGCGCGACGGCTCCCGCGATCCATGGCACGGCGGACACGCCGTACCAGAAGAATTGCCGCAGGAAGGCGCGCTGCGCCTGGTGGCCGCGCAGCAGGAGCACGAGGACGACGCTGGCGCCAATCCGAATGGCGACGTACGGGCCCGCGAAGAATAGGCCTCGCTTGCCGAACGCCTCCGGCGTCGCGGCGGCGATCACCAGGATGCCAAGCATGGACGCGATGACCAGCAGCTGTATCAGCGGTTGTTGCGGATCGAACCTGTCGGTTGTCCCCGCAACGCGGGACCAGACCCACCACAGGGCCAGCAGCAACACCAGCGTCTGGAAGGTGCCGATCCACGTCAGATTCTGGAGCAGCCCCTGCGTGAGCCGGAAGAGCGCGAGGACGAACACCAGGTCGAAGAACAGTTCCAGGTACGTTGCCTGCTGCGGCTGCCCGGGTCTCCGCAGCAGCCCGCCCGCCCTACTGGTCGCCATAGGCTCGCCCGCTTCTGCCGTCATTGTCGCTTTGAAGCAGTACCACGCTGCGGGCTCTGGTGGATGCGGATGTGCTGCCCTGGCCCGGGTCGAGTGGCGGCGTTCTACAGGCGGAGTGTCACCCACGTCCCGAGATTGATCTGTCACGCAGGTCCCGAGACCGGACAGCCGGCTGCCGGCCGGTGTGGGAGGACTTTCTGTACGTCTATCAAGGCGGCCCGCAACGGGCCGCACGCGCCGCCGCCTGGGCGCGCGCCGGCCGCTGCCGCTGTCGCTCTGCGGCCGTCACGCCTGACGCCCGGTGGCTGGCCGGAGAGCGGGAAGCCCGGAGGGCCGCCGCAGAACGACAGGCCGTTGACGGTGAGATGGTGGGCCGGCAGCCGGCCGGGCCGCGCGGCCACGAGCCCGCGCGGCGTAGGGGAGCGCACGCCGGCCGCGTCGGCGAGCTGGCGGCGGTCGCGGGGTTGCGGTTACTGCGCCTCCGGCGGGGGCGCTCCGGCTCCAGGATGGCCGGGGCTCCGTCGGCGGGTCGCCGTCCGTGGGTGGTTGCGCAGAGCCATCCCGCCTGCCATCGACCCGGGCGAGCCGAGCAGACCGCCGCCCGACCCGCCAGCGTCCGAACGGGCGTCAAGGTCCGCTTGACGTGGCGGGTCGGGCGGCGGCCCGCTCTCCAGACGGGCGGGTCGACGGCGATGGGATGGCAACAGCGCGCAGTGTCCGGGCGTGCCCGATGCGTGCCCGTCACAGAGGTCAAGACCCCGGGGGCGACGACCTAACGGTCACCTTCGGCGCAACAACACAAGGCCAACGGCGAGAGCCGACAAGCCGACAAACGTGGCATAGAACAGGGTGGTGAGCCAGAAGCCGAGCCGTTCATCCAGGTCGAGCATCCAGCGGGCGAAGCCTCCGACGAGCCCTGCTGTAAGAGTTCCTAACAGAAGTGATCTACGCCTCTTCCGTCCTTTGCGGACAGTGATTTACGATGTCTGGCCGTGAGGCGTGGTGAGCAGCCGCCGTGGATCGTGCCGGACGGGTTGTGGCAGCGCATCGAGCCGTTGCTGCCCAAGCCTGTGCTCCGCGATCCCCGGCGTCCGGGACGGAAACGGATCCCGGATCGGCAGGTGTTGTCCGGGATCCTGTTCGTGCTGCACACCGGCATCCAGTGGGAGTTCCTGCCCCAGGAGCTCGGGTTCGGGTCCGGGATGACCTGCTGGCGGCGGCTCGAGGAGTGGAACCGGGCCGGGGTATGGCAGCAGCTGCACGAACTACTGCTCGCCGAGCTGCAGGCCGCGGGAAAGCTGGACTGGTCCCGGGCGGTCATCGACTCCTCCCACGTCCGTGCCGCTAGACGCGGCCCAAAAGCGGACCGAGCCCGGTCGACCGCGTCCGAGCGGGCTCGAAGCACCACGTCCTGACCGAGGGCGCCGGCATCCCCCTGTGCGCGTCGCTGACCGGCGGCAACCGTAATGACGTCACCCAACTGCTGCCGCTGATCGACAAGGTCCCACCGGTCCGCGGCCGGCGAGGCCGGCCCCGCCGGCGCCCCGACGAACTGTTCGCCGACCGGGCCTACGACCACGACAAGTACCGCAAAGCGGTACGGGCCAAGGGCATCCGCCCGCGGATCGCCCGCCGCGGCACACCACACGGCTCCGGGCTGGGCGTCTACCGGTGGGTGATCGAGCGAACGATCGCCTGGTACCACGGCATGAAGCGACTCCGCATCCGGTGGGAACGCCGCGACGACATCCACGAAGCCTTCCTCAGCCTCGCGACCTGCATCATCACGTACCGACACGTCGTACGACTTTGTTAGGACCTCTAAAGGCCGCCACGCCCACAAGAAGCCTGTCCCCGGTGGAAAGGCGCGTCTGCCCTGGATTCGTCGACCCCATGTCAGCCTCATCTGCGCGTTGAAAGGAACTCCGTGGCGACTGCAGAACACGCCCACAACCTTGAGCCTCAAGGTCAGGAGGCGGCCCGGCGGTGGGGCACACAGGGGGCACAAGACACCGTCAAATGTTGTCGACGATTGACCAGCGACGGCAAGCTCGGAGGCCGTGTGAGCATCGGTCGAGCACCATTCCCGCTGGTGGGCCGATCGCGGCTCGGAGTTCCGCTTCAACGTCTGACCCTCGGGCTGGGTGACCAACTGGGTGACGACCGGGGCGACTGACGCCGGACGCCCACGGACGATGGTGGACTGTTCCGGCAGCTCGCCCCGGCTACTCGCCCAGCTCATCGACGGCTGATCATTCTTTCGGGACGAACGAGTCAGGCACCGGTCTGCTGTTCCAGTTGCCGACGAGCATCCCGCCACAGGTGCTCGAACTCCCTGGGGGACAGGCTTTCCAAGGCAGGTTCCAACGCGGAGCCGGGTGGAGGAAACGGGGCCTCCGGCACAACCCCGTACCGGCGTTCGTACTCGGCTACCGCGCCCACGGTCCCTGAGTCACGAGCGATGAGCACCTCTGCAAGCGACGCCGCCGCCAAGAAGACCCCGCCCGATCCACGCAGCTCAACGTGACGCAGCGCCCACCGATCGGCGTCCAGCTCGTCGTAGCTCCAACGGTCGTCATCCGGCCAGTACCAACGGACGTAGGTGAGCATGTGGCCATTGTCGCCCGAAGCCTGTGGCAGCTTCGCCGACGGGCTGGGGCACACAGGGGGCACAAGACAGCGTGAAATGACGTCAAGGAGCGACCAACGACGTGAGCCCCAGGACGATCCTGGCCAGCGCTGTAGGCACGTCTTAGCAGGTCATGGGCAGGCCACTCTTCCGCTTCAACGTATGACCATCGGGCCGGGAGACCGGGGGATGGTCGGCAGTCGGTAGGCGTGCTTCCATGACTGCATGACCAAGACCGGCGTGCGGCCGACTTCCAAGCAGGTTGCTCAGTTGGGTGCGTGGTTCCTGGTCTTCGGCTTGGGTGTCCTCATGATCGAGGTTTGGGTGGGCGACCATCCGTTCAGAGGGAGCCCGGCGTCATGGGGCCTCGGGGAGACCTTCTCTGTGATGGGGGGCGCGTTCCTCTGCTGGGCCGCGCTGCGTCATCGACAGCAGCGGTGACAGCAACCGGCCCGGATGAAGACGACCAAGGCCGGCGTCGCACGGACGGTCGGCCGAGGCGGGAGACGGTCCGGGACGCCGCCGGACGACGCGCCTAGAACTTACAAACGAGGGGTCACCGGGTCGCGGGAGGCGCTTGTGCCAGGTCGACGAGGACAATGTCTAGGCAGCGCTCGGATTACATAAAGCGCCACATGAGGAGGCCGGCCGTGGTCAAGGTGCTGCAGTCGCGTATCGATTGGAACCTTCGGTGATTCCGGTCCGCGCTCGTCGAGCTGCGCGACCTGCTACGCCGGCATTACAACGAGCACTGGGCACAGTGGGCGGATCGAGCGCTTACCCGCTTGGATGCTCGGGATGCGGCTGGCCTCGATTACTGGCTGGACGCATACGGCGGCATGGGAAGCATCAACGATCTGTCGATCAACTGGAGCGGGTCGCTGTCGCCGGATCGAGGGCGAGCCGTCTACGAGCGGATCGAGGAACTCCGAGGGCTGTGTTACAGCCTGGCGGCTCAGCTCAAGGTCGACATTCAGAAGTCTCGGCAGCAATGACCATTCGAGCGTGCCCGATCCATGCACGATCCAACGGTCAACACCGGCCAACAGCGGCACATAGACAGCCTCAACCTGAACGCTCCGTGCTCATCCAGCCAGGCCATACGGCTACCCACCGTGTAGATCAATCCGATTCCCAAGCTGATGCTAGGCACCTTCCAAACTGACCGTGCGAGGATGAGTGACCATGAGCCCCAACACTTGGAGCTTGCTCGACGGCAGAGTGGAGCGAGCAAAGCGCTCATGGCCAAAGATCAAGTCGGTACTGCCTGTGGGTGAACGAGTCCGGGCGCGGGTCCTCGCGGCGATGCCGTTCGGCGTCTTCGTCGAGATCGAGGCTCAGCCGGATGCGCTGGGCCTGGTGGAGATAACCACGCTCCCGCGCGGCAGCGAGCTTCCAGCTGTTGGCGTCTACCTCGATGCGGTCGTGGTCAGCCATGCCTCTCACAACTGGCAGGTGAGACTACGGCCAGCCGAAGTCGAAGCCGGCGGCTGAGTGACTAACCGGGTGACGATCGGGGTGTACCGGGCTGGACATCTGTGGACGACAACGGACACCAGCGCCAGGGTCTGGCCCAGGTCGGCGCAGGTAGAGACACCCTGATCGTTGCCTGGGGGTCAAGGAGTCGGGGCACTTGATCAACGCCATGCGACCTCGTCGACCTCAAATCCCGTGCCCGCAGCGTGCCCGATGCAGCGGTCAGCATGGGGCAGCGAGGGACGCCCGGCCGCCGGAGGTTGACAGGCGAGAAGATCTTCACGTTTCGCGTTCGCATCGGTACTCTTCGCAACCATGGCATCTCGCGGCGAGTCGAAGCTTTGGCAGTACTGGGGTTATGGCGTCCTAGCTGTGCTCCTGTTGTCCCTCGGTAGCAACGCGTTCGGTCCCGGCATCTACGCGGTCCTCGTCGGCCTTCTGCTCGTCTTCGTCCTCTTCCAAGCTCCGGTCTACTGCGGGGCGATCAACCGGAAGCGCGGTGGCGGCGTTGAGTTCTGCCGCAACAACTCGGCTGGCCTGATTCTCGGCTGCCACCTTCGACAGCACAAATGGCAAAAATTCGGACGTGACTGGTGGTCTCTAGGCTGGCGTCAGGTACATATTCAGCTTGAGGTGACGGCCTGGGGCAGCCATGGTCCAGTGGTGAACAGTTGTTTGAGCACGTCGAGGGCGTCGAGGCCGTGTTTGGCGGCGGTGGACAGGTAGGAACGCAGGGTGGCG
>NZ_QGKS01000146.1 GCF_003172935.1 Micromonospora sicca | reverse complement strand
GTAGCGATCGCGGCCAGGGCCCGCTCGATGGTGGCGGGGGCGCGGCCGGCGTCGGCGAGGGTATTGACGTACTCGGTGACGACCACGTGGATGTCCGGGCCGTCGGTCAGCAGGGCGTGCAGCGCGGCGGCGAGCGCGTCGACGTCGTCGAGGGCGGGGAGCACGGACAGCAACTGCTGGTCGGCGCACCAAGTGAGGAAGCGGCGCAGGTCGCCGGCGTAGGCCCGGCGGGTGTTCTCGGGCATCGCGCGGCGCAGTCGATCGCGGGTGTCAGCCGACAGGATCAGAGGCTGCCGGCTCGCGGGGACCCTCTCGGTGGCGTCTGTGTCCTTTTGCGACGAGGTCACGGCTCGCTACCCGATGGTCGTCGCGACCGTTTCTCAGTCACGGAGAAGAACGTTATCGTGAATGAGGCGGCAACGAGCTCCGCGGCGCGGTAAGTGCACCTAAAACAGCCGATGGTCATGACTTCTCCTGGACGTCCGCCGGGTCAGCGGCCGAGCACGCTGTCGACCAGCCGCCGCAGCGCGTCGATCACCTCGACCGTCCCCTCGCCGGCGACCGGACCCCGACGCCCACGGCGTCCACGAATCGCCACCACGAAGGCGGCCGCCACCAGCATCCCGGCCAGCAGCCACGGCGCGAGCAGCACACAGCCGGCCACCACCAGGCCCGCCACCGGATGCCCCACCGCCGTCCCGCCCAGCGCCGACGCCACCGCGCCGCCGCTGGCGAGCGCCACCACTGCCCACGCCGGGCCGGACCCACCGGCCCCACCCGGACGCATCACGTTGAACACGGAACCTTCCCCTTCAAGATCGTTTGCTGGGCATGAAAAAACCCCGAGTCTCCACTCGGGGTCATCTATCGCTCTAGGCGTGCGGGAGGCTTCACCTCCTCTCGTCGGGAAAACGTCCGCCGGCGTCGGTCACGTGACGTTGGCGCGGCGGGAAGCGAGTGCGGTGCGATGGCCGTCCGGGGTACGGCGGCGCGGCGGCGCCCTGGCCAGCTCCACCGGGTTGAGATGGCGCCGTAACCCGGAGGTCTTGCCGAAGCCAGCCGCCCACGAGGACAGGGGTGTGGGCGGGCAGCAAAAAAGGCGGCACCGCTCATCGGTTCCGCCTTGGCTGTGGGCTCCGTCTTGAATTTGGGCGCGCTGCACCTACTGCAGGAAAGCGTGACACGGAAACGGTTACCCGTCAAGAACACCTTGGCGGCACTCGTGTCTTCCCAGCTCAAGGGTCGTGCGGCGAGCTGCGCGCGGCTACACTGCACCGACAACGAAGGTTGTCGTCCGCTGGATAGCGACAACTAGGATTGTCACCTGTGGACCAGACCCGCCAGGAGCTGTTCGAGCTGGCCATGCGCCGCGCCGTGGAGCTGCTCGCCCAGCACGGCGTCGCCAAGACCGCCAGCTCCAATCCGTTCTTCAACAGCCCGCAGGACGAGCGCCGGGCGCACGCCCTGGCCGTCCTGCAGACCTGCCGTGAGCTGATCGCGCAGCTCGACCAGCTGGCCGACGATGCGGCGCTGCAAGCCCACCGGGCGCAGGCAAGCTACGCCGAGATCGGTGCCGCCCGCGGTGTCAGCCGCCAAGCCGCCCGGCAAGCAGCGGTACGGCACGAGCGGCGCGTCCAGGCCCAACAGGCCGCCCGTCGAAATGCCCTGGACGACGACGAGTGGGCCGATCTCGAATACCGGCGGCAGCTCGCGCAGGAAGAACGCGAGGAGCGCTGGCCACCCCGGTCGTGGCGCCACCGGGCGCCGACCGGCTTCCGCACGGTCACCTTCGTCGACGGCCCGGCAATCGATCACACGTTTCGGGTGCCTGTTGGTGACGACGCCTTTGCTTTCATCGACCGCTACCAGGTCTTCGGCCGTGTGCACGAGCGCTACGCGAGGTACACGGCCACAAAGCCCGGCACCGACCAGTACTACTTCACCGGCGAATACTTCATCCGATGGTCCTGACGGCCCCTGTTGCAGCGGTGTCGCGATGTCCCTCGCTCCGACATGACACCGCCCGGCGCTGCCGGGTTACCGGGCTGCGGGCACACTTCACCTAAGAGTTGGATGTGTGATGCCATCTTGCGCGCGCAGTGCACCGGCGTCAACTCGGCGCGCTTGGCCGCCTCCACGTGCCGGTGCGTGTCGGTCCGCCCTTGGTGCGACGGGTGATGGCCTCCACCTTGGCCGCCTGGACAAAGCAGTACCAGGTAGTTCCTCGGCCTCGGCCGGGTGCGTGGTAGCGAGGCAAGAGGCCGTGGAGCGGGTCGGCGGGGTTTGCGGAGCGGCGCGCCCAGTCGCGTACCCGGTCCGCGGTGACGTCGGGGCCGAGCCGTTGGGCGATCTCGGCGGCGGTGCCGTACTCGTTGCCGGCGATCCAGATCATGCGTTCACCGTTTCGCTTTGAACAGCTCTTCGACGCCCCACGACCCCACGAACAGCCGCCGGCTCGCAACCGCGCACGCCACGCGTCCCTGGCTGCAGTTAACCATCAGGAGCCGACATTCGACAGTTACAGGCGGAGATGCAGCATTGTCGTTGCCAGCTTGCCACCAGTCATCTGGCTTCTTACGACACTTGACTACGGCCTGGTCGGCGCCCGGGTCAGCGGCGGGTTCTCCAGTCTGCTGCCGCCCTGGGCGCTGGTCCTGTACGGCCTGCTCTACGTCGGGTTGGGCTGGGGCGTGCAGCACGGTCGGCGCTGGGCCCGGCGCACGGTGCTGGTGCTCTGCGGGTTCGGCGTCGCGCTGGCGGCCGTCAAGCTGGTCGCGGGTGGGAAGGCCTCGGCCATCGTCGACCTGCTCTGGCCCCTGGTGTACGTGGCGCTGCTCTGCACGGAGGCCGCCCGGGACTGGTTCGGCCGGACGCCGCAGCCGACCGGCTGACCTGCGCGGGTCCCGGCCAGAGCCGGCTGAGCGGCGCCGGTCCGATCCGGCCGCACGCCCCAGACCCGACCCACCGCATGGCAGAGAAAATCTTCCATATATCTATTGAAGTTAATCTTCATCCTGTGACCTAATACTGACAGTTCCTTTCGTTGCTCCCGCCGCCCCCCGCGGCGTCCCCCAGGGAGGAAAGATGAACCGTCCCCTTCGATCGGCGCTGCGGACCGCCGCGGCCGCCCTGCTCGCCACGGTCACCCTGGCCGCCTCGGCCACCCTCGGCGCCACCCCGGCCAGCGCCGCCCCGGCCGGCCTGCCCGGCATGGACGTCTCCAGCCACCAGGGCAACGTCAACTGGTCCGCCGCCTGGAACAACGGCGCCCGGTTCGCGTATGTCAAGGCCACCGAGGGCACCTACTACACCAACCCGTACTTCGCCCAGCAGTACAACGGCTCCTACAACGTCGGGATGATCCGGGGCTCGTACCACTTCGCGCGTCCGGACACCACCAGCGGCGCCACCCAGGCCAACTACTTCGTCGACCACGGCGGCGGCTGGTCCAAGGACGGCAAGACCCTGCCCGGCGCGCTCGACATCGAGTACAACCCGTACGGCTCGACCTGCTACGGGCTGAGCCAGGCCTCGATGCGCAGCTGGATCGCCTCGTTCGTCAACCAGTACTACGCGCGTACCGGCCGGTGGGCGACCATCTACACCACGACCGACTGGTGGACCACCTGCACCGGCAACACCTCGCAGTTCGCCGCCAACAACCCGCTCTGGATCGCCCGCTACTCCAGCTCGGTGGGCACCCTGCCGGCCGGCTGGCCGACGTACTCGTTCTGGCAGTGGGCCTCCTCCGGCGTCTTCCCCGGCGACCAGAACGTCTGGAACGGCACCCTGGACCGGCTCAAGGTGCTGGCCTGCAACGGACCCTGCTGATCCGCTCCGGTGGCGGGCCGCCCGGCCCGCCACCGCGCCCCTGAGACGAGGAGGTCCCGATGTCCGTCCCCGTACCCCGGCGGGCCGTGCTGCGCGGCGCCGTCCTGCTCGGCGCCGCCGCCGGCGTCACCACCCTCGGCCAGGTCACCGGCGACCGGAGCGCGCGGGCCATCGCCACCCGAGTCGACCAGCCGACGATCGCCAACTGCGCAACCTGGGGCGCCCGGCCGCCGTCGTCGGCGGTGACCGTGGTGCAGAACCGCCCCAACAAGATCATCATCCACCACACCGCGTTCCCGAACTCGACCGACTACAGCCTGGCCCACGCGTACCAGAACTCCCGCGACATTCAGAACCTGCACATGGACACCAACGGCTGGCTCGACTCCGGGCAGCACTTCACCAACAGCCGGGGCGGGTACCTGACCGAGGGGCGCCACGGCAGCCTCTACGGGCTGCTGCACGGGCAGACCATGGTCCAGGGCGCGCACTGCGTCGGTCAGAACAGCCAGGCCATCGGCATCGAGAACGAGGGCATCTACCTCGACGTGCAGCCGCCGCAGGCACTCTGGGACAGCCTGGTGACGTTCTGCGCGTTCACCTGCCAGCAGTACTTCATCCCGGCCACCGAGATCTACGGTCACAAGGACTTCAACAACACCCAGTGCCCGGGACTGCTGCACGACCGGCTCCCCGAGCTGCGCAGCGCGGTGGCGGCCCGGCTCGGTTGAACACGGCCGGCCCGGGCCGGCCCGCCGACGGCGCGGCAGTGGCACCTCGCCGACGCTGTGAAGCTGATGACGTGAACGAATCGCGGCCGCAGCCGCGGTGATTCGTCTGCGTCATCAGCTTCGTAGTGCGGTCCGGACCCACCCCGCTTCCCCGCGGCCGACCCGCCAGCCGGGCTCATCGCCACTGCTCGCTTATATAAGCCCGATCTGATAGAAAGAGGTCGTGCACGCCTTCGACGTCCTCGGGGACCCGGTCCGCCGCCGGATCCTGGAGCTCCTGGCCGAGGGTGAGCAGACCGCCGGCAGCATCTGCGCGGCGGTCCAGCGGGAGTTCGGCATCTCCCAACCGGCCGTGTCGCAGCACCTCAAGGTGCTGCGCGACAACGGCTTCGCGACCGTACGACCCGAGGGCACCCGCCGCCTCTACGCGGTGGACCCGCAGCCGCTCCGCCAGGTCGACGCCTGGCTGGACCATTTCCGCCGATTCTGGACCCCGCCGCTGGAGGCGCTCGCCACCGAACTGGCCCGGGGCCGGCGGGAGCGGCGACTGCGCGAGGGCGGCCCCGACGAGAGGAAGACACCATGATCGACGTGACCGGGCAGATCAGCGCCGTCGAACGCACCGTCGGCAGCCGTACGCTGCCCGCCGGGCAGGCGCGCGTGAGCATCATCAGCCAGACGTACGACGCGCCGCTGGAGGACGTCTGGGACGCCTGCACCAGCGCCGAGCGGATCCCCCGCTGGTTCCTGCCGATCTCCGGCGAGCTGCGGCTCGGCGGCCGCTATCAGCTGGAGGGGAACGCCGGCGGTACCGTCGAACGCTGCGACCCGCCGCACAGCTTCGCCGCGACCTGGGAGTACGGCGGCGAGGTGAGCTGGATCGAGGTACGGCTCAGCCCGGCGGGCGCGGGGCGTACCCGGTTCGAGCTGGAACACGTCGCGCACGCGGACGACCAGCGCTGGGCCGAGTTCGGCCCGGGCGCCACCGGCGTGGGCTGGGACATGGGCCTGCTCGGCCTGGCCTCCCACCTGGCGGGCGACGGCAGCGGAGTCAGCCCCGACCAGGCCGCCGCATGGATGGGCTCCGACGAGGGCCGCCGGTTCATGACGCTGAGCAGCGAGCGCTGGGGCGAGGCGAGCGTGGCGGCCGGTACCCCGGCCGACGAGGCGCGGGCGGCGGCGCAGCGGACCACCGCCGCGTACACCGGAATTCCGGCCTCCTGACCCATGGCGCGGGGTGCCCGGGAGCCCGGTCGCCCCGCTTGCCGTGGCCGGGGTGCGGCAGCGCGGTGGCGGCCCCCGCCATCCTGCGGGAGCGGGGCGGCCGGGTGGCGGGAGCGTTCCGCCGGCCCGGCGGGTAACGTGCTGCGGCGTGACCGGCGCACCGTACTCGCACTGCTCGTACTGCGGCGCGGCCTATCTGGCGGGAGCCGGCTGGCCGCGCGTCTGCACGGTCTGCGGCCAGAACGTGTGGCGCAACCCGCTGCCGGTCGCGGTGGCGCTGCTGCCGGTACGCACGGCGACCGGCCTGGGCGTGGTGGTGGTCCGCCGCGACATCGAGCCGGCCCGGGGCCAGCTCGCGCTGCCCGGCGGATTCATCGAGTACGGCGAGGAGTGGTCGGAGGCGCTGGTCCGGGAGTTGCGCGAGGAGACCGGCCTGCTGGCCGAGCCCGAGCAGGCCCGGCTCTTCGCGGTGCACGGGGCGCCGGCCGGCGGCACCATGATGGTCTTCGGCGTGCTGCCCGAGCGGGCGGCCGAGGAGTTGCCGCCGTCCGCGCCGACCGAGGAGGCCACGGAGTGGCTGGTCCTCACCGAGCCGGTCGAGCTGGCCTTCTCCACCCACACCCGGGCGCTGGCCGACTTCCTGGCCGGCCAGCGAGCCGTCTGATCCCCTGCGCCACCGCGCCGACGGGGCCACGCCACCACCGGGCGACTCGCCGGCTGATTCTACTGACTCAATAGGAATGCAGCGTCGCCGAGCCCGGAGGTTCCCCTTGTCACGCCCCCTCTCCCAGGACGAAGTCGACCACGACAGCCGCCGGACCCGGCAGTGGCTCGCCGGGGACGCCCGCTGCGACGGGGTCCCCCGCCAGGAACTGCTGGAGCTGGGCGCCGCCATGGCCGCCGTCACCGCCGCGGCCGAGGAGCGGGAGCCGGTCGCCGTCGCCCCCGCCCCGGTCGGCGTCGACCCGGGGTCCGGAGCCACCGAGGCACCCATCGCCAAGCCGCTGCCGCCGCACCTGTTCCGGCGGCTGGACACCAACGCCGAGATGCGCTGGGAGGCGATGGCCGGGCAGGGACACGTCGTCCCCAACGACCGCTTCTTCGTCCGCAACCACACCGTGACACCCAGGCTGGACGCCGACGCCTGGCGGCTGCGCCTCTTCGGCACCGGGCTGCGCGGTACGCCGACCCGGCACGACCCGGTCGAGTTCGACCTCGCCGACCTGCGGGGGCTGCCCGCCGAGGAGCACACCGCGCTGATCGAGTGCGCGGGCAACGGACGCCGTTACTTCGCCGAGCAGCAGGACGATCCCGCCCCCGGCGTGGCCTGGGGCCTCGGCGGGGTCGGCGTCGCGCGCTGGCGGGGCGTACCGCTGGGCACCGTGCTCCGGCTGGCCGGCCTCACCGACGCGGCGGTCGACGTGATGCCGGAGGGGCTGGACCCGGACTACGTCACCGGCGGGGTGAACCTCGGCCGGGTACGCCGGCCGCTGCCGGTCGGCAAGGCCCTCGACGACGTGCTGCTGGCGTACGAGATGAACGGCGAGCCGCTCCCGGCCGACCACGGCTACCCAGTGCGGGTGGTGGTGCCCGGCTGGATCGGCATCTCCTCGATCAAGTGGGTGGGGGCGGTGGAGGTCTCCGCCACTCCCCTCTTCTCGCCCTGGAACACCCAGTTCTACCGGATGTTCGGCTCCGGGCATCCCAACGGCGGCGGGGTGCTGGCCGCCCAGTCGGTGAAGAGCGCCTTCGAGCTGGCCTGGAACGCCTGCATCCCGGCGGGTCCCGAGGTGCTGCTGCGCGGCCGGTCCTGGTCCGGCAACGGGCCGATCGCCCGGGTCGAGGTCAGCACCGGCGACGACGACTGGCGCCCCGCCGAGCTGGTCGCCGCCGACCGAGGCGGGGCATGGCAGCGCTGGACGGCCGTCTGGCGGCCGCCCGCCCCCGGCCGGTGGACGCTGCGCGCCCGGGCCACCGACGTCACCGGGGCCGGCCAGCCCGACACCGCCGGCCACAACGACCTCGGGTACCTCTTCGACGGCGTCGTCCGGCACCCGGTGACCGTGGCCTGAACCCGCGACCCGCCCGACCCGGACGGGACTGCGGCGGGTGGAGGTCAGCCGGTGAGGTAGGCGGCGGGGACGGCGTCGGCGAGCCACACGCCGTTCGCACTGTGGTAGAAGAGGTGGCCGTCCCGGGCCATCGCCGCCGCGTCGACGGTGAGGATCGCCACCGGGCCGCCGGCGCGCCGGACAGGAACCACGCCGAGCCGTGGTCGGCGACGATCAGGCCGTACCGCTGCATGGCCTCGGCGACGATCCGGGCCTGCCGGGGCAACCGGGACACGTCCACCGACCGCTTGAGCCGCAGCCGCTGGCCGAGCTGCGGCAGGGCCGGGTCGGACGCGGCCAAGGCGGAATGGCGCATCCTGCCCGAGGTCCATCGCCCCCGTCCAGCATCCGGTCGGCTTGCGGGTCAGGCGCGCTCAAGGGCCACCGGCCCGACGTTTCGGGTCCAGCGGCCTCCGGGGCCAACGGGCTGGCGGGTCCGCCGCCGCCGGCCCTGCGGGCGCGGCCGGCGCGGTCAGGCGGCGGCACGGTCCGGCAGCGGTCGCCGCCGGCGGGCCGGGTCGGTGAGCACCGGCAGCGACCAGGCTCCGTCCGGCTGGTAGAGGTTCACCCCCGGCGGGACGATCTCGTCGATCCGGTCGAGGACGGCGTCGTCGAGGGTGAGCGCCGCGCCCTTGAGCAGCCCCTCCAGCTGCTCCATGGTGCGGGGACCGATGATCGCCGAGGTGACCGCCGGGTGCGCCACGGTGAACGCCACGGCCAGCTCGGGCAGGGTGCGGCCGACCTCGTCGGCGAGCGCGAGCAGCTGCTCGACCGCGGCGTACTTCGCGGCGTTGCCGGCGATCGCCGGGTCGAACCGAGCCGGGGTGAGGGCGGCCCGGCCGGCGGTGAGGTCGACCGCCCGGCCCGGGCGGTACCGGCCGGAGAGGAACCCCGAGGCGAGCGGGCTCCAGATCAGGACCCCCATGCCGTACCGCTGGCAGACCGGCAGCACCGCAGTCTCGACACCCCGGGCCAGGATCGAGTACGGCGGCTGCTCGGTGCGGAACCGCCCGAGCGCCCGCCGCTCGGCCACGTGGTGCGACTCCACGATCTCCTCGGCCGGAAAGGTCGAGCAGCCGAAGGCCCGGATCTTGCCGGCCCGGACGAGGTCGCTGAGCGCGCCCAGGGTCTCCTCGACGTCGGTGGTGTGGTCGGGCCGGTGCACCTGGTAGAGGTCGATCCAGTCGGTGTCCAGGCGGCGGAGGCTCTCCTCGACCTCGCGGACGATCCAGCGCCGGGAGTTGCCGCCCCGGTTGGGCCCCTCCCCCATCGGGAAGTGCACCTTGGTCGCGAGCACCACGTCGTCCCGCCGGCCGCGCAGCGCCTTGCCGACGATCGTCTCCGACTCGCCTGCGGAGTACATGTCGGCTGTGTCCACGAAGTTGATCCCCTGGTCGATGGCGGCGTGGACGATCCGGATGCAGTCGTCGTGGTCGGGGTTACCGACCGCGCCGAACATCATCGTGCCGAGACAGTGGACGCTCACCTCGATGCCGGTGCCGCCGAGCACGCGGTAGCGCATGGGTCCTCCCCGAGGGTGTGCGCCGCACTGGCCGGGCGGCGGGGCCGGTCCGAGCCAACCTACGAATTCGAGTGCGCTCGAGGTCAAGGCGGCACCGGTCAGCCGCTGGCCTCGCCCGCCCCCGCCAGGTAGCCGGCGGCCTGCAGCTCGAACAACTCCCGGTAGGGGCCGTCCTGCGCCATCAGCTCGTCGTGGTTGCCCTGCTGGATCAGCCGGCCGTGGTCCAGCACGAAGATCCGGTCGGCGTGCCGGACGTTGGCCAGCCGGTGGGTGATCAGCACGACCGCCCGCTCCGGGTGCCGCCGCAGGTGCTGGAAGAGGGCGTGTTCGGCCCGGGCGTCGAGGGCCGCGGAGGGCTCGTCGCAGATCAGCAGCGGGGCGTCCCGGTAGAGGCCGCGGGCGGCCACGAGGCGCTGCCACTGGCCGCCGGAGAGGTCCTGGCCGTCCTTGAACTGCCGGTCGAGCAGCGTGTCGTAGCCGTACGGCAGATCGGTGATCATGTCGTGCGCGGCGGCGCCGCGGGCGGCGTCCTCGACGCTCGGACCGGGCCGGTCGGCCGGCCGGTCGTGCCGGCCGACCCGGATGTTCTGCCCGGCGGTGAACGGGAATCTCCACCAGTCCTGGGTCATCACCGCGACCTGGGCGCCGGTCTGCCGCGGGTCCAGCTCGCCGACGTCGACGCCGTCCCAGCGGATGGCCCCGTCGGTCGGCCGGTAGAGACCCGCGATGAGTTTGGCCAGCGTGGTCTTGCCGGAGCCGTTCTCCCCCACCAGGGCGACCACCTCGCCGCGCCGGATGCTGAGGCTGACCCCGTCCACGGCGGCCTTGTCGGTGTCCGGGTAACGCAGGGTCACCCGGTCCAGCTCGATCCGGTCGAAGCCGTCGACGGGCCGACCGCCGCCGGTCGGGACGCGCTGCCGGGCCCGGTCGAGGAAGTCCCGGTAGTCCTGGTAGTAGAGCGCGTCCTCGTAGAGGGAGTTCGTGGCGAACACCGCGATCCGCAGCGAGGACCGGGCGGACTGCAACGCCAGCAGGGCGGTGGCCGCGGCGGCCAGCGCGACCACGCCGCCCAGCAGCAACCCGCCGAGAACCGCGTAGACGCCGAAGGCGGCGATGCCGGTCACCGACATGCCGGCCGCCCGGGTGGTGCTCTGCGAGCGGGCCAGCCGCAGCTCGGCCCGGGTCTCCGCCGCCATCATCCGGCGGAACTCGGTGAGCAGGAACTCCCGCATCTGGTACGCGCGGACCTCGGCGGCCGTGCGCCGCTCCGCCATCAGATGAGCCAGCATCCACATCCGACGGCGGCGGGTGATCCGGGCCAGCATGGCGAGGTACTGGCGGCGGGCCATCCGCACCGCCGTCACCGCCTCCGGCACCGCGGCGAGCAGCAGGCAGGGCAGCAGCACCGGTTGGACCACCGTCACCGCGGCGGCGGTGGCCAGCACGCCCACCACTCCGGTGACCAGGTTGACGGTGTGGTCGACGATCGACGCCGCCTCCGCCATGCCGCGGTCCCGGGCGCGGTCCATCTCCTCGGCGAACCCCGCGTCGTCGAACGCGGCCAACTCCACCGCGGTGGTCGTCTCGAAGAGCCGCAGCTCCACCTGGTAGTTGATCTGCGGGATCAGCCGGGCCTGCGCCCAGCCGGCGGCCACGGTCAACGCGCCCTTGACCGTCACCGCGAACGCGGCGAGAGCCAGCGCTGGCAGCGCGGCGCGGATCCGGTCGGGGGTCGGGCCGGCGGCGAAGAGCTGGCGGAGCACGCCGGTCGTGGCCAGCAGACCCAGGGTGGTCATCACGCCGGCCGCGACGTTGAGCCCGATGGAGGCGGCGGTGTCCCGGCGGCTGGTGCCCCAGGCCAGCACGACCGCCTCCCGGACCAGCGCCGGCAGGCGCCGGGCCACGGACTTGAAGCTGGTGTGCGCGAACTCGGTCGCCCGGTGCATCCAGTGACCGTCCTCCAGCTCCGGCAACGCCGGGCCGGCGTCGCCGTCGGCCGGGCCGTCCTCCTCGGCCGGGTGGCGGGGACCGATCACCGTCGCCATGGCGCCTCCTCACCGGTACGAACCACAACCGACCCGGAGCTTACGTTCGGCGACCGACTGCTGTCTCGGGGTGATCGGCGTGTCGAACAGGCGTCCCAACCGCGTGCCGCCCGGCGGCCACCCCGGGGCGGTTCCACCGGATGGGCGATGTCGGGTCGCGTCGCGCCGACCCGCCCCGGGTGGCAGGCTGGTGGAGTCGCCGGCAGCGGGCGCGACGACGGCCCGCTGACAGACCCGTCGTGAAGGAGAAGATCGACCCGATGGCTGTGGACGTCACCACCACGGACGAATGGCAGGCCCTGCGCAAGCACGCCGAGGCGATGCGCGGCACCCACCTGCGGGAGCTGTTCGCCGCCGACGGGCAGCGGGGCGAGCGGCTCACCGGCGACGTCGCCGACCTGCACGTCGACTACAGCAAGAACCTCATCACCGACGAGACGCTGGGGCTGCTCACCGCCCTCGCCGAGCGGGTCCGGCTGACCGACCGGATCGCCGCCATGTTCTCCGGCGCGCGCATCAACTCCACCGAGGACCGGGCCGTCCTGCACACCGCGCTGCGCCTGCCCCGCGAGGCGAGCCTGGTGGTGGACGGGCAGGACGTGGTCGCCGACGTGCACGCCCTGCACGACCGGATGTCCGCCTTCGCCGAGCGGGTCCGCTCCGGCAACTGGCGCGGGCACACCGGCGAGCGGATCAGCACCGTGGTGAACATCGGCATCGGCGGGTCCGACCTCGGCCCGGTGATGGCGTACGAGGCGTTGAAGGCCTACCGGGACGCCGGCATCACCTGCCGCTTCGTCTCCAACATCGACCCCACCGACATCCACGACAAGACCACCGACCTCGACCCGGCGACCACGCTGTTCATCGTGGCCAGCAAGACGTTCTCCACCCAGGAGACCCTGGCCAACGCCAACCAGGCGCGCCGTTGGCTGCTCGCCGGGCTGGACGCCGACGACCCGGCGATCGCCCGGCACTTCGTCGCCGTCAGCACCAACGAGCAGCGGGTCCGCGACTTCGGCATCGACCCGGAGAACATGTTCGGCTTCTGGGACTGGGTGGGCGGCCGGTACTCGCTGCCGTCCGCCGTCGGGCTGTCGGTCATGCTGGCCATCGGGCCGGAACGCTTCCGGGAGATGCTGGCCGGCTACCACGCCGTCGACGAGCACTTCCGCACCACGCCGGTCGAGCGGAACCTGCCGGCGCTGCTCGGCCTGCTCAACGTCTGGTACACCGACTTCCTCGGCGCGCAGACCCACGCGGTGCTGCCGTACGCGCAGTACCTGCACCGGTTCCCGGCGTACCTGCAGCAGCTCACCATGGAGAGCAACGGCAAGTCGGTGACCGTCGACGGCAAGCCGGTCACGTACCCGACCGGGGAGATCTTCTGGGGCGAGCCCGGCACCAACGGTCAGCACGCCTTCTACCAGCTCATCCACCAGAGCAACCGGCTGATCCCGGCCGACTTCATCGCGTTCAGCCAGCCCAACCACGACCTGGGCGACATGCACGACCTGTTGATGTCGAACTTCTTCGCGCAGACCGCCGCGCTGGCCTTCGGCCGCACCCGGGAGCAGGTCGAGGCGGAGGGCACCCCGGCCGACGTGGTGCCGCACCGGGTGATGCCGGGCAACCACCCGACCACCTCGATCATCGCGCCGAAGCTCACCCCGGCGACCCTCGGCCAGCTGATCGCCCTCTACGAGCACATCGTCTTCACCGAGGGCACGGTGTGGAACATCAACCCGTTCGACCAGTGGGGCGTCGAGCTGGGCAAGGTGATGGCCAACCAGCTCGCGCCGAAGCTCACCGGTGCCGGCCCGGACCTCGGGGACGTGGACTCCTCGACCGCGGCGCTGATCCGCCGTTACCGCAAGCAGCGCGGCCGGGGCTGACGCCGTACGCGGGTGGCGGCGACCCGTCCGGGGCAGCCGCCACCGGCGCCGGGACGACAGCGGCCCCACGGCTCGCCGCTCCGCCCGCGGGCCGGGTCAGTCGCGCAGCAGGTCGGCGTGGGCGGCGCGCAGCCGGGCCAGCGCCGGGTCAGCGGCCGGCACCCGGCGGTCCAGCTCGGCCCAGACCTCGGCCAGGGCGTCGGTGACGGCGCGCAGCTCGGCCGCGTGCCGCCGGCTGCTCTGCCGGTGCAGTTCCTCCAGGCGGCGGGCCCAGCCGGCGGTGACCGCGGCGACCCGCTCGGCGTCGGCGCGGGCCTGGGCGGCCGTGCGGGCGGCGGAGGCGGGCACGATCGCCGCGACCGGCCGGGGATCACCGTCGCGGGTGACCACGGTGACCGTGTCGGTCAGCTCGGCCAGGGCGACGAGTTGGGTGAGCCGGGTGCGGACCTCTCGCAGCGGCAGGGCGCGCGGCGGGTCGGTCCGGTGGGCCAGGGCGGGGGCAGCCATGGACGCATGTTGACGTCCGGGTACGACAAAACCTCGGTCGAGCGCGGCCGGGGGCCGGGAGGCGGCGTGGGTCAGGCCGTCCACTCTGGAGCCAGCACCGACCAGATCTCCAGGTCGATCCGCCCGCCGGGACCGGGGAGGACCTGGCGGAGCGTATCGTCGCGGCGCATCCCGAGGCGGCGGGCGACGGCGATGCTGGGGGCGTTGGCCGCGTTGGTGTGCCACTCCACCCGGTGGATGCCGCGCTCCCGGATCGCCCAGTCGATGATCCGGCGGGCGGCGAGCGTGGCCAGGCCGCGGCCCTCCGCGCCCGGCTCCAGCCAGCAGCCGGCCTCGCAGACCCCGGTCGTCACGTCGAAGGACACGAAGAGCACACCGCCGACCAGCGTGCCGTCGAGCCAGATGCCCCAGATGCCGCCGCCGTCCCGCGCCCACCGGTCGGCGTAGTTCTGCAGCACCCGGCGCGCGGACGCAGGGTCGGTGGCGACGAAGGACGGCGACACCCACGGGGCGATGTGCTTCCGGCACCGGTCGAGGTTGGCCAGGAACTCCTCGGCCCGCCAGGGGTCGAGCGGACGCAGCTCGGCGTCAGGGGTCAGGGCGATCGCGAACACGGCAGCAACCTAACAGCCCGAGCGCCCGCACAG
>NZ_QGKS01000205.1 GCF_003172935.1 Micromonospora sicca | reverse complement strand
CAGGGTCATTGCGTTGTCGGGATGCTGCTGGTCACGGCGGTGATGAGGTCGTGGGGGCGGCGGTTCGCGCGTCGGGTGGCGCGGGCGATGTTGGCCTCGCCGTTGGTGCGGTGGTAGCCGATCGAGGTGTTACGCAGGGTCGCGAGGACGGCGGGTCCGGTGCCGGTCCGGGCTTGGTGGAGATCTTCACGGAAAGTGACGTCCCGGACGTGATGTACGCGGTTTTCGATGTGCCATTCGAGGCGGGCCCAGTGCTGCAGGTCGGCGGGTTGGGCCTGCTCGGCGGGTAGAGACACCGTGTAGTAGGCGGTTTCGCGGCTGGTCTTCCCGCTGGTGGTGCGGGTGCGGGTGATCCGGACGGCCTGCTCGGCGTGGGGGAACCTGATGCCGCCCGGAGTAGCCACGGTGATGGCTTTGACGGTGCGGGTCTCGCGGCGGCCGTGTCCGGTGTCGCGGCGGCGGTCCCCGATCGGGATCTCCGGCCAGGGCAGGGTCTTGAGCTGCTTGAACAGGGTGGGTTGGTTGCCTTTCGTCGGGATCATCAGGTGGGCGCCGCGGGCGGCGATCTCCTCGGCGTGGGCGGTCTGGGTGTGCAGGGCGTCGGCGATGAACAGCAGACCGGTCAGGCTGCCCAACACTTGCTCGACCGCGTCGAGCAGCGGTGCGAACGCGGGGATCTCGTTGCTCTTCGCGCTCACGGTGACCTGGGCCAGGACGATGCCGGTGCTGGTGTCCAGCGCGGACAGCAGATGAACCTGACCGCCGTCGGCACGGCGGGCTCCCCGCAGGGTTTTCCCGTCCACGGCGATCACCGTCCGATACCGGTGCGGCCGGGGTGTGACCGGCCGGGCGCGGACCTTCAGCCAGCCCGCGAGGACGGTAGACAACAACTGATCGTCGAGGCGGGTCAGCAACCGCCATACCGTCGTACCCGCCGGCACCCCATGGCCGAAGCCGAGCCGGTCGCGGGCCTGCTCATCCAGATCGTGCAACCAATCGGTGATCGCGGCGAACGACGACGCCCCCGCGAGGACCGCGCACACCGCGGCCGCGAGCAGGCCCGACAGCGGGTAACGCACTCCCCGTGGATCTCGAGGATCCGGGACCGCCGCCAAGGCGTGTAGCAGTCCCGTTGTCTCACCTGCAGTAACGGACGGTGGTGACGTGCCAGGGGTGCCGGCGACCGAAGACAGCGCGGGGATCGGGCATGATGACATCGGCGGGTGAGGTCCTCGGGGTGTCGTGAAGCCTAGAGAACTCCATGATCACCGACGCGATCTCACCCGCTCTACCTGCCTCCGCAGAGGCCACTCACCCCGTAGATTCCCAGCTCAGGGCACCCACCGATCGACTACGCAATCGCCCTGGGGGCTGGGGTCACCCCCGGCCCCTTCTCAGAGCTCGATCAGGAGGTCTTGCGCGCGGCCTCGACGATCACGCGCTCCACCTTCTCCGGCTGCGAGACCATGGACAGGTGCGCGGCCTTGATCTCGGTGGTGTGCGCGTTGGCTCGCTTCGCCATGTATCGCTGGGTGGCCGGCGGGATGACGTTGTCGACCGTGCCGATCACGTCCCAGGTGGGGATCGAGGTCCAGGCTGGCGTGCCGGACGGTTCGCCCAGCGTGGACGCGTCGAGCGGGCGTTGCCCTGCGGCCAGCATGGCGCCCTTCTTCTTGGGCTCGTCGTTGGCGAAGATACCCGGGAAGAGGTCCGGTTGGATGTACGTGTCGGTGTACGATCCCGACCCGTCCTTCGGCGACACGGTCCTGATGGCCGGGCCGACCTGGCTGCCCGGGTTCAGCTCGGTGAGGCTCAGCAGGGAGTCGCCTTCGGCAGGGACGTACGCGTCGACGTAGACCAGCGCCTTGACGTTGGTGTTGTCGCGTGCCGCGTTGCTGATTAGGAAGCCGCCGTACGAGTGTGCGACGAGGACGACCGGGCCGTCGATGGTGGCGAGGAAGTCGCCCAGGTACTTCGAGTCGCTGGCGACGCCGCGCAGGGGGTTGGCTACCACGTCGACGGTGTAGCCGTCGTGCTGGAGGCGCTCGGTGACGCCGCTCCACGTGGAGCCGTCGGCCCATGCGCCGTGGACCAGCACCACGGTCGGCTTGGGGCCACTGGCGGTCGAGGCGGCCGCGACACCGGGGACCAGCGCGGCGACACCACCGGCCAGGGCGAGGCCGAGGGCGGCATTGCGTAGGGAGAGTTTCATCGTGGTCCTTATCGCGAGTGGGCGCCGTGCTCGGCGCCGCGTCTTCGCAGAACACCAGCCTCGGCCGGGGACCGGACCCTCGAAACAGATCACCTGCCCGGGCGCCGGTCGCCGCGTACCGGGCGAGAGCCTCACCCGAACAGATCAGCGGGACCACGTTCCCGCAGCTCGGAATGCTTCTAGCGGCCCAGTTCGGGCAGCGGTACGACGGCTGTGTCGTCGGCCACATCGAAGGATTTCGGCATGGTGTGCATGGCGTTGGCGAGCTGCACCCGGGAGCGGACGCCGAGCTTGGCGAAGACGGCCCGCAGGTGGGTGGCTACGGTGTTGGGCGAAAGGTCCAGCTCCGCGCCGGCCTGCCGGTTGGTGCGGCCGGCGCCGATCAGCCGGGCCACCCGCAATTCGCTGTCGGTCAGCGCGCCCCAGCCGCTGACCGGCCGGGCCGGGGCCGCCGCCCAGGGCTTGCGGCGGCTGCCCGCCGCCTGCAGGCCACGTTGCAGCGCACCCAGGGCCGGCTTGTTGCCGGCCTTGTCGAAGAAGTGCCACGCGTCGCCGAGCTGGTCGACGGCCTCCCGGTGCTCGCCGGCGTCGAGCAGAGCGAAACCGTGGTCGACCAGCGCGCTGGCCAGCAGCATCGGCCGGGGGCTCGCGCGCAGGATCTCGACCGCCTGGGCGAGGAGTGACAGGTCACCCTCGACGACGCCGCGCACCTGCACCGCCAGTCCCGCGAAGCTGCGCACGCCCGGATTGCGCTCGGCGCCGATGGCGGCCAGCGCCACCGCCTCGGCGACGAACTCGGCGTCGCCGGCCGCGAGGCCGATCTGCGTGAAGACCCGCATCCACCCCGGCCACCAGGGCCAGTAGCTGCGGGACTCCCGCGCGGCCATCAGGTGCGGCTTCAGGATGCGTACGCTTTCCGCGACCTCGCCGCGCGCCGAGGCGAGCCAGCCCCGCATGAGCACCAGGCCCGGCATCCGCACGTCGTCGTCGGCCTGGCTGTGCCGCTCGGCGGGGGCCAGGTACTCGTACGCCTTGTCCAGGTCGCCGCGGCCGAGAGCGATGGAGCTGAGGATCATCCAGGCTTCGATCGCGTACGCGTGGTTGCCCAGGTCGTCGCCGAGGCGCACCAGGGTGAGGGCGTCGGCCTCGGCGTCGTCGAAGCGGCTCAGGTTGAAGTCCTGCCACATCTGGGCGAACAGCACGGACGGCGGCAGGGTGTCGCTGTGCCGGGCGGCGGCGAGCAGTTCCTCGGCCTCGTCGTAGCGGTCCAGCAGCTGCAGCGCGGTGATCTCCTCGCCGAGGTAACGGGTGCCGGCCAGCTCCCGCAGGCGGCGGAACTGGGTGAGCGCGTCAGCGTGCCGGCCCTCGTTGCGGGCGACCTCGCCGAGGACCTCGGTGGCGAGCTCCTCGGCGAGCCGGTCGTCGAGCCGCACCGCCTCGGTCAGCGCGGCCCGGGCGGCGGCCAGCGCGAGCGCGGCCGGCTCGGTGCGGGTCATGGTCAGCGCCTCGACAGCGGTCAGCCGGGCTCGTAGATTCTCGGAGACCCCGGGTAGCGCGAGGGTCTCCCGGATACGCCGCACCATGTCGGCGAGTCGCCCCATGGGCCAGAGAGCGCGGGCGATCTCGAGCTGGATCCGAGCCTTGCCGTCGACGCTGGGCGTCTCGGCCAGCACCCGGTCGGCGGTGCTGATCGCCTCGGCCGGACGCTGAGCGCGCACCAGGGCTTCCACAGCTTGAAGCCCGACCCCGCACCGTTCCCGATCGGCCGGGTCGAGCAGGCACAGGGCCTTACGAAGCAGGTCTCCGGCTGTCTCCGGCGGGCTCTGGGCAGCGGCCTGCCGGAGCACCTCGACAGCCTCTCGGTCGCCTTGCACGGCGCAGGCCTGCACGTGCGGCGCCGCGGCGATCGGCCCATGACCGGACGTCAGCAGGTAATGCCAGCAGCGCCGGTGCAGCGACCGCCGGTGCGAGGGCAACAGGTCGGCGTAGACCGACTCGCGAACCAAGTCGTGCCGGAACGCGACGCGCGCCTCGGCCTCGACCATCAGCCCGGTGGCGACGACCAGCTCGAGCCATCCGGTCCGGAGCGGCTCGGTGGCCAGCCGTGGGGCATCCTCGACCGGCAGCGGCCGGCCGAGGACCGCGGCGAGCTGCACGAGCTCGCTCACGTCGGCCGACAGCGCGGCCATCCGGCGCCGGGTACTGGTGATCAACCCGGCGGGGACGCCGCCCTCCATCCGGCCGTCGGTCTTCTCCCGAGCGAGCCCGTCGAGCAGTTGCACAGTCAGGAAGGGGTTGCCGCCGACCCCGCGCAGCAGCTCGTACGCCCGGCCGGTGGGCAGCTCGCCGAGATGCGCGACGGCCATCTGCTCGATGTCGGATGATGCCAGCGGCCCGAGCTCCAGCCGGTGCACGTGGACGCCGTCCACGGCGGAAGAGGTCAGCTCGTCGATCGCGGGCCCGTGCGCCTCGCGGCTGGTCAGCAGCCAGACCACCGGAGAGCCGGCAAGCCTTCCGGGCAGGATGCGCAACGCGAAGCGGCTCAGCCGGTCGGCCCATTGCGCGTCGTCGATCGCGATCAGCACCGGACCTCGTGTCGCCAGTTCCTCCAGCAGAGTCGCGATGCGGTCGACCAGCCACAGGTGCTGGTCGTACAGATCCGCGAGCCTGGTGAATCCGTCACTGTCGAGCAGGGGGCGGGAGCCCGAGCGGAGCGCCACCAGCAGCGGAGCGCCTGGCGCGATCTGGTCCATCTCCTCGGCCTTGCCGAACCCCGCCGCGAATCCCTGCCGGGTCGCCTGCTCGGCGATCGCTTGCAGCATCGCCGTCTTACCGATCCCGGCCTCGCCGGTGACCAAAATGATCGTGCCCTGCCCGGTGTGCGCCGCTGCCCGCAACGCCGCGATGGCCCGGGACAGCTCGGCGCCCCGGCCCCTAAGCTCGGTCCCCGCCATGGGCGGACCTTATCAGTTTTGTTACGAGACTGACTCCCTGAAATGACCGTCCGCGGGTTCGACCTCGCCGCACTCCACGCAGGTCAGGACCGCGCGGACCGGGTGCTGCGCCGGCCCGTGGACGGCGACCTGCTCCGGCCTGCCGGGCATCCACTTGTCGCCCCACTGCATCAGCGCCACCAGCACCGGCAGCAGCTCCTGGCCGCGTTCGGTGAGGTGATACTCGTAGCGGGCCGGGCGGTCCTGGTACCGCTCTTGGCTGACCACCTCGCCGTCGAGCAACGCGCCGAGCCGCTCGGTCAGGATGTTGCGGCTGATCCCGGTCTGGACCCGGATCTCCTCGAAGCGGCGATGGCCGTGGAAGATCTCGCGCAGGATCACCGGCGTCCACCATTCGCCCACGAGGTCGAGGGATCGCGCGATCGAGCAGGGTAGATGGCCGACGGACGAGCGCTTCATGGCCGCACATTACTCCAGCTCACGACGCGAACGGATGAGACCGTGGAGGCGGCCACCGGCCCGCGATCGCCCCGGCCGCGCCACTGGCTGATCCGTTGAGGTGATTCCCGGCAAACCGGGCCCTGATCTGCTGGGGGCATGTTTCCAGGACATGACGGGATGCCCGATTTTTCGGGACGTGGCGAGGACCTCGACACCGCTCTCGAGGTGCTGCACGGAACCCGGGCCACCGGGATCGGCGCGGTCGTCGCGGTCACCGGTGAGGCGGGCATCGGCAAGACCACGTTCATCACCGAGCTCCGTGAGCGGGCGGTCGGCGACGGCTTCGCCACCGGGCGGGCAGCGGCCCTGGAATCCGGCGGCATCGCACCGCTCGCACCTCTGCTGACCGCCCTGCGCTCGGGACCGGCGCCGGTACTGTCGCAGGCCGACTTCGGCGCGCTCGCAACGTACGCCTCCCGCCCGATCTGGCTCGTCGACCGGCTCACCGGCCAGCTGCGGGCACGGGCCACCGCCACCCCGATCCTCATCTGCGTCGAAGACCTTCAGTGGGCCGACGCGGCCACCCGGTACGTCCTCCGCGTCCTCCCCGCGCAGCTCGTCAGCTCGGCCATCGTCTGGCTGTTCTCCAGTCGGCTGCCCCTCGACGCGATCGCGGACGACGTCGCAGTGCACGAGATCCTTCTCGGTCCGTTGCCGCTCTCCGTACCCGAGGCGGGTGGAAACCCCCTGCTCGCCGTGGCGCTGACGCGGGGACAAGTGGCCGAGGCGGTGCGGCACATGCTGAGCTCACTGCCGTCGACCGCCAAGGAACTTCTCACCGCCGCCGCAGCGCTCGGACCCTCGTTCACTGTCGAATCGCTCGGCGCGCTCCCGGACCATGACGCGCTCGCCCGCCTCGCACGCGAAGGCTTGCTCGCCGACGACGGGAGGCGCCTGCACTTCCGCCACGAGCTGCTCAGACAGGCCCTCCTCATCTGAACGGGTTAGCCCCCGCGCGGTCTCCCCTCCTGGCCCCGGGAAGGTCCTGATCCGGTCGGGTGATCCGCCCGCGCGCCCGTCGCGGTTGCCTGAAGCGGCAAACCACCAGGGGAAGGAACCGCCATGCCGACCATCACCACCACCGACGGCGCCGAGATTTTCTACAAGGACTGGGGCGACGGACAGCCGATCGTCTTCAGCCACGGCTGGCCGCTGAACGCCGACATCTGGGACAACCCGCTCAAGATCGTGGCCGACCATGGCTACCGGGGCATCGCGCACGACCGTCGCGGGCACGGCCGCTCCACCCAGACCTGGGCGGGCAACGACATGGACACGTACGCCGACGACCTCGCCGCGCTCGTCGACACCCTCGACCTCCGCGACGTTGTCCTGGTCGGACACTCGACCGGCGGCGGCGAGGTCGTCCGTTACCTCGGCCGGCACGGCACCTCCCGCGTCGCCAAGGTGGTGCTGCGCGGCGCGGTCGTCCCGCATCTGCTGGGCACGGCCGAGGACCCGGGCGGCGCTCCGATGGCGGTCTTCGACCAGCTGCGGGCCCGGCTCGGCGATCGCTCGGAGTTCTACCGCGGTCTCGCCGAGCCGTTCTACGGCAACAACCGGCCCGGCGCGAACGTCTCACAGGGCGTCCGCGACGCGTTCTGGCTGATCAGCATGACGGTCGGGCTCAAGGCCGCGTACGACTGCATCGCCGCGTTCTCCGAGACCGACATGACCGGGGACCTGCGCGGCATCGACGTGCCGGTGCTGCTGTCGCACGGCGACGACGACCAGATCGTGCCGATCCAAGCCTCCTCCGAACGCTCGATCAAGCTGCTGCCCAACGCCACTTTGCAGGTGCACCCGGGTGCCCCGCACGGCCTGGTGGGCCGTTTCGAGCAGGACTTCAACCAGGAACTTCTCGACTTCATCAAGAGCTGAGATCGACGGGCCGGCGCCGCGCGGCGCCGGCCCGCGATCACCCCGAACGGGAAATCATGACCGACCTGCCGTACGAGACAGCCGAGCTTCTTCGCGACCGGTAGCCTCCGGCGCGCCCGCTCAGGCGATGAGCCGGTAGGCCGAGCCGCTGCTGCTCGGGACCCACGCGTCGGGCAGCGCCGCTGCCAGCGCGTGCTGGGCCCGCCAGCCGGTGCAGTGCCCCGGGACGAGAAGATCGGGCCCGGCCTCGCGGAGCGCCTCAACGGTACGGTCGATGATCGGTGCGAAGGCCGTGCCGCCGAGGTGCAATCCGCCGACGAGCGCGTGCAGTCGCGGTATGCCCGTGAGCCGCTGGGCGTGGCGGACGATGTTGACGGCTCCGGCGTGGCCGCAACCGGTGAGGACGACCAGGCCCCGGCCTCGCAGGTTGACCACGAGCGCCTGGTCATCGACGACCAGCGGGTCGGGCTCCCACGCGGTGCCGTTCCAGGCCTGGTGGGCGGCCGGCATACCGCGCTCGAAGTCGGTGGTGCGGTCGACCTCCCCGGTGATCAGGACGCTCCCGTCGACGAGCAGCGACGGCTCGCGCCGTTCGATCACCTCGAACCCTTCGCCGGTCAGGGCTCGCTTGCTCAGGGTGGGCAACTGTTGGGCGGGAGCACCGGGGACGGCGAGCCGTCGGCGGATCCAGACCCGGGGGTGCAGCACCATCGGCAGTGCTCGGGTGCCGCGTTTGCCGGCCAGGCCCGCGAGGCCGCCGGCGTGGTCGAAGTGGCCATGGCTGAGCACGACGGCCTGGATCCGGGTGAGGTCGACGCCGAGGCGTTCGGCGTTGACGACCATCGCGTCGGGCGACAGACCCGTGTCGAACAGCAAGGTCGTCGTGGTGTTCCCGCGGCGGACGGTCACGAGCGCGGCGAAACCGTGCTCGGCTCGCAGCCCGACGGTCGTCGATCCTGCTTCGAATTGGGGCGCACTCGCGACGCCGGCTTTGAACGGGGCGCGGACGGCCCGGTCGTCGCCGTCGAGCAACGCGTCGTAGACGTTGTCGACCAGCGTGGTGATGGTGACCTCGTCGACCGGCGCGAGCGTGATGGGGTCCACGGCCGGCCCGCCGGCCGGCCGTGGACCCGATGCGGCGACCGGCCCGTGGCCGTCGCCGGTGTCACACATCGGTGGCGACGACCTGGACGAGCCCCGTTTCGACGTCGTAGACGAGCCCGGAGACCTGCCACCCGTGTGCCGGCGATCCCGGGGCGGCGAGCAGGGCCGCATCGACCTTGACCGAGGCGTGGGGATCGCTGACCTCTTTGTCCGGCAGCCGGTCGGCGGGGATCTCGAAGTACTCGGCGAGCAGGCCGGGGAAGGCCGCGAGGTCGGTCATGCCGCAGTCGGTGTGGTGCAGCACGACGAGGTTCCAGTCGCTGCCCGGGCCGCCGCCGTTGGCCTTTCCGACCCGGCCGAGCATCGCCATGGTTTTGAACAGCGCGGGCGTGACCCGGCCGCCCACGTTGCGGATGATCGCCGCCTCCCCGAGCTCCACCCCGAGCACGACGCCGGGATCCACCCTCGGGTCGACGCAGCCGATGATCATCGTGCGGCGCGAGGGATTGATTCGCAGCCCGGGGATGAACCGATGGGTGGCGAAGTCGGCGTTGCGTCGGGTCAAGTCCTCGATGACGGTCATCATGCCTCCTGGGTGGTCAGTTCTGGCTGGACGAGGTTCGGGCCCAAGGCGCCCGTGGTGGTCCGCCGCTCGGTCAGTCGCTGCCGGAGCAGCACCAGGCCGAGCCCGGCGAGGAACCAGACAGCGAGAACCACCAGGGACCACGCGGCGTGGGAGCCGTCGAAGTAGCCGTATTTGTTCACGGCTCGCACGGCGGCGCCGGGCGGAAGGATCGCGGAGACCGCCTGCGCCCACCGGGGAAGCAGGTCGTATCCGATGGTCGCTCCGCTGGTCGCGTTGCCGACGGTGGTGAGGATCAGCACGGCCAGGCCGATGCCGGCCGGTCCGAGCCACGCCCCCAGGGCTTTGGTGCTGAAGGCACTGGCGAGCGAAAGGAGAGTGAGGGAGAGCGCCAGCAGCGGGAACGGCGCCGTCAGTGAGCCGTAGATCGGGCCGGCGATGGCGGCCGCGCCGAGGCCGATCGCGACCGCGAACCCGGCCATGGCGTACAGCCGGTGACGAAGGCGCACCTTTGCGGCAGCGCCCGTGAGGCCCTGCGCGAGAACGAACGAGGAGAGGGTGACGCCGAAGACGACGTAGAAGGCCGACAGACCGCGGCTGTCGTAGTCCGCCAGGGGCGCGATGTCGGTTTCCTGCACGGTGAATCCGGCGTGGGCGGCCAGGCCGGAGACGAGCTTCCGGGCGGCGCCGCTCTCACTGAAGCCGCTGGCCCCGGCGTACTCGAAACGCAGTGTCGTCGGCGAGGTGGCACCGAGAACACCGATGGCGTCTCCGTCACGCGTTATGGCGGCGCCGTCCTGGATGCTCGCGACCTCGGTGACCTCGACGGAGTCTCCCAGGCCGGACTGAGCCGCGGTCGCGAGCTGGGACCCGACCACTGCGATGGGCAGGTGCTGGGGCGTGGGATCCCGCTGAAGCCCGACGTAAAGAGCGATGAACGCGCCGCCAATGATCAATCCGGTGATGACCAGGGCCAGCCAGGCCGCGTGCTCGGTGGTCCGGGGCCTGGTGGGGCTTGGATCGGGTAACGACATGAGGGCTTCCTCGACTAGAGTGGTTTGAATGTCCAACCAAAAGAAGGCTACCGCATCTGGTTTGAAAATCAAACCGCCTCGGGATGCGCTGTCCGTCGCCCTCGACGCGGTCAACGACCGGTGGTCGCTGCACATCGTGCGAGCGCTGGCGTTCGGTGCCTCGCGGTACACCGAGATCCTGAGAGCCGTCGGGGCGCCGAGAGACATCCTTTCCTCGCGGCTACGCAAGCTCACCGAATCCGGGATCCTGCGTCCCCGGTCGGCGGAGGACGGCGCGACCGCGGGGTACGAACTCACCCAGAAGGGCAAAGACCTCGGGCAGGTCATCCTCGTGCTCAAACGATGGGGCGACACCTACCGCGAGGACGACGTGCCGCCGGTCGACTTCATCCACGACGTCTGCGGCCAGGTGTTCGTCGCCGAGGTGCTCTGCCAGGCATGCGGCAGGCCCATCCGCTCAGGGGAGTTCTCCCTCGCCCACGAACCCGGCGACTGCCCCGCCTGAGTCACGGTCAGGCGGGTCCGGCCGGTGTCACGTTCACCAGCCAGGCAATGCCGTACTTGTCGACGCATCGGCCGAAGAGCGCACCCCATGGCGACCTGGCGAGCGGCGTCGTCACTGTGCCGCCCGCGGAGAGCCCTTCCCAGTAGCCGGTGACCTCTGCCTCGTCGTCACCGCCCAAGGCGACCGAGAAGGCACCCGCGGGGGCGCCGTCCGGAGGCGTCGTCGTGTCCGCGGCGAACAGCACTGTTCCGGTCGCCCCCTTGAGCATCGAGTGGGCGACCAGGTCGTCCTGTGAGGAGTCCTGCGCCGAGCGCATGTCCGCGAACGTCGCGATCTCCAGATCACCCCCGAAGACCGACTGATAGAACGTCATCGCCTCGCGGGCGTCGCCGTTGAAGCTCAGGTACGGGCTGATACGAGTGGGCATCTCGAACCTTTCCAGTGTCAGACGCTGGTGAGTACGGCGGCGACGGCGGCCGGCTGATCCCATTGCGGCCAGTGCGCCGCATCCTGGAACGTGTGCCGCTCGGCCCGTTCGAACAGAGACTGGAGATGCTTAGCGACGCCGGGGTTGAAGAAGGGGTCGTGCACGCCGAAGGCCACGACAACCGGAACATCCAGCTTGGCCAGGTCGCCCGCCGCGATGCGCGCCTCCTGCAAGCCGATATCGGTGAACAGTTCGGCGGTCCAGGCCCGGACGGACGCGATCGAGTCCGGCTGCCCCGCGCCGCCGTAGAACTGCGGCAGGATCGCCGTCGCTCCCACACCCTCGGGGTCGGTCGGCCCACGATTCAATCGCCGGTCGGTGAAGTTGAGCATCCAGCCCAGAATCTTCGGGTCGGCGAGGACCGCGTCGGCCAGCGGCGTGAAAGCTGGATCCGCGAGCAGCCGGATGAACTCGGGAAAGCCGAGTGTGGGCGATTCGCCGAAATAGGTGTTCAGAAGCACGAGCCGGCTGACCCGCTCCGGGTTGCTCAACGTGTAGTTGATGACAACGGGGCCGCCGGAGTCATGCCCAACCAGAACGGGCCGGTCGAGGGCCAGGCCGTCGATGACCTTGGCGAGTTCGCCCTCCCGCTGGCCCGGATTGAGCGGCCAGGCCGCTTCACGCCCCGATCGGCCGTACCCGAGGAAGTCGAAGGTGACCACGTGCCGTCCGGCGAGCTCCGGCAGCAGGCGCCGGTAAATCCGTGAGTCGTCGGGGTAGCCGTGCGTCATCACGATCGCGGGACCCACGCCGGGGTACTCGTTGACCTGCAGATGACCCTTGGTTGTCTCTATCCGGTGCTCGATCTCTGAACTCATGATGCCTCCGTCGGTACTGCGGCACGGGCCGCGCGGCTGCTCCGGCTCCAGCCAATCGCGTCCCGCACGCTGGCGAATCACCTGAAGGAATCAGCGCGGGAGCCCGCACGGCCGGGCCAGCCACCGCGGAGGTCACCTGTTCGTATTAGTACTGCAACCCGGTGTTGCGACCGGTGCTGAGCTGGCTCGTCGACTGGTCGTGTTGGGTTTCCGAGGCTGTAGGGGCGTAGCGATGGGGCTTGGATGACTTGTTCGCGGAGGTGGCGGGTCGATTTGCTCGGGTGCAGCCACGCCGGTATGTGGCCGCGTATCTGGGTGATCCGGGTGGTCTCCTGATCGCCGTTCGACTGGCTGGTGTCAGATGATTCGGTGGTCGAGGGCGGTGTGGCGGCGTCCGGCGCCGACGGTGCGGACGGCGGCGGCGAGGGCGCGGCGGGAGCCGACGAGGACGACGAGTTGCTTGGCGCGGGTGACGGCGGTGTAGAGCAGGTTGCGTTGCAGCATCATCCACGCGCTGGTGGTCAGGGGGATGACCACTGCGGGGTATTCGGAGCCTTGGGAGCGGTGGATCGTGATGGCGTAGGCGTGGGCGAGTTCGTCGAGTTCGTCGAAGTCGTAGTCGATGCTCTCGTCCTCGTCGGTGCGCACGGTCAGGGTCTGCTCCTCGGCGGACAGGGCGGTGACGACGCCGACGGTGCCGTTGAACACGCCGGCTTGGCCTTTGTCGTAGTTGTTGCGGATCTGGGTGACCTTGTCGCCGATCCGGAACACCCGTCCGCCCATCCGCCGTTCCGGTTGCCCGTCGCGGGCGGGGGTGAGGCGCTGTTGCAGCAGCCCGTTGAGGGCGCCCGCGCCGGCGGGTCCGCGGTGCATGGGGGTGAGGACCTGGACGTCGCGGCGGGGGTCGAGGCCGAAGCGCGCGGGGATGCGGGTGCAGGCGACGTCGACGGTCAGGGCGGCGGTGGCGTCGGTGTCGTCGCAGGCGAACAGGAAGAAGTCGCTCAGCCCTTGTAGGAGGGGTGGTTTGCCGGCGTTGATGCGGTGGGCGTTGGTGACGACGCCGGACTGGGCGGCCTGTCGGAAGATCTGCGTCAGCCGCACCCGGGGGATGGCCGGGGCGGTGAGGAGGTCGCGCAGGACTTCGCCGGCGCCGACGGAGGGGAGTTGGTCGACGTCGCCGACGAGGAGCAGGTGCGCGCCGGGTGGGACGGCCTTGACGAGCTTGTTGGCCAGGATGAGGTCGAGCATGGAGGCCTCGTCGACGACCAGGAGGTCGACGTCGAGGGGGTTGTCCCGGTCGTAGGTGGCTTCGCCGCCGGGGCGCAGCTGCAGCAGCCGGTGCACGGTGGCGGCGGGATGGCCGGTCAGCTCCGACAGGCGCTTCGCGGCGCGGCCGGTCGGGGCGGCGAGGGTCACCTTGGCCTTCTTCGCGGCGGCGAGTTCGACGATCGACCGGACGGTGAAGCTTTTGCCGCAGCCGGGGCCGCCGGTCAGCACGGCGACCTTGGAGGTGAGCGCGAGCCGGACCGCCTGCTCCTGCTCCGCGGCCAGGTCAGCGCCGGTGCGGGCCTTCAACCAGGTGAGGGCTTTGTCCCAGTTGACGTCGGTGAAGTGAGGCAGCCGGTCGGCGCGGACTCCCAGCAGCCGCTGCAGCGCTGCGGCCAGGGACTGCTCGGCGCGGTGGAACGGCACCAGGTACACCGCCGGCACCGGCTCGCCGCCTGGGCCGGGCAGCACCTCGCGGACCACGCCCTCCTCGGCGATCAGGTCGTCGAGGCAGCCGGCGACAAGGTCGCCGGGCACGTTCAGGATCTTCGTGGCGTCGGCGATGAGCTGTGGGGCGGGCAGGTAGCAGTGGCCGGAGTCGGTGGCCTCCGACAGGGTGTGCTGCAGGCCGGCCTTGACCCGCTGTGGGCTGTCGTGCGGGATGCCGACGGCCTGGGCGATGGTGTCGGCGGTCTTGAAGCCGATGCCCCACACGTCGGCCGCCAACCGGTACGGCTCGTTGCGCACCACCGAGATCGACGCGTCTGCGTACTTCTTGAAGATCCGCACGGCCAGGGACGTGGACACCCCGACGCCTTGCAGGAAGACCATCACCTCCTTGATGGCCTTCTGCTCTTCCCACGCCGCGGTGATCTTCGCCGTGCGCTTCGGACCCAGGCCGGGGACCTCAACCAGACGGGCGGGTTCCTCCTCGATGACCCGGAGAGTGTCGAGGCCGAAGTGGGCGACGATCCGCTCGGCGAACACCGGGCCGATGCCCTTGACCAGGCCTGAGCCAAGGTAGCGCTGGATGCCCTGGATCGTGGCGGGCAGCACGGTGGTGTAGGAGTCGACCTCGAACTGCCGCCCGTACTGCGGGTGCGACGACCACCGTCCCTGAAGACGCAGACTTTCGCCGGGCTGCGCGCCGAGCAGCGCACCGACCACCGTCAACAGGTCGGAACCGCGGTCGGTGGCTACGCGGGCGACGGTGTAGCCGGTCTCCTCGTTGACGTAGGTCAACCGCTCCAGCACCGCGTCCAGTACCGCCAGGGGCGGGCGGGTGGCTGTATC
>NZ_QGKS01000437.1 GCF_003172935.1 Micromonospora sicca | reverse complement strand
GCCAAGGTGAGCCCGGCGCCGGGCTCACCTTGGCGCCGTGGCCCGCCCGCGCGCCCGGCCCGCCGAAGCGCTCCGGCCCCTCGGCGGCGAGTCGCTCGCGGAAGCGGCGGAACAGGTCGCCCACCGGGGCACGGTCCGGACTCACGATGAACCTCCGACGAACGCGGCGACGGCCGCCGCCGCCATGGCCAGGGCGGCCAGCCCGGCCCGCTTCCACATCTTCGGCAGGTCCCGCGTGGTGACCAGCGGGTCCGGCGGCAGTCCGAAGACCTCCGGCTCGTCGAGGAGCAGGAAGAACGCGCCGTCCCCGCCGACGCCGTCGGTCGGGTCGTGGCCGTAGAGCCGGGCCTCCGGCACGCCCCGCTCGTGCAGCGTGGTGACCCGCTGGGCGGCCCGCTCGCGCAGCTCGTCCAGCGGCCCGAACTGGATCGACTCGGTGGGGCAGGCCTGGGCGCAGGCCGGGGTCATGCCGGCGCCGAGCCGGTCGTAGCAGAGCGTGCACTTCCACGCCCGGCCGTCGCCCTTGCGCTGGTCGATGACCCCGTACGGGCAGGCGGAGATGCAGTAGCCGCAGCCGTTGCAGATGTCCTCCTGCACCACCACCGTGCCGAACTCGGTGCGGAACAGTGACCCAGTCGGGCAGACGTCCAGGCAGGCGGCGTGGGTGCAGTGCTTGCAGACGTCCGACATCATCAGCCAGCGGAAGTCGGTGCGCGACTCGGCGCCGGTGCCCCGGCCAGGCGGCTGGGCGCCCGGCAGGCCGAGGAACTCCGGCCCGGCGGCCATCCGGGCGGCGGCCCGCGGCTCACCGGGGGGCACGCCCGGATCGGTGCCGGTGTCGTTGCCCACCCCGGCGGCGACCGCCGCGGTGGCCGGGCTCACCGCCGCCCCGGTGGGGTTGCCGTCGAACGGCGGGGTGCGGTGCCCGGCCGGGCGGGGCTGTTCGATGAAGGCCACGTGCCGCCAGGAGTTGGCGGTGAGCGCGCCGGTGTTGTCGTACGACATGCCGAGCAGGTCGAAGCCGGACGCCGGGACGTCGTTCCACTCCTTGCAGGCCACCTCGCACGCCTTGCAGCCGATGCAGACGCTGGTGTCGGTGAAGAAGCCCACCCGGGGGCCGGCCTCGACCCAGCCGGCGTCCGGCGCCGGGTCGAGCGGGCCGTAGAGGCTGTTGGCGTCAGGCATCCCCGCCCCCGTCCCGCGCCGCCTCGGCGGACCGCTCGTCGGTGTTGCCGGCCGCGTCCCCGCCGGCCGCGTCGGTGGTGACGATCGGCACCCGCCGGTCGGCGGTCATCCCGGCCCGGCGCTGGTACTCGGCGACCAGGTCGAGCAGGGCCGGGCCGGTGGGCCGGCGGCCGGGCCGGACGTCACAGGTGCCGACCTTGCTCTCCTGGATGAGCACGTTCGGGTCCAGGGTGATGCCGAACAGGTCGTTGGCCGAGTCGCCGGTGACCAGGCCCTCGGTGCCGAAGTGATACGGCAGCCAGAGCTGGTGGATCACCCGGCCGTCCACCCGCAGCGGGGTGAGCCGGTCGGTCACCAGCACCCTCGCCTCGATCACCGCCCGGCCGCTGACCAGGTGCGCCCAACCCAGGTGTGCGAGCCCGACCTGCGCGGCCAGTTCCGGGGACACCTCCACGAACATCTCCGGCTGCAGCTCGGCGAGCGGCCGCACCGTGCGGCTCATGCCGCCCGCGGTGTGGTGCTCGGTGAGCCGGCTGACCGTGAAGACGTACGGGAAGACGTCGCTGTGCTCCTCCGGCGGGCTGGGGTTCATCCGGTTCACCGGGTGGTCGTACACCTTGCGGGTCGGGTTGGCCTGCTGGCCGTACATCGGGTTGCGCATCGGCGACTCAGCCGGCTCGTAGTGCGTCGGCAACGGCCCGTCGAGCACCCCGCGCGGCGCGTAAAGCCAGGCCTTGCCGTCGCCCTGCATCACGAACGGGTCGTCCCCGGCGAGCGCCTCCGGCCCCGAGGCGTCGTCCGCCGGCCGGAACGTCGGCGGCTTGGTCTTCTCGAAGTCCGGCACGTCGTAGCCGGTCCACTCGCCCTTCTCCGCGTCCCACCAGACGTACTTCTTCCGCTCGCTCCACGGCCGGCCCTGGGGGTCGGCGGAGGCGCGGTTGTAGAGGGTGCGCCGGTTGGCCGGCCAGGCCCAGCCCCATTCGGGGGCGACCCAGCTCTGCTCGTGCCCGGGCTTCCGGCGCGCGGCCTGGTTGACCCCGTCGGCGTAGACGCCGCTGTAGATCCAGCAGCCGATCGCCGTCGATCCGTCGTCCTTGGCCTCGGCGAAGCCGCCGAGCGGGCGCCCGGTGGCCACCTCGTACCCGTTGATCTCCTTGAGCACCGCCTCGGCGCTCGGCTCGGCGTACTCGCCGTGGGTCGGGTAGTCCCAGGCGAGGTCGAGCAGCGCCCGGTCCCGCGGCTTGGTGGAGGCGGCCAGCTTCTCCCGCAACACCCGGCCGAGGTGGTAGAAGAACCACAGCTCGGAACGGCAGTCACCCGGCGGGTCGAGGGCTTTCTCCCGCCACTGCAGCAGCCGCTGGGTCTGGGTGAAGGTGCCCTCCTTCTCCACATGCGAGGCGGCGGGCAGGAAGAACACCTCGGTGCGGCACTCCTCCGGCACGATCTCGCCGGTGGCGATCTCCGGGCTGTTCTTCCAGAACGTGGCACTCTCGATCATGAACAGGTCGCGGACGACCAGCCAGTCGAGGTTGGCCATGCCCAGGCGCTGGGCCTTGCCGTGCGCCGAGCCGACCGCCGGGTTCTGGCCGAGCAGGAAGTAGCCCTTCACGTGGCCGTCGATCATGTTCAGCACCTGCTGATACGTCCCGTGGTCGCCGGTCATCCGGGGCAGGTAGCCGTAGCAGAAGTCGTTCTCCGGCGTGGCCGCGTCACCCCAGTACGCCTTGAGCAGGCTGACCGCGAAGGCCCGCGAGTTGCCCCAGAAGCCCTTCTGGCCGGGGTGGCGGATGCTGTCCACCCACCTGGCGAAGGTCGGGTGTTCGGCGTGGTGCGGCATCGGCAGGTAGCCGGGCAGCAGGTTGAACAGCGTCGGGATGTCGGTGGAGCCCTGGATGCTGGCGTGCCCGCGCAGCGCCAGGATGCCACCGCCCGGCCGCCCGATGTTGCCCAGCAGGGTCTGGATGATCGCGCCGGTGCGGATGTACTGCACGCCGACGCTGTGCTGGGTCCAGCCCACCGAGTAGACGAGCACCCCGGTCCGCTCCCGGCCGGAGTTCTCAGTCCAGGCCCGGGCGAGTTCCAGGAACTTCTCCTGGGGGATGCCGCAGACCCGCTCGACCATCTCTGGGGTGTAGCGGGCGAAGTGCCGCTTGAGGATCTGGTAGACGCAGCGGGGGTGCCGCAGGGTCTCGTCCCGGTGCGTCTCCGCCGCCACCGGCGCGCCGTGCGACTCGTGCTCCAGCCCGGCCGCGGTCTCCCGCTCCTTGCCCGTTCCCCTGGCCCGGGTGTGATTCCCGTGCCCCTCGTACTGCCAGCTGGTCTGGTCGTACGAGCCGGTCTCGGGGTTGTAGCCGGAGAAGAGCCCGTCGAGGTCCTCGGTGTCGGCGAACTGCTCGCTGACGATGGTGGCGGCGTTGGTGTACGCCAGCACGTACTCCCGGAAGTCCAGCTCGTTGTCCAGGATGTACCGCACCACGCCGCCGAGCAGCGCGATGTCGGTGCCCGCCCGGATCGGCAGGTACGTGTCGGCCAGCGCGCTGGTCCGGGTGAACCGGGGGTCGACGTGGAAGACCTTGGCGCCGCGCTTCTTCGCCTCCATCACCCACTGGAAGCCCACCGGGTGGGCCTCGGCCATGTTGGAGCCCTGGATGACGATGACGTCAGCGTTGACCAGGTCCTGCTGGAAGTCCGTCGCGCCGCCGCGACCGAAGCTGGTCCCCAGACCGGGGACGGTGGCGGAGTGTCAAATCCGGGCCTGGTTCTCGATCTGGAGTGCCCCCATCGCGGTGAACAGCTTCTTGATGAGGTAGTTCTCCTCGTTGTCCAGCGTCGCCCCGCCCAGGCTGGAGATGCCCAGCGTGCGGTTGAGCGGCCGGCCGGCGTCGTCGACGTCCTCCCAGGTCTCGTCGCGGGCGGCGAGGACCCGGTCGGCGATCATGTCGAGCGCGACGTCGAGCTCCAGGTCCTCCCACTCCGTGCTGTACGGCCGGCGGTAGCGGACCTTGGTCTGCCGCAGCGGGCTGGTGACCAGACTCTTGCTGGCCGACCCCTTCGGGCAGAGCCGGCCGCGGGAGATCGGGCTGTCCGGGTCGCCCTCGATCTGGGTGACCTGCCCGTCGGAGACGAACACCCGCTGCCCGCAGCCCACGGCGCAGTACGGGCAGACCGAGCGGGCCATGCTGTCGGCGGTCTCGGTGCGGGCGGTCAGGCCCGCCGAGCGGGCGGACTGCGCCGCGGCGCCCCGGCCCAGCGGGTCGGTGCCGGTGAGCTGCCGGTAGACCGGCCAACCCTCGATGAAGGTCCGGAGACCCAACCGGAACACCCCCTCCCCCGCTGGCGGAAGCTGACCTTCTGAACATAGGCCAGCCGACGGGGGGCGCGCGACCCGAGCGGCCGACCGGCCCGGTTCGGGGACCGCCCGGGCCGGGTCGGTCAGCACGACGGCCGGAACGCGAAGCCGAAGCTCTCTTCAGTCAGGCATCCGAATGCGGGAGTCCCACCGGTGGTTGATCCTCGACGGAATCCGCTCCGGCGGGGAGGTCGTGGTGGCAACCGAGCTGATGCGCGTACGCACCGAGGACGGGGACGAGGTCTTATTCGAGATCGACCGCCACGAGGAACTTCACCGCCGAAGCGGGCGCGGTGTTCGCCAAGACCGGCGTGGACGCGCACCTGACGGCTGACCTGGTCCGCCGCAGCGTCCCGGGGCCGCCGCGGCCGTCCATCGGGGGTCCACGGCGTGTTGCGCAAAACGATTCCGCCCCCGGCCGGAGCCGGGGGCGGAACGGGTGCCGGTGTGCAGGTCGCCTCTCGGCGAGTGGCGCGACGCGGCTCCAGCCGAACGGTATTCCGCGAAGGCAATTTAGGTGAGGCCCGGGGACACTGGACACACCGACACCCTTCTCAACCTACCCCGACCCCCGGTTGTTCCACGCTTTCGGTGACTGCCGCCACTCCCCGCTTCATACCCGGTCGCGCTGCCCTGAGGCAGGCGTGGGTACGCCGCTGGCCGGCACCCTCGGTGGGGGGTGCCGGCCAGCGGCGTATTGCTCTATTGGTCAGCTGTTCCAATGCTCGACGAACGCCTGCCTGGTCACGGCTTGGCCTTGAACTGAGCGCCGTCCAGCGCGGCCTGGAGCGAATTCGTGTAGCCCTCGCTGGTCGCCGTCGCCCCGGACACCGCGTCGATGTGCGCGCTCTGCGCGGCGAGCGCCTCCGTGCGCAGCTGGGGCACCGCGTGCTTGTTGATCTCGCGGGAGCGGTTGTTCGTGCTCGGCACCGTCAGCGGCGTGATCTCGGTGATCCGGCCGCCGCTGAGGTGGGCCTGCACCTGGACGTTCCCGCGCTTCGTCTGCACGACCGGGCCGTCGGCGACGGTGGTCGAACCGGACCGTGCGACGGTGCCGCGTGTCCCGGGCTTCGCCGCCGCGCCGGGGCCGGTCTCCACGCCCGGCGCGCTTGCGCCGCCAACGGTCTCGGCCGAAGGCGAGCTGTCGGGTCCGGTCGACGTCCGGTAGCTGAAGAGAAGTACCACCACGGCGATCGTGGCGAGGAACCACATAGTGATCTTGCGCATATCCAGCACGCTCTTACGCAGCATCGTGTTCATGACAAAGCTCCATTCGGGGTTGGCGTCACCGCGATGGAGGTCAGCGGCAGACGCAAGCACCACGTCAGGCGCTCAAAAGCAAAGGGGAAAGTCTCTGCCCGGTGTTCAGCCGCGGGGCGGTTCTTCGCGGCGCCGGGACCATATGTAACGACCGGCGGCCCGCCATCATTCCGACCCGGGCCCGGTGCACCAGCCCCCGGGTTGCGGGCCAGGTACTCGGTCGTACGGAGATGTAACGACCCTGGCCCGGCCACGATTCCGGCCCCGGGATGCCGCCGGTCACACCCCCGAACCGGACATCGCACCCACCCGGGCAGCCGTCGGGCGACCCGAACCGGACAGCCCGCACCAGTTCCGGTACCTGGTGGTATCCGCGCGCACCGGACACCGCCACATCGGGCCACAACCATCAGCAAACCGAAGGGCACGGCAGGCCACAACCACCAACGGACCGCGAAGAGGGCAAAACCCGGCAACCGGAAACCAGCCGGAACCCGAGTTGGCGTTACCCTGACAGCATGCAGGCGCTCTCCCCCACGACGACCCCGGTGGCCCCGCTGGCCCGACCGGGTCGCCCCGCCGTGGTGGCCCGCACGCTCGCCGAGCTGACCGGCCCCACCCGGGGCATCGTCGAGCTGCCGGTCCGGCTGATGTGGAGCAGTGAGCGCGCCTTCGATCTGGGTGACCCGGACGACCTGCTCTGGATGTACGAGAACGTGCTGCGGGAGACGACCCGCACCGACGACCTGCGGGCGCTGATCAACGGGCGGACGCTGCGTCGGGTGTGGGGGCGGCTGAACCTGCCGCGGGGCGTACGGGTGGCGTGGGAGAGCCGGCACCGCGGCCTGCGTACCGCGTGACCCACCTGCACGAGTTCTACCGGGAGGTGGCCCGGGTGGCCCTGGCGGCCGCCGGGCCGCACCGGTTCGTGCTGGGCGGCGGGGTGGCGTGGGCGGCGCACGGCCTGGTCACCCGCCCGACGGAGGACGTGGACCTGTTCGCGGACGTGGAGGGGGCGGCCGCCGCGGCGGCGGCCGGGGTGCGCGCGGCGCTGGAGCGGGCCGGCTACGAGGTGCTGGACGCCGACCCGGACAGCGAGCTCGGGGAACTGTTCGACGGGTTCGACCGGGACATGCGGGACTTCGTGGTGAGCCGGGACGGCCGACGGATCCGGTTGAGCCTGGCCCGCCTCGACCGGTACCGCAGTCCGGTGGTGATGGACCTCGGCCCGGTGATGGACGTCCGCGACCTGGTCGCGAACAAGACCGCCGCGCTGGTCAATCGGCGCGAGGTGCGCGACTACATCGACGTGTCCTCGGCGCTGGACCACTACGACGTGGCGGAGCTGCTGAAGCTGGCCCGCCAGGTCGACCCGGCCCTGGACCTCGATGACGTCCGCGCCGCCGGGCGATACCTGGACCAGGTGCCGGACCGCCGGTTCGCGCGCTACGGGCTCGACGCAGCCCAGGTGGCCCAGGTACGCCGCCGGATGGCCGCCTGGCCCCGGTGACCGCCGGCGGCCGCCCGGCGGGACGTCACCTGGTGAGCTTGCCGCCGGTGACGCCGAGGATCTCACCGGTGACGTAGCTGGATTCCTGGGAGGCGAAGAAGACGTACGCCGGGGCCAGCTCGGCCGGCTGCCCGGGGCGGCCCATCGGCGTGTCGGTGCCGAACTGCTTCACCTTCTCCTCCGGCATGGTGGCGGGGATCAGCGGGGTCCAGACCGGGCCGGGCGCGACGGCGTTGACCCGGATGCCCTGGTCGGCCAGGTTCAGCGCGAGGGCTTTGGTGAAGTTGGCGATGGCCGCCTTGGTGGTGGCGTAGTCGAGCAGTTGCGGCGACGGGTTGAACGCCTGGATCGACGAGGTGTTGATGATCGCCGAGCCTTCGGGCAGGTGCGGGACGGCCATCTTGCAGAGCCAGAACATGGCGTACACGTTGGTCTTGAAGACGCGGTCGAACTGCTCGGTGCTGATCCCGGCGATCCCCTTGTCCTGCGACATCTGGAAGGCCGCGTTGTTGACCAGGATGTCGATGCCGCCGAGGTCGGCCAGCGTCCGGTCGACCAACTGGCGGCAGTGGCTCTCGTCGGTCAGGTCGGTGCGGACCGCGACGCCCCGGCGGCCGGCCTCCTCGATCAGGCGGATGGTCTCCCGGGCGTCGGCTTCCTCCTCCTCGCCGAGGTAGGAGATGACCACGTCGGCGCCCTCCCGGGCGAAGGCGATGGCGACGGCGCGGCCGATGCCCGAGTCACCCCCGGTGATCAGCGCGCGCTTGCCGTCGAGCCGGCCACTGCCCCGGTACGACTCCTCGCCGTGGTCCGGCTTCGGTCCCATCCGCTGCTCCGAGCCCGGCGCGGGCTGTTTCTGCGGTGGCTGCCCCTGCTGCTGGCCGTACTGGCGGGTGGGGTCCTGCTGGGTGTACTGGTCCTCGCTCACCGGGGTCTCCCTCGTGTCGTCCGGGTCTGCTCCGCCCCTACCCGGGCACCAGGGGCGGAAACGACATCGGGTTGCGGGCGTGTTACACGGGAGCGGCCGGTGACGCTGGTGTGGTGGAACACCTCGGGCCGCAGTGGCAGGAGTGACGGCGGCTCGCTATGGTGCGCAACGGCGCCCACGAGGCGCCTCCACCCCCATGGAAAGGCACCGCATGACCTCCTCCTCCGGCGCCTCGCGCCGACAGGTGCTCGCCGTCGCGGCCGCCGCCGCGACCGCCCCCCTGATCGCCGGCGCGCCGGCCCAGGCGGCCGAGTCAAAGGGCCCGAAGACCTGGGACCTGACCGTCCTGGGCACCTCGGACACCCACGGCAACGTCTACAACTGGGACTACTACAAGGACGCCGAGTTCGACGACAGCAGGCACAACGACGTCGGCGTCGCCAAGCTGGCCACCCTGGTCAACCAGATCCGTGCCGAGCGCACGGGCAAGGCGACGCTGGTGCTCGACGCCGGCGACACCATCCAGGGCACCCCGCTGGCCACCTACTACGCCAAGCAGGAGCCGATCACCACCACCGGTGAGACGCACCCGATGGCCAACGCGATGAACGTCCTCCGATACGACGCCGTCACGCTGGGCAACCACGAGTTCAACTACGGCCTGCCGCTGCTGGCGCAGTGGATCGGCCAGCTCGGCTTCCCGGCCCTCGCGGCGAACGCGATCAACGAGGCGACCGGCAAGCCGGCCTTCCTGCCGTACGTGATCAAGAAGGTCGCCCTCGGCGGTTACGACTCCCCGACCATCAAGGTCGGCATCCTCGGCCTGACCAACCCGGGCGTGGCCATCTGGGACAAGGCCAACGTCGAGGGCAAGCTGGTCTTCGCCGACATGATCGCCACGGCCGCCAAGTGGGTGCCGGTCATGCGCGAGCGCGGCGCGGACCTCGTCATCATCTCCGCCCACGGCGGTGACAGCGGCACCTCCAGCTACGGTCCGGAGCTGCCGAACGAGAACCCGGTGGCGCTGATCGCCGAGCAGGTCCCGGGCATCGACGCGATCCTCTTCGGCCACGCGCACAACGAGGTCGCGCAGAAGTTCGTCACCAACACCGCCACCGGCGCGCAGGTGCTGACCTCCGAACCGTCGAAGTGGGGTCAGCGGCTGACCCGGATGGACTTCACCGTCGCCAAGGTCAATGGCCGGTGGCAGGTGGTCAGCAAGTCCGCCACCATGCTGAACACCAACACCGTGGTGGAGGACCCGGCGGTGCTCGCCGCCGTGCGCGGCCAGCACGCCAAGACGGTCGGCTACGTCAACCAGGTCGTCGCCCGGTCCAGCGTGGAGCTGTCGGCCGCCGAGTCGCGGTACAAGGACACCCCGATCCTGGACTTCATCAACCACGTGCAGACCGAGGTGGTCACCACGGCGCTCGCCGGCACGGCGTACGCGGGCCTGCCGGTGCTGTCGATCGCCGCGCCGTTCAGCCGTACCGCCGTCTTCCCGCAGGGTGACGTGCGGATCCGCGACGTGGCGGGCCTCTACGTCTTCGACAACACGCTCGAGGCCGTGGTGCTCAGCGGCGCCGAGGTGAAGGCGTACCTGGAGTACTCGGCGAAGTACTTCGTCACGCTCCCGGTGGGCGCGGCGGTCGACCCGAACACGATCAGCGACCCGGCCGTGCCGGACTACAACTACGACGTGATCTCCGGGCTCGACTACGACATCGACATCTCGAAGCCGGTCGGCCAGCGGATCACCCGCCTGGTCCTGCCGGGCACCGACACCCCGGTCGCCGCCGACGCGCAGTTCGTCATCGCGGTGAACAACTACCGGCGCAGCGGTGGCGGCAACTTCCCCGGCATCGTGAAGACCCAGGTCTACAACCAGCAGCAGGAGATCCGCCAACTGCTGATCGACTGGGCGCAGGCCAAGGGCGTGATCGACCCGGCGGACTTCTTCGTGCCGAACTGGAAGCTGGTCCGCGAGGGCGTGCCGGTCTTCTGATCCGTACCGTCCGACGGGCCGCGGGTTCCCACCCGCGGCCCGTCCGCGTCTCAGCCGCCCGGGCCGAGGCGCAGGTTCCACTCGTCGGGGCCGCCGGCCGGCTCGGGCCGGTCCCGGCGGGGTTCGGTCTCGGTGCACTCGACCCGCTCGTCCGGGCCCACCCGCGGCGGCAGCTCACCGAAGCGCACGTGCCGCAGGAACGCGTACTCCTCGTCGGTGAACGACTCGGCCGGCTCGCTCATACCCGCATTGTGCGTCCGCCGGTCCAGCCGCCGCATCAACCTGACGGGCCCGGGTAAGCCGCCGCGACGGCCGTCGGCGACGAGGTGGAGGACGACCATGCGCGCGGTACGGATGAGCGCTCCCGGGGTGCTGGAACAGGTGGAGGTGCCCACCCCGACCGCCGGGCCGGGCGAGGTGCTGCTGCGCGTGAGCGCGGTCGGCGCCTGTCACTCCGACCTGCACATCCTCGACGCACCCGCCGGGATGTACCCGACGCCGATGACCCTCGGCCACGAGATCGCGGGCACGGTGGACACGGTCGGCGCCGGCGTGACCGGCTGGTCGCCCGGTGATCGCGCCGCGGTGTACGGGATCATCGGCTGCGGCCGCTGCCGCGCCTGCCTGCGGGGGCTGGAGAACCAGTGCCGGGTGGTCCCGGTGGGTGGCATCGGGCTCAGCCGCGACGGCGGGCTGGCCGAGCACGTGGTGGTGCCGGCGTCCCGGCTGCTGCACGTCGGCGACATGGAACTGGAGCAGGCCGCCCCGCTCACCGACGCCGGGCTGACCCCGTACCACGCGGTGGAGCTGGCCCGGCCGAACCTGCGCCCCGGCACGACCTGCGTGGTCATCGGGATCGGCGGGCTCGGGCACATGGCGGTACAGATCCTGGTCGCCACCACGGCGGTGCGGATCATCGCGGTGGACACCAGCGTGGCCGCGCTGGACCTGGCCACCCGGCTGGGCGCCCACCATGTGGTGCAGGCCGGACCGGACACGGTGGAGAAGATCCGGGCCCACGTCGGCCCCGCGCCGGACGGAGCGGACGTGGTGCTCGACTTCGTCGGGGCGGACCCCACCCTCGCCACCGCCCGCCAGGTCGTCGCCACCGGGGGCCGGGTGATGCTGGTCGGCCTCGCCGGCGGGACGCTGCCCGTCCGGCCCGTCGCCGACGAGCCGCCCACCCTGCCGCTGGAGACCAGCGTGGAGATCCCGTTCTGGGGCACCCGGGCCGAGCTGCAGGAGGTGATCGCGCTGGGCCGCCTCGGGCTGCTCCAGGCCGACGTGCAGATCTTTCCGCTGGATCGGGCCCCGGAGGCGTACGACCTGCTGCGGCGGGGCGAGATCCACGGTCGGGCGGTGATCGTGCCCTGACCGGTCGGGTGCGGGTCGCTCAGCGGGCCGCCGCGCCGGCGCCCTCCACCGCCCTCGGCCGGGCCGGGGGAAGGCGGTCCAGCAGGGCCAGGGCCGCCCGGACCGGCCGCCGGGTGAGGGTCTCGTCGAAGCTGGCCCGGCCCTGGCAGAACCGGACGAACATCCGCCAGCCGGCCGGGGTGGCGAGCAGCCCGTGGAAGACGTCCGGACGCCGCTCGAAGACCTCCAGCAGCCGGTGCCCGGCCCGCATGGACGGCGCCAGGAGCCGCTCGACCTCCCGCTCGTAGCCGGCCAGGTGACCGGCGGCGACCGCCGCCCCGGCCAGCCGCCCGGACCGCAGCGCGTAGCTGATCCCCTCCCGGCTCCACGGTTCCAGCAGTCCCGCCGCATCCCCGGCGACCAGCACCCGGCCGCGGCGCACCGGCGAGTCCTTTGCCCGGCAGCGGGTCAGGTGACCCGAGTCGTGCTCCGGGGTCACCCCGGACAGGCCCAGCCGGTCCACGAAGTCGCGCAGGTAGGCCCGGGTCTGCTCCCCGTTACCGCGGGCGGCGATCACCCCCACCGTCAAGCGGTCAGATTTGGGGAAGACCCAGGCATACGAGCCGGGGACGGGCCCCCAGTCCAGCAGCAGCCGGCCCCGCCAGCGCTCCTGCTCCGCCGGCGGCACCGGCAGCTCCAGCTCCAACCCGAGGTCGATCTGCCGGTACCGGACGCCGACGTGGCGGGCGGTGACGCCCGAGGAGCCGTCCGCGCCGATGACGGTCCGGGCCCGTACCGTCTCGCCGTCGGCCAGCCGCAGGCGTACCTCGTCGGGGTCCTGCTCGACCGCGCGGACGGCGACGCCCTCGCGGACCTCGGCCCCCGCGGCGACCGCGGCGGCCCGCAGCCGCTCGTCGAACTCCTCCCGACGGACCATGGCCACCAGCGGCCCGGCGGCGTGCCGGCGGGTGAAGCCCCGTCGCCCGTCCCGGGTGAACGTCACCCGGTCGACCCGGTCGTGCGCCGGCACGTCGATCCGGTCGGCCACCTCCGCCAGCGACGTGCCGATCAACCCTCCCCCGCAGGTCTTGTAACGGGGATGGGTGGCGCGCTCGACGACCAGCGTGCGGGCCCCGGCGCGGGCCGCGGCGTGCGCCGCGGAGAGCCCGGCGGGGCCGGCTCCGACGACGGCGAGATCCCAGACGATCACGGGTGCAGCCTAGGCCACGCCACCGTCGCAACGCCCGACGCGACTCCCCGATCGGGTGGGCATCAACGGACACCCGTCGGGTAACCGCCGGGCGCAGGCCGCCCGCGGGCCGGGCGGGTCACGCCGAGGAGGAAAGCCATGCAGCAGGTACAACTGTCGGAGGTCGAGGAACGGGTGTACCAGGCGGTAACCGCGCTGGAGACCCGGGGGCACGTCCCCTACCCCGACCTGATCGCGCAGGAAACCGGGATGAGCGAGGAGCAGCTGCAGGCGCCGCTGCACCTGCTCACCGAGAAGGGCCTGCTGCACCGGGAGGACTCCCCGATGGCGGGGCTGGACTTCGGGCCGCGGTGGTGTGCGCGCCAGATGGCGTGACGTCCCGTTTGCCCCTCGAGGGCCCGGGTAGCGATCAGGAATGCGTGATCGTCGGCCTTCGGGGGGCACCATGAGAGCGGACCGGTCGTCGGCACCGGCCGACACCGACGGGTACGACGTCCGGAAGCGCTGGCAGGCGCTCGGCGTCGGCCTGGTCGCCGCCTTCATGACGCTGCTCGACGTCAGCATCGTCAACGTCGCCGTACCGTCGATGGACCGCGCGCTCGGCGCCACGCCCAGCGATCTGCAGTGGGTGCTGTCCGGGTACGCGCTCACCTTCGGGCTGGTGCTGGTGCCCGCGGGACGCTTCGGCGACGCCCGGGGCCGGCGGAACGCCTTCGTCCTCGGGGTGGCGCTGTTCACCCTGACCAGCGCGCTGGCCGGACTGGCCCGCTCGCCGGAGTGGCTGGTCGCCGCCCGGCTGGTGCAAGGCGCCGCGGCGGGAATCGTGAACCCGCAGGTGAGCGGCCTGATCCAGCAGCTGTTCCGGGGCGCGGAACGCGGTCGGGCGTTCGGCCTGTTGGGCGCGACCATCGGCATCTCCACCGCCGTCGGGCCGCTGCTCGGCGGGTTGCTCATCCAGCTCGGCGGTGCGGAGCACGGCTGGCGCTGGGTGTTCTTCGTCAACGTCCCGGTGGGCATCGTCGCGGTGCTGCTCGGCTGGCGGCTGCTGCCGGCCCGCCCCACCGGCCAGCAGGATCGGCACCGCCTCGACCCGGTCGGGGTGCTGCTGCTCGGGATAGGGGTGACCCTCGTGCTCCTGCCGCTGGTGCAACGCGAGCAGTGGCACACCCCGTGGAAGTGGGCGCTCATCCCGGCCGGCCTGGCCGTCCTGATCGGCTTCGGTCTCTGGGAGCGGTGGTACGCCCGGCACCGGCCGCCGCTGTTCGACCTGCGGCTGTTCGGGTTTCGCTCGTACACCCTCGGGGCGCTGATCGCGCTGGTCTACTTCGGCGGGTTCACCGCCATCTTCTTCATCTTCACCCTCTACCTGCAGAACGGGCTCGGCTACAGCGCCCTCATCGCCGGCCTGGCGATCACCCCGTTCGCGCTGGGCTCGGCGGTGGCGTCGGCGCTGGGCGGCCGGGTCGTCACCCGGTACGGCCGGCCCCTGGTCGCCGTCGGTCTGCTCGTCGTGGTGATCGGACTCGCGGCCACCGTCTGGGTGCTGCGCGGCTCGCCGTCCAGCTCGGTGCCGCTGCTGACCGCGGTGCCGCTGCTGCTCGCCGGGCTGGGCAGCGGCCTGGTCATCGCACCGAACCAGACGCTCACCCTGGCGGAGGTGCCGGTGCCGCAGGCCGGCAGCGGGGCCGGCATGCTGCAGACCGGCCAGCGGATCGGCTCGGCGGCCGGCATCGCGGCGGTCGGATCGCTGTTCTTCTCCTCGCTGGCCAGCAGCCGGGGCGACTGGGCGACCGCCTTCCGGCACTCGCTGCTGCTGGCCACCGGCATCATCACGCTCGCCCTGGTGGCGGCGCTGATCGACATCGCCGGAGGGGAT
>NZ_QGKS01000527.1 GCF_003172935.1 Micromonospora sicca | reverse complement strand
GGCCGGGCGGGCCGGCGAACGTGGCCGGGGCCGCGCCGGCCGGCGCGACCGCGTGCGGGGCCGCCGCGCGCGCCGGAGCCGGGCCGAGCGCCAGCAGCGCCGCCGCGAACCCGGCGACCAGCCGAGGCGTACGGGACAGTCTCATCGTCGCCCTCCCCTGCCATGTCATGCCGGGCACCCGGCGGGCGGGTCGATGCGGATCAGCGTCATCATGCCGCCGAAGCTCGCCCCGTAGTTCGTGGCCTGTTCCAGCGCGTGGCTGTGCGCGACGTGGTAGTACTCGCCGCACTGGTTGTTCTGCACCACACCCGGCGGCAGCTCGCCCGGGACCCCGCCGAGGTACGGGTTCTCCGCGAACCAGGTCTCCGGCCCGGGGCCGACGATCTGGTCCTGCAACGAGGGCAGCGGCACCGGGATCGGGTTGCTGTCCGCGTCCCAGTGCTCGGCGTCCTTCCAGATCATCAACGTGTCCACGGTCTGTCCGGGCGCCACGTCGATGAGGAAGTTGGAGAAGGAGAGGTCCTGCCCGCCGGGGCCCTGCGAAGGCCGACCGTCCCGGGCGATCAGCTGCTCGTCACTGCCGTGCGGGTGGAACGGGTAGCTGACCGACCCGGCGTTGAGGTAGCGGATCAGCGCCGGCTTCGCGTTGCTCACCGGGTCGTACGGGCGGATGTGGATCAGCGCCCCGTACGGCTGGGCGGGGAGCCAGTCGGCGTGGTTCGGCGCGATGGTGTCCGGCATGCTGCGGCCGTTGATGGTGAAGTACCGGGCCTTGTACCTGGTGAAGTCGTACGCCCGCTTCCGCTCGACCGCCAGGTGCAGGTCGGGGTCGATCTCGCCGAGCAGGTAGAGGTACTCGTGGTCGGGATCGAACGCCGAGTCGGCCCGGTCGTTCTCCCGGTCCGGGTGCCCGCGCGGGCGGACCACCAGCGCGCCGTACAGACCCATCTGCACCTGCTTCTGCATGTCGGTGCCGGACTGGTAGAGGTAGGTGCCGGGCGGGCCGGCGGTGAAGGTGTACGTCACCGAGCCGGTGCCGGCCGCCGCGGTGGTGGTCAGCGAGGTGAGCGTGCCGGTGTCGTCGGTCACCGGCTGGGCCGGCTGCCCGCCGGCGAGCACCTGCGCCTGGCCGGGGAAGGTGATCGAGGTGGCCTCCGGCAGGGTGTTGTGCAGGACGACGGTCACCTTGACGCCGGAGTCGACGCAGAGCGTCGGGCCGGGGAGCTGGAACGCGCCGCCGCTCGCGGCGTAGCTCCACATGTAGATGGTGTTGCCGTCCGGCATTGCGGCGTACCCGCCGGTGGCGGTGAGGTCGAAGGCGTTGTCGCCGGAGGTGACGCACTCCAGGCCGGCCTGCGGGCCGGCGGTCGCGCCCTGCGGGCCGGGGACGACGAGCACGACGACGATGGCCGCGACGAGCGGCACCGCGCTCAGTCGCTTCCACCGGCCGCGGTCGAGACGAAGCATCGTTACCCCCATCTCAGGCGTTCGCCCGGGTCTGCCGCGCGAGCGTGCCGGGCGGCGAGACGCGGATCTCGGTCAACTGCCCGCCCCGTCCGCCGCCGGCGTTGGCCAGTGACATCAGGTCGCGGTCGTAGAGCAGGTACGTGCCGGCGTCCGGCGCGGTGAAGATGACGTCCCGGCTCTCGCCCGGTCCGATCTCGACCGTGTTGGTCACCTGGTACTCGGCGCTGCCGTCCCGGCCGCGCAGCAGCGCGGCGTCCTTGCCGACCACCAGCAGGTCGATGCCGTCGACGGTGAGCGCGTGGTTCTGATAGCCGAGGTTCGCCAGCCGCAGCAGCACCCGCTCCCCCGCGTTGGCGGTGATCAGCGAGGAGATCGGCTGGTAGCGCAGCCGCCCGGCGGCCGCGCTGAGCGGGTCGCCGCCCGGGACCAGGGTGTCCGGGTAGCAGCGGCCGTTGAAGGCGAAGAAGGAGGGCTTGTAGTCGGTCCAGTCGGTGGTCTGAATGTGCGCGTCCCGGTAGTGCGCCTCCGCCCACACCTCGGTGAGCATGAGGGCGAACTCCCGGTCGTAGCGGGTGGAGCCGTCGCCGTCGTTGTAGGCGTACTTCCCGGGGGCCACGTCGGCGGTGCCGGCGTTCTGGGTGGGTCGGACGTAGACGATGCCGGTCATCCCCATCTGGACGTGCTCGACGTCCTCGAAGTGGCAGTGGTACATGTACGTGCCGGCGTCGTGCGGCCGGTAGAAGTAGGTGAAGTCCCGGCCGATCGGCACGGAGATGGAGAGTTCGGGGACGCCGTCGAAGAGCGGGATGGCGTTGCGGAAGCCGTGCCAGTGCACGGTGTGCCCGTCGGTGAGGTCCGGGCGGACCGACAGGCCGAGGTTCGTCAGCATGATCTTGATGGCGGTCTCCTGGTCGAAACCGAGCAGTGGGGCGCTGATCTGCGCCTTCCCGCGCTGGGCGGTGACCTCGGTGGCGGACAGCCCGGTGACGTCCCGGAACCCGAAGACGTAGAGGTCGGCGTCGGGCGGGGCGAGCGGGTCGGGCCAGAACGGGCTGATCGGCGGAGAGCCCTGCGGCATGGAGACCCAGCCGTCGGTGGCCGCCAGGTGCAGCGTCGCGGTGGGGTTCGGCACGGCCCGCGGCAGCAGCGCGGCCGGCCGCCGCAGCTGCGCGTCGGAACCGCGCTCCGGCAGGACCGCCCAGGTGCCCAGACCGGTCGCGCCGGCCAGCAGCGCGCGCCGGCTGATGCTCCTCGGCCGTACGGGATCGGACACGATCTCCTCCTAGGTCGGGGTCGGTGGCGGCCGGCGGGTGGCCAGCCGCCACGGGCGGTCAGGGCAGTTCGTCGGCGCCGGCGTCCGGGTGCGTGGTGCTGCGCCCCTGGCCGTCGATGTCGACCCGCGGGGCGGTGACGGTGAACGTGCCGTAGGTGCGGGAGCCGACCCCGAGGTCGGCGGCCGGCGAGCCGGCCCCGGCCAGGTGGTAGTCGCCCATCCGGGTCAGCGGGACCTGCTGGAGCACGATCACCGCCTGCCGGAACGACGGGAAGGTGCGCGAGGTCAGGATCGACACCGACACCGGGAAGGGGGTGCGGAACTGCGGGTCCAGGCCGACCCGGTTGGTGCCGCTGAGCGTGGTGCCGGTGGTGTCCTGGAGCAGCGAGTTCGTCGGGGTCAGCGGTCCCACCCCGTCGGCGGAGCCCATGTCCCAGTGCCGTACGGTGTCGCCGGCCGGCGCGTCGGCGGCGCCGATGCCGCTGACGTAGACGCCGTTCCACTCACCGGCCCGGTTGTCCCAGAAGATGTTGTTGAACAACTTCGGCTTGCTGAAGGTGGGCGACCCGTCCGGCAGCGTGGCCTGGAGCTGTTCGCTGTTGGCGGCGGTGGACAGGCCGGCGGGGGCGGCCCGGCCGGTGCTCGTGGCCGCGGTCGCGGTGGTGATGTTGCCGGTCACCGTGTTGTTGACGAAGCGCACGTCGGTCGCGTCGTCGAGCGCCACCCCGCCCCCCTCGTGGGTGGAGATGTTGTCGGCGACCAGGTTGTTGGTCACCGAGATCGGCACGTTGCCGGCCTGGAGCATCCGGATGCCGCCACCGTCGTCGTTGGCCAGGTTCGCCTCGACCACGTTGGCGTCGATGTCCACCGCGCCCGAGCCGGGCGACAGCTTCGTCGGGTCGGACGGCAGCTCCCCGGCGACCATGATGCCGCCGGCCTCGTCGTACGACTGGTTCAGCCAGATCCGGTTGTTCGCGATCCGCCCGTTGTACGACAGTCCGTAGTGGCTGACGCCGCCGCCGTACTCGGCGGAGAAGTTGCCGCAGATCGCGTTGTGGTCGACCGAGTAGGCGTTGCTGCCGGCGAAGATGCCGATCCCGCCGGCCAGGTTGGTGCCGCCGTTGTCCCGGATCTGGTTACGGGAGATGGCGACGTGGTCGTTGCCGGTGTTCAGGTACGGCGTGCCGACCCGGACCGCCCCGCCGTACGAGCCGCTGTTGGCGGCGATGACGTTGTCGGTGATCCGGGTGTAGTCGGCGGCGCCGTGCAGGTAGATGCCGCCGCCCTGGGTGACCACGGCGCCCGGCGCGCCGTACGGGGTGGTGACGCCGCCGGTCACGTCGTTGATGTTGCCAGCGAAGTCGGACTGGTTGCCGCCGGTGATCCGGAACCCGTCCACCGCGACGGCGTTGCCCGAGCTGAACTGGTTGGCCCGGGCCAGCACGGTGACCACCGCGCCGTCCGGCACGGCGGCGGGGCCGGCGTGCGGGATCGAGGCGACCAGGTTCAGCCAGGCGGCCCCGGTCGGGTTGTCGATGCCGAAGCCCCGGCCGTCGAGCACCGACCCGGCGACCACGGTGTTGTCGGGGTACCGGCCGCCGGGGCCGATGCCCTGGAGCCGCACCGACGAGTGCAGGACGACGTTCTCGTAGTAGGCGCCGGACGGGTTGTCCGGGCCGGGGGTGTTCGGCCAGACCGCGACGACCGCGATGCCGCCGGCGGTGGCCGCCGCCTCCAGTGCCGCCTGGACGGAGCCGTACGTGGTCCCCCCGGTGCGCACCGCCCAGGCGGGCGGCTTCACCTGGAACAGCCGGGGGTTGGCCGCACCGCCGATGCCGGTGCCGTACGTGGCGCCGAGCAGCTGGAAGGTGAGCCCGTTGACGGTCCGCTGGCCGTTGCCGGCGGTCACGCTCACCTCGGCCGGACCGACCGAGCCACCCGTGAGGGTCACCTCGATCTTCCGGTCGGACCAGGAGTTGACCGTCACCGTCGGGTCGGTGCCGGCCGAGTCGAACCGGACCGCGCTGGCCGGGCCGCGAGCGCCGAACCCGGCGCCGGTGATGGTGACCCGGCGGTCGGTGTCGGTGCTGCGCAGGAACGGCCGGGAGACCGCGAAGAGCTGCGGGGTCTCCCCGGCGGGGTCGCACTGCACCGCGCCGAGCTGCCCGGAGCCGGGCGAGATGCCCACCGCCGCGACCTGGGTCGGCGCGGTGTCGGTCACCGTGTACAGCCCGGGCCAGGCCTGGAAGTTGGTGGCGATGGTGCGGTAGCGCGGGTTGTAGTTGCCGTTGAGGTGTCCGGGCTGGCCAGGGTCGTTGCCGACGAAGCGGTACATGCCCGGGCAGGGGCCGGCCGGCAGCGGGCAGTTGTACGTGCTGGTCGACGGCTCGATCGCCTCGTACATGCCGTTGAAGTCGGTGTCCACGGTGTCCACCAGGCGCCCGGCCCAGTCGTAGAGGCCGACCGGAAGGTCCGGGATGCCCTCGGCCTCGCCGAAGTTGGCGCTGCGCTTGTCGTGCGTCAGACCGAGGTCGTTGATGACCAGGCCCCAGAAGTGGGTGGGCAGCGGCACCGGGGTGAACAGGTTGAAGTTGGGCGCGCTGGCCTGGCCGGCGCGGACCTCCACCAGCTTGGTGTCGCAGAGCGGCCGCGGCTGGCCCTCGAACGGGCTGCCTCCGCCCTCGACGAAGCCCGGGTCGGTGACGTGCACGGTGTGCAGCGCGCCCGCGCAGGCGGAGTTGATGCCGTTGCCCTGCGACGGCGGCTCGCCCGGGTCCGGCTGCGGCTCGGGCGGCGTCGGCTGGTCGCCGGCCTGCTCGGCCGAGGGCGGGAAGTTCTCCTGCGGCAGGAAGCCGTCGCCGTCGAAGACGTTGACGTCCTCCTCCCGGGTGGGCTGGTAGATCGCCCCGCCGCCGACCGGGTTGGTCGGGCTCTCCACGCTGACCAGGTAATCGTCCGGCACCAGCGGCTGGGTCTGCCCGTCCGGCAGCGGCGCGTACAGGGGCAGGTCGTGGTCGGGCGCCGGGTTGGCCGGGTCGCCCGGCGGGATCAGGTTCAGCTTGGAGTCGGCGAACGCGTAGTTGCCGTTGACGGTCTGCCCGAAGTTGGTCGGATCGTTGTCGGTCGGCGCGGCCTGGAAGCCCATCATCGGCGCCTCGACGCACATCTGGTCGGCGTCCCTGCCGAAGTCCGGCAGCGCGAGCTGGTTGGTGAGCGGCTGGCCGTCGAACATCCGGGCGGTGCAGCCCCGTCCGGGCGCCCAGGTCTCCGAGGTGTACGCGTCGTTGAGCTCCGGGCCGCGCCTGAGCGAGCCGTCCTCCTCGTGGACCGGGTCGCCGTTGGCGTCCCGGACCACCGCGTACAGGTGGACCTCGATGCCGGGGATGCCCGGCTGGTACGGCTCGGTGACCGCGTACTGCGGGTCCAGCTCGTTGCGGGTGGTGTCGTAGGTGACGGTGCCGGCGATGCCGCCGTTCTCCGCCCCCTGGTACGGCTTCACCCCCCAGTCGACCCGGCCGGTGAGGCCGATGATCGGCAGCACGTCGACGTCGACCGCCGCGCCGAGCAGCGTCGTCGGGTTCGGCTCGTTGGCGGCCTGGTAGGTGATGCCGGTGGTCTTGTACCGGGTGTTGAACGCCTCCAGCACCAGCCACTTGGTCAGCGGGTACGCCTCCTTGATGGCGTAGTGCCCGGCGCTGTCGGTGACCACGCTGTTGGTGCCCTGGTCCATCAGGGAGTTGTCGCGCTCCTTGAGCACGATCGGGAAGCGGGGCACGCCGCTCTCCCCCGGGTCCTGCCGGCCGTTGCCGTTGGTGTCGACGAAGACGGTGCCGGTGATCTCGGTGAACCAGCCCACGAGGGGCTTGGCCCCGATGTCGACAGTCTTCCCGCCGCTGACCGTGACGTTGAACGAGTCGAGCAGCATCTCCTGCGGCCCGTCCCAGAGGGTCAGCTGGTAGTCGCCGTCGGGGACGTGCGGGATGGTGAACGAGCCGTCGGCCGCGCCCCGGTCCAGGTAGATCATCCGGTCGCCGTCGCCGAGGTCGGAGAGCGCCACCCAGGGGCGGGCGACCGGGCCGGCGATCTTCGCGCCGGCCACCCCGTCGGCCGGCAGCGTCACCCCGCCCTGCCCGCCGACGTACGTGTAGGCCTGCACCACGGCGCCGGTGATCTTCCCGGCGGCCGTGCCGGTCAGCGCCTTCGGCGAGACGAAGCCGAAGTCGACGTACGGGACCGGCTCGCCGCCGAGGCTCTGCTCGGTGTCGTACCCGGTGTCCCCCTCCTGCACCCAGACGTCCCAGTCGTGGCCGCCCTCCAGGGTGGTGGTCTGCACCCAGCTCTGCCCGCCGGGGGCGACGACCTGGGCGGCGTACCGGTCGGGGCCGAGGTTGGGGATGACGATGTCGCCTCCTCCGTCGCTGCGGCAGCCGGTCGACTCGGTCTCGATCACCGGCTTGCCGTCGACGAAGACGATCTGCCCGGCCGGGTGGGTGGTGTCGGGCGCGCTGTGCCTGTACTTCGTGCAGAGCGGGTTGCCGTAGTAGTCGACGGTGACCTCGCCCATCACGTCGGAGAGGTGGGCGGTGAAGCCTGCGAGACCCCGCTCCGCGCCGACCTCGTACGTCCCGTCGACCGGCACGCTGTCGTCGAAGACCCGTAGCCGGACGGTGCCCAGCGGCAGCGGGTACGGCTGCATGCCGACCCTGACCGCGGTGGTCTGCCCGGCGGTGACGGTGAGGTGCTCGCCGTCGATCTTGTAGCCGTCGGCGGTCACCGAGATCAGGTAGCGGCCGGCGGGCAGCCCGTCGAGCGCCGTACCGGCGGCGAGCTTCGCCTGGTCGCCCTGGGCGACCACCGGGACCGCGCCGGGCGTGTTGCGGATGGACGGCCACCGGCAGTGGTCGGCGAAGTCCGGCGCGCTCGCCACCCCGGCCCGCGCGGGCAGGCAGTGCTCCAGCGCGTCGTGCGGGTCACCGGTGTCGTCCGCGGTGATCAACCAGCGGTAGTCGGTCACCGGGTCGCCCTGCTGGATCTGCGGCGCCGGGCCCACCGTCCGGGCGCTGACGACCTGGAGGGTGATAGCGCCGGTGGTGGGCTCGGCGGCGGCCGGCCCGGGCGGTACGACGAACCCGACGAGCAGCAGGACACTGGCGGACACGAACCAGCGCGGCCAGACGGAACGGCGCGACATGCCCTCACCCCCTCGGTCAGCGGAGAACGGCCGCGACGGGCACGGCCGGGCTGGTGTGAGGAGCATGGGCGGCTCCGGGCCCGTGACGACCGTTTATGACAGCGCCGTCATCCGACCGTCATCCGGCCGGCGGCCCCACGTGTCGGAACGGCGACAACAGTCCGCCCCGTTCGGCGGTGGCGGGGAGCAGCACGAAGCAGGCTTCATGGAGGGCACCAGAGAGTCACCGACGGCTGTGGGGGCACGGTGGGACGAGTACTGGTGATCGAGGACGACGACCGGATCGGGCGACTGGTCACCCGGGCCCTGGAGGGCGGCGGTCTGCACACCGAGCGGGCGGCGACCGGGACGGCCGGGCTGGAGGCGGCGCTGCACCGCGACTTCGACCTGGTGGTGCTGGACCTGATGCTGCCCGGCCTGGACGGCCGGCAGGTGCTGGACCAGCTGCTGGATCGGCGGCCGGGGCAGCGGGTGCTGGTGCTCTCGGCGGTGCCGGAGATCAGCACCCGGGTCGCGGTGCTGGAGGCGGGCGCGGCGGACTTCCTGGGCAAGCCGTTCGCCGTCGCGGAGCTGCTGGCCCGGGTGCGCGCCCGGATGCGCGCCGCACCGCCGGGAGACGCCGCCCGGTGGCTGCACGTCGGACCGGTCCGGCTGGACCTGCACCGGCGCCGCGCCACCGTCGACGGCATCGCCGTCGACCTGCCGCTGCGCGAGTTCCTGCTGCTGCAGCACCTGATGACCCGGGCCGGGCGGCCGTGCAGCCGGGACGAGCTGCTGGCCGACGTGTGGGGGCTGCACTTCGACCCGGGGAGCAACGTGGTCGACGTCTACATCCGCCGGCTGCGCGGCCGGCTGGACCGGGCCGACCGCATCGAGACGGTCCGCAGCGTGGGCTATGCGTACGCAGTCGACTGACCGGCTGCTCGCCGGGGTCTGGATCAACTTCGCCGCGTTCAACGTGGCGCTGATGTGGCTGCTGCCCGGCCAGGAGACGGTGCCGTTCCACCTGGTCTGGATCAGCCTCTCACTGGTCTACGGCTTCACCAACTGGTCGCTGTCCTGGATGGTGCTGGCGCTGGTCGGGGTCACCACCAGCACCGGGGCAATCCTGGTGCACCACGCCGCGGTCGGCGAGATCCGGTGGGAGGAGACCACCGAAGAGCCGCTGATGGCGGTGATCTTCATCGTGATGGCCTGGCACGTGCACCGGCGGCACCTGCTGCTGCGCGAGATGCGGCGGATCGGCGACGCCGAGCGGGACCGCGCCCACCGGCAGGAGCTGCTGGTCCGGGTCGCCTCGCACGAGCTGCGAACTCCGCTCACCATCGCCCGCGGCTACACCGAGCTGTTGCGTTCCACCCACGACGACGAGTCGACCACCGAGGACACGGCCGTGGTCCTCGACGAGCTGGACAAGGCGACCCGGATCGCGCACCGGCTGGTCACCCTGATGCAGCTGGAGCAGCCGCATCAGGTCCGCCCGGTCGACCTCGACGCCGAGCTCGCCCGAATCGCTCGGCGGTGGGCGCCGGCGGCCGAGCGGAGCTGGTCGGCGCGGTCGTCCGTCGGGCTGACCCGGGTCGACCCGGAGCGGCTGGAGGCGGCGCTGGACTGCCTGATCGAGAACGCGGTGAAGTTCACCGGTCCCGGTGACCGGATCGCGCTGGTGGGCTGCCGGGACGCGGCGGGCTGGACGGTGGAGGTGGTCGACTCGGGGGCCGGCATCCCGCCGGAGTCGGTGCCGAACCTGCTCACCGGGGGGCCGGGACACGGCACCCCGACGGGCACGGGGCTGGGACTGGCCATCGTCCGGGCGGTCGCCGGCTCACTCGGCGGGCGGGTCACCGTCGGTGCCACGCCGGGTGGCGGCGCCCGCGTCGGCCTGCGGGTGCCCGAACCGACCCCCGTCGGCGGGTCGGCCCCGCCCAGGCCGGAACCGGTCCGCGCGCAGCCGTTCGACGATCCGCTCCGGCTGCCCGATCCCGCCCACTGAGCGCCACCGTCGGGGGTGGAGCGGCGGTCAGGTGTCGTGTCCCGCCGCCGGGGTAGCCCGAGGGCAGGACGTCGAAGGAGGAGATCATGACCGATCCCAGGTACGCCCCGCTGGGCCTCGCCGCCGCCGGCGAACTCACCGAGGAGAGCGGCGAGCGGGAGGGCGGCCCCGTGGTCGGGGCCGACGACGCCCGCGCCGACGCGGCCCGCGCCGGGGCGGAGACCGACCTGACCGACGCCACCCGTGACTCCGACGGGACGCCGGTCGGCGCCGCGGACGCCGAGGCGGACCGGGCCCGGGCCGCCGGTCAGGACGCCGACCCGCGACCGTGACCGTCAGGCCGGGGGCGGGTGAGGCCACCGCCTCCGCCGCCCACGGCGACCTCCATCGCTCTGGCCGGCGTCAGCCCACCGGCCCCCGGTGCTCGGCGAGCGGGCCCACGGTCCAACCCCGGCGGTGGCACTCCTCCAGCAGGCCGGGCAGCGCGGCGAGCCCGGCCCGCCAGGTGCCCGGCGCGGCGGCGCACGAGGAGTCGTGCAGCAGGATGGTGCCCCCGCCGGAGAGCCCGCCCCGTACGGTGTCGAGCACCGACTCGGCGGTGGCCTCGCGGGTCCAGTCCCGTCCCCAGCTGCTCCAGAGCACCGGCTTCAGCCCCAGCCGGCGCGCGGCGAACAGGCTGGCACCGGTCAGCACGCCGTACGGTGGGCGCAGGAACCGGGGCGTACGACCGGTCACCGCAACGATCAGCGCCCGCGCCCGGGTCAGGTCCCGGACGGTGGCCACCGGCCCGCGTAGCAGCAGGTTGTGGTGCTCCCAGCCGTGCAGCGCGACCTCGTGACCAGCGGCGACGATCTCCCGGCCGAGGGCGGGCGCCCGCTGGAGCATCGCGCCCAGCAGGAAGAAGGTGGCGCGGACCCGGTGCTCGGCCAGCACCTCCAGGAACCACGGCGTCGACTCGGGGTCCGGACCGTCGTCGAAGGTCAGCGCCACCCGGTCCGGCGGACCGGCGCCCCGGAGCCCGGGGAGCCACCGTCCACGGACGGCCGGCAGGGCGGTGACGACCGGCGCCAGGTGCAGCGCGGGAAGCGCCAGCGCACCGGCGACCAGCCCCGCGCGTCGCCGGGACGCGCGGGTCACCGGCCCTTGCTCCCGGTGCCGCCGGGCGCCTGGAGCAGCGCCGCGACCACCGCCACCGCGTCGCCGAGCGAGTCGACGACGGATCGGCGTCGCCGGTCGGCGGCGCCGGCGTGGCCGGTCCGGCTCGCGACGTCGGCGACCAGACCGGCCGGATCGATCCGGGGCGCCGTCCCGGCGGGGCCGGCCGACGTCTTCCCGGTCGCCTGATCCCCGTCGGTCAGCTCGTCCAGGGCCGGCCGCAGCTGCGCGGAGGTCGGCACCCACCGGGTGAGCCCGGACCGGGCCAGGATCGAGGCGTTCGCCCGGCCGTGGCCGGGCAGCGGCCGGTACGTCACCACCGGCACCCCGCAGGCCAGCGCCTCCTGGCAGGTCAACCCGCCGGCGTTCTCCACCAGCACGTCCACCGCCCGCATCAGCGTCGGCATGTCGTCGACCCAGCCGAACACGTGCTCGCAGCTCTGCCGCAGCCGGTGGCGCAGCGCCTCGTTGCGACCGCAGACCACCACCGGCCGTACGCAGCCGGTGCCGGCCACCTCCGCCACCGTGTTCTCCACGTCGCCGACGCCCCAGGCGCCGGCCACGATCAGGGCCAGCCGGCCGTGGGGTGGGAGGCCGAAGCGTTGCCGGGCCTGCCGGCGGCCGGTCGCAGACGCGGCGGAGAAGGCCCGCGACACCAGCGGCTGCACCACCGTGACGTCGATGCCGGCGTCCGCGCCGGCGGGTTGCACCTCGGCGTGCCGAAGCGCGCAGTAGACGTCCACCCCGGGTGAGAGCCAGGTGGGGTGGACCACGAAGTCGGTCACGTAGGTGATGACCGGGACGGCCAATCGCCCCTGCCGACGCAGCGGCCCGAGGAGCTGATTCGCGAAGGGATAGGTCGTCACGACCGCCCGGGTGTCCGGGGGGATCGCCCGGCACATCCGACGACGGACCGGACGGAGCAGCGCCCTCAGCACCGAAACGGACATCCGGGACCGGCTGGTGACGGCGAAGAGCAGCTCGTAACTCCACGGCAGCCACCGCAGCAGGCCCCGGTACGTCTCCCGGAAGGCCCAGTGCACCGGGCGCGGCAGCACCTCCAGCAGGTTGAGCCGGTCCACCACGAAGCCCCGGCCGCGCAGGCGCCGCGTCAGCTCGGCGGCCGCCGTGTCGTGGCCGGCCCCGACGTCGGCGGAGACGACGACGATCCGGCCCGGGCCCTCCATGCCGCGGCGCATACCCGCCGCCGGGGGATCCACGCCGCAGCCGTCCGGCGCTCAGACGACGTGTCGGCGGACCAGCACGCGTAGCGCCACGTAGCCGGGCAGCACCGGCAGCCAGAAGGTGGCCAGTCGGTAGACCAGCACCCCGGCGACCGCCGTGTCCACCCCGATGCCGTACAGCAGCAGGCCGGAGACCAGGGCCGCCTCGGTGGCGCCCAGCCCGCCCGGGGTCGGGGCGGCGGACGCCACCCCCTCACCGACGATGCAGACCAGCAGCACCGGCGCGAGAAGCGCGGGCTCGACCGGCAGGCCGACGGCGACGAGCGACAGGTAGAGCGCGGTGCCGTAGGCCAGGGTGAGCCCCAGGCTCGCGGCCAGCAGCCGGGTGATCCGTCCGCTGCGGGCCAGCGAGCGTACGGCCTGCGTCGCCTGGCGGCGGGCCGCGCCGACCCGCGCGCGCAGCCGGGGTACGGCCAGCGCCGCGGCGGCGAGCAGGAGCACCGCCAGCACGGTCAGCAGCACGACCCGGCCCCGCCCGGTGGCGGCGTTCACCAGGTGCCGGCGCGCACCGCGCACGAACGGCAGCAGGACGGGCAGCAGCAGGCCGACGGAGACGATGCCCGAGACCCGGTCCACCGCGACGGCGGTGGCGGCCGCCGGGACCGGCAGGCCCTGCTGGCGCAGGTAGCGCACGCTCAGCGCGGCGCCGCCGATGGCGCCCGGGGCGAGTCGGTTGACGAACGACGCGGCCACCTGCACCGCGACCGTCCGGCCGAGCGGCACCCGGCCGGCGGCGGCCGACCGCAGCACCAGCGCGCTCAGCAGGTAGGTGGCGGCGGAGGCCAGCAGGGCGCCGGCCACCGCCAGCGGGTCGGCGTGCAGCATGGCGTGCAACGCGGCCCGCACCCGGCCGAGCTGCGGCAGCAGGAAGTGCACCAGCAGACCGAGCATGACCAGCAGGAACACGTCCCGACGGGTGATCCGGACGACCCGGGCCAGCCGGTCCTGCCGGCCGGGGCACCGGCGGGCGATCTCGTCGTGCAGGTCCGCTAGCAGGCCGGGGTGGGCCTCGACCAGGGCCCGGCCGGCCCGGGACAGCAGCGCCGGTTGCAGCCAGCGCAGCGTGTCGGCGACGGGACCGGCGCCGAGCTGCCGGATCGCGGCGTCGACGGCCGGCCGTACGCCCGCCGGCGCGGCCAGTGTGACCAGGAGTTCCACCAGGTCGCGGGCCTGCTGGTCGGCCGAGGCGGGCTCGGTGCCGAAGCCGAGGTCGACCAGCCAGGCCGAGGAGTCGGTGATCAGCACGTTGGCCGCCCGCAGGTCCCGGTGGGCCAGGCCGGCCCGGTGCAGCCGGGCCACCTGCCGGCAGACGTCGTCGAGGACGTCCGGCCCGAGTTCGGCCGCGTCCAGCGCGCCGAGCGGCCGCCCGGGCACGAACTCCTGGACCAGCAGCGCGTCGCCCACCGCGTCGACGGCGGTGGTGACCAGCGCCGGGGTACGCACCCCGGCCCGCTCGGCGAGCAGCAGCAGGTACGCCTCGTGCTCGTTCTTCTGCTTCGCCGTCACGTACGGCGGCTCGTCGGCGATGTCCCGGTAGCGCAGCCGGCGGTAGAGCTTGTAGAGCCAGTCGGCGTCCCGCTGGCGGCCACCGGTGACCTTGACGAAGAGCCGTCGCCCGTCGGTGGTGGTGACCTGCCAGGGCCGGGAGCCGCGCGCGTCACCCGGGACCGGCGTCAGCTCGGCCACCTCGACGCCCCGGCCGAGGAGGACCTGCCGGAGCCGCCCGGCCGACTCGCCGGGGCCCACGTCCCCGACGATCAGCCGAGTGAGGCTGGCGGCGAGCCAGCCGACCAGGAACCCACCCAGCACGTCGACCGGCAGGTGGGCACCCACGTAGATCCGGGCGGTGCCGACCGCCGCCACGGCGAGCCAGACCAGGCCGCGCGGCCGGGCGGGCAGGGCCGGGGCGAGCACCACGGCGAGCGCGGTCACCACCGACACGTGCCCAGAGGGGTAGCCGAACCGCCCGGTGACCGTGTCGTGGAACCGGACGTCGGCCAGGAACGCGGCCGGTCGCTCCCGGGCGACCAGGGCCTTGCAGAGGACGGCCGACCAGTACGCGAGATTGCCGGCGATCAGCAGGTCCCGGGCCAGGCCGATCCGCCGGGCCGCGACCGCCCCGGCCGCCGCCACCAGCACCGCCGGGTACGCGCCGAGCTGCATGACCAGCACCAGGGCCGGCCCGACCGGCCCCGGGATCTGGTTGACCAGCGCGAAGAGGTCCCGTTCCCAGCGGCCGGGCGGCCGGTGCCGGGCCCAGAGGCTGACCGCGGCGAGCAGCCCGGCGGAGACCGTCAGGCTGAACACCAGCGCCGGCGACGGCCGGTGGGTCCGGGGCATCCCCCGGCCCTAGCGGACGTCCGGCCGGCGCGGGGCCGGCTCCGGCTGCGACGTCGTCCGGGCGGCTGCCGCGCTGTCCCGCATGGGTCGACCATAGGGCGACGCCGGGACGCGACGGGCCGCAACAGGGATGATCCCGCTGTTCGCGGCGGCCTTCCTCGCACCGGCCGGCCGGGTTCCGCGCTGCTTCGC
>NZ_QGKS01000072.1 GCF_003172935.1 Micromonospora sicca | reverse complement strand
GAGACAGCCCCGGCCGAGCGGGCCGCGGTGCGGGACCACTTCGTCGCCCACGTGCACGCGGAGGGGCCGCTGCCCACGCTGCGGGTGGGCCGCCAGCCGTACGGGCTGCTGCCGGTGGCCAGCCTGCGCGACTGGCACCCCGCCGGGCCGGGCGAGGCGAAGGCGGTGACGCTGCTGCACAACCTGTGGCGGGGGGTCTGGCTCCCGTCGCCCGTGCCGCGGATCGTCCCCGGGCTGGCCGACCCGGAGGGCACCCTGCTGGAGATCCTGGCCACCGACGCCCGGGTGCTGGAGGTACGGGCCCGGAGCATGCTCGGCAACGAGTACGTGAGCTGGCTGTGGCGCTTCGCCCGGCTGGGCCTCGGGCCGGACTGGCGGGAGCAGGTGGTCGAGCCGGCCCGGGACCTGCTCACCGCGCTCGGCCTGGGCGGCCCGACCGATCCCCGGCTGTCCCTGGCGGTCTTCGCCAAGCAGGCGTACGCGCTGGGCACGCCGCTGCTGGACGGGCCGGGCGAGCCCCGGGCCGACCGGGTGCAGGCGTACCTGCACGCCCTGGCCGCCGTCGGACTGCGCGGCGACGCGGTGCCGGTCAGCCCCGGCGACGGGCCGGTGCCGCTGTTCCACCGGCTGCTGCGGGCCGCCCTGATCGCCGAGCACTCGGCCGCCGCGGACGCGTTCGCCGCCGAGGCGGCCCTGCCGGCGGCGACGGAGATCCCCGAGCCGGAACTGGTCGACATCCGGCCGCACGAGGTCACCCGGGTGTTGCGCCGGCGGCTCGCCGTACCCGTCCCGGGCAGCACCGAGACGGTCGGCGGCTGGCTCACCGGCGCCCGCGACGACCCCCGGCAGGTCCGGGCCACCGCAGACCTGCGGGCGTTCCGGGCCGCGCTGGCCGGTCTGCGCGACGCCCTGGACGCCGGACTGTCCACCGCGGACCTGCACCGGCACGTGGCCGGCACGCTCGGGCTGGCCGCGCACCGGCTGGACGCCTGGATCACCTCGCTGGCGACCCGGCGGCTGGCCCAGCTCACCGCCGGTCCGCCGGCCGGTGTCCACGTGGGCGGGTACGGCTGGCTGGTCGACCTCAAGCCCGCGACGCCTCCCCAGCTGGTGGACCGGCCCGCCGACGTGCCGCCGGAGGTGGCCCCGCCCAAGCTCCCGGTCGCCCCGGCCGAGGCGGGCCACGTGCACGCGCCCTCACCGGCCCAGGCGGTCACCGCGGCGGTGCTGCGCAGCGCCTGGCGGTCGCACGGCGGCGACGACGCCCTCGCCGTCGAGCTCTCCTCCCGCCGGGTCCGCCTCGCCGAGCAACTGCTCGACGGGGTCCGGGCCGGGCAGAGCCTCGGCGCGCTGCTCGGTTACCGCTTCGAGCGCGGCCTGCACGACCACCCGGCCGGCCCGTGGGATCAGCACCTGCCGCTGTTCCGTGGGCTGGCCCCGGTCCGCGCGCACCGGGTCGACCCGCGCGAGGACGGCACCGCCACGGTCACCGCCACCGTCGAGTCGACGGCCGGGGTGGACGGCCTGGAGCTGCACCGGCTGCATCGGGCCGGTGCGCTCGACGCCCGGCTCGCCGCCCTGCCGGCGACCGCCCGCGCCGCCGTCGGGCAGGTGCTCGCCGACCTGGCCGAGGCCACCGACGCGGTGGCCGACACGCTGCTCGCCGAGAGCGTGCACCAGCTGGCGCTGGGCGACCTGAACCGGGCGGCGGCGGCCGTCGACGCCGCCTCCGGCGCGGCCACCAACCCGCCGGAGCTGCACGTCACCCGCACCCCGGTCACCGGAGCGACGGTCACCCACCGGGTGCTGCTGGTGGTGAACGTCGACGACCGGTTCGCCCGGCTGCGCCAGGACTGGCCGGCCGCCCGCGGCCACCACCCGCGCATCGCCGGGGCCGCCGCGGACGCCCTCACCGCGGTGCTGCTGCCGCCGTCCTGGCGGGTGTTCTGGCGGCTGCGCTGGCACGCCCCGGACGGGGTCACCGCCACGCCGTGGCAGCCGGCGAGCCTGGACCGGATGCAGAGCGCGGCGATCGACCTGCTGGCCGCGCCGCCGCACCCCGGCCGCCCGGACGACGCCGAGTTGGACCGGCGGATCGCCCTGGACGCCTGGGGACCGCTGCGCCCGGCCGGTGTCGGTCCGGACTGGACGCTGCAGCTGGACTACGACCGGGACCCGGGCTGGCCGGCCGAGCGGATCAGCCTCGCCGAGTTCCTGCACGCGGTGAACGTGCTGCGCGACCTGTACGGCCGGTCCCGCCCGGTGGTCGCCGCCGACCTCGGCCCCGACCCGGACGTACCGCCGCAGGTCGACGAGAGCGCCAAGGCGCAGGCCGACGAGACCTGGCAGACGACCCGGCAAACGCGCACCGCGCTGGCCGCGCTGCCCGAGCCCGACGCCGCCGGCTGGGACGAGGACGTCGCCCGGCAACTCCTCGACGCCGCCGCCGGCCTGGGCGTCGTCGGGGCCGTCCCGCCACCCCCACGTCCCGACGGCCCGCGGGCGGTCGCCGACACCGCCGCCATCGCGCGGGGCGAACTGGACCGCCGGCTCGTCGCGCACTGCCGGGTGATCGCCGAGCTCCAGGACCGGACGCCGTGCCCGCCCGGGGCGTGCCGGTGCGACCCGGCCACCGATTTCGACCGGCCCGCGGCGCCGCCCGCGCGGCGGCGGGAGGCACAGATCGCCCGGATCCGGGCGCTGCTCGGCCCGGACATGCCGGTGTTCCCGCGGGCCACCGCGCCGCAGCCGGCGCAGCTGGCCACCGCGCTGGCCGCCAGCGACGCGCTGCAGGGCGGCTCACCCCATCCGGTACGCCGGTGGCTGTCCCGCTACGGCCGGGTCCGCCCCGCCGTCGGCCGGTTGCAGGAGGTGCTGACCAGCGCCGACGCGCTGGGGGCCGGGGGTGTGGTGCAGCTGCCCCCCACCGTCCGGGTGGCACAGCTGCCGTACGCCCCGGGCGACCGCTGGGTCGGCGAGGCGCCGCCGAGCGCCGGCACCGAGCCGCTGTCGCTGGTGGTCGTCGCACCCGGCGGGATCGACCCGACCCGCCCGGTGCAGGGCGTGGTGGTGGACGAGTGGACCGAGGTGGTGCCCGCCGGGCGGGCGCAGACCGGTCTCACCTTCGAGTACGACGCCCCGGGCGCCGCCGCGCCGCAGGCGGTGCTGCTGGGTCTCGCGCCGGAGGGGGCGGCGAGCTGGCAACCCGGCAGCCTCGCCCAGGTGCTGGAGGAGGCGCTGGACCTGGCCGTGGCCCGGGCCGTCGACGTCGACTCCGTCGGCGCCGCCGGGCAGTTCCTGCCCGCCCTCTACTTCCCGACCAACGTCAACGAGAGCACCACCACCACGGACTTCGTGCCGGACGCGACGCTGACGCCGCAGGGCGGCAAGGAGGGGCTGTGACCACCGTCGAAGAGAAACTGACCGCCACCGACACCCCGTCGGTCACCACCTGGACCCGGCTGGAGCCGCGGACCCGTCGGGCCAACCTCGCGCCGGCGGTGGACGCCCGGGTCGCCGACCCGCTGTGGCTGCTGGCCCGGCAGTGGCAGCTCGGCGAGTTCACCGGGGAGGACGCCGGCTCGCCGGTGAGCGCCCGGGTGCACGCGCGGGCGGCCCGGTTCACCCGCTACCAGCCCGGCCCGTACGCCGGGGCGGTGCGGCTGCCCACCGGCGTGCCGTGGGAGGCGGTGGTGGAACGCGAACCGGCGGCCACGGCTGGTGACCTGCGCTTCGCCGTGGAGAGCGGCCAGCAGCTGCTGCGGCTGCTCGCCGCGGCCGGGGCCGGTGAGCTGGCCCCGCGGCTGTGCGACCGGTACCCGGTGCCGGCCACCCCGCCGGACGCCGCCTCGGCGGCCGACCCGGAGACCGTCGGCTACCTGCGCATCGCCGCCGGCCGGGTGCCGCACGGGGACCTGGCGCTGCGCGCCTGCGCGGAGGGCCGGTTCGTCACCGAGGCGCAGGTGCCCGCGGCCCTGCTGACCGCGGTCAACGGGGCGATCACCGAGTGGCTGACCTGGCTGGGCGTCCCGCCCCGGCCGGCCGGCCCACCGCCGGGCTACCTCCTGCAACTGCCGGCGGTGCTGGCGCCCGGCGCGTCCCGGCCCGCCGCGCCGCCGTGGCCGCCGGCCGACTTCACCCCGCTGTTCAGCACCCCCGGCCTGGAGGGGTCGGCGTGGCGGCGGGAGCGGATGGAGCACGACTTCGCCGTCGGCGCGCACGACGGCGAGGACGAGCTGGTGCTCACCGCCCACGAGTACGACGGTGACCGGCTGGACTGGTACCACTTCGACCACGAGCCGGGCAGCACGCTGGAGGCCCGGGCGGGGTTCGAGGACGTGGTGAAGGTGCTGCTGCCCACCCCGGTCGCGTACGCCGGCATGCCGTCCACCCGGTTCTGGGAGCTGGAGGACTCCCGGGTCAACCTGGCGGGCATCGGGGCCGGTGTCGGCGACCTGGCCCGGATGTTCCTGGTCGAGTACGGCCTGGTCTACGCCAACGATCACTTCCTGGTGCCGTTGGAGCTGCCGGTCGGCTCGGCCACCCGGATCCGCTCGCTGATCGTCACCGACACGTTCGGCGTACAGACGGTGGTGCCGGCCGCGGCGGAGAGCACCGCCCTGTTCCGGCCCGCCGGCGCGGTCGTCGGCGGCCGGGCCGACGTGCTGGTGCTGCCGGCCACCGCCGCCGTCACCCTGGACTCGGCCCCGGTGGAGGAGGTCCGCCTCGGCCGCGACGAGACGGCCAACCTGGCCTGGGCGGTGGAGCGCACCGTGACCGGCGCGACCGGCCGCCCCATCGACCGGAACGCCCAGGTCGGCCGGGCGGCGGTGCCGGACCGCCCGCCGGTCCCCACCGACGCCGACGTACCCGACCTGTCGTACGCGTTCGCCACCACGGTCCCGGAGAACTGGGTGCCGCTGCTGCCCGGGCCGACGGAGGACCGGCCGGACGTGGTGCGGCTGCGCCGGGTGCCGTTGCAGCAGCCGTCCCGCGACGGGGAGCCGGTCGCGGTGACCGGGCACAGCCGGCTGCTCGACTGGCGGGAACGGGACGGGCGGCTGGTGGAGCTGGCCTTCCCCGAGGAGGAGGTGCCGCGGGCCGGGAGCCGGGTGCTGCGCCGGTGGCAGCTCGCCCGCTGGGCCGACGGCTCGGTGCACCTCTGGCTCGGCCGCAGCCGGCAGGTCGGCGCGGGCGAGCTCTCCAGCGGCCTGCGCTACGACACCGTCCAACCGCGCTGACCATCCACCCGCGCCCGACACGATCAGCGGAGACCCTGATGACGATCACCTGGAAGAGGAACCTGCCGTTGCCGATGGCGCGGCCCCGGTACTACGACTACGAGTACCTGCGCGCCGACGACCTGACCCAGGCGCTGGACTATCTGCTGGCCCGGCAGAACCTGGCCGCCCGGCTGCTGCGCCCGACGGGTGTGGTGAGCGGCCTGGAGCTGACCCCGACCGGCAGCGACGTGACGGTCGGGCAGGGCGTGGCGATCGACGGCGACGGCCTGGTCGTCGTGCTGCCGGAGAGCCGGCGGACCACGCTGCCCGGGGACGGCACGTTCGTCGTCTGGGTGGAGTACCACGAGTACCTGTCCGACCCGCGCGACGAGGGCGGGCTGGCCGCGGAGACCCGGTGGACCGAGGAGGGCCTGGTCAAGGTCAGCGCCACCCCGCCCACCGACCCCGCGCACGCGGTGGTGCTGGGCAAGGTGACCCGGGCCGGCGGCACGGTGACGGTGCAGCCCACCGGGCGGCAGGTCGCCGGGCTGCGGGTGCCGGTCGGCGCGATCGTGCCGGCCGTCGGCGCCGGTCCGCAGGCCGGCATCACCTTCCCCACCGACCCGGGCGGCGGCTCCGGCGACGAGGCGTACATCCGGTACTGGCCGTACGGCGGGGAGAACACGATCCTGCGGATCGCCAACAACAACGACCCCGACGACCTCATCGCGTTCACCCAGTACGGCGCGGACCGGCTGCGCATCGGGGGCGGCATGCTGCACCTGGGCAGCATGGAGGGCGCGGCGGTGACCGCCGGGCAGGTGGTCACCGCGCTCGGCTTCTGGGGACCGGGCGTGCAGCACGCGCAGCTGTCCTTCCGCGCCGGCCGGGGATTCGAGCTGATCGACCGCAGCGCCGACGGCCCGGCGCTGGGCTACACCGAGGGCAGCAAGCCGTACGCCGACCTGGCGGTGAAGGAGCTGCGGGCGGCGAGCCTGCGCGGACGCGGCGGGCTGTCGCTGACCGCGGAGGGCGCCTACTCCGTCCGGGCCACCGGCGGGGTGACGGTGGTCAAGGACGCCACCGGCAACGGCGACCTGAGCGTGCAGGGCAACATGTCGGTGGCCGGGCACCTGACGCTGCCGAACTGGAGCTGGATCAACGGCGGCACCCGGCTGCACATCGGCGGCCCGGAGCGGCTGCACCTGCTCAACGCCGCCGGCGTGTACGTCGGCTTCGGCGGCGTCGCCGGCGCGGACAGCGGCAGCCTCTTCGTGGAGAACCGAAGCTCGTTCGGTGGCGACATGAGGGTGACCGGCAAGATGGTGGTCGGCCCGGCGACGCCCCCCCTGGCCTCCTGGAGCGGCGGCGGCATCAGCACCTTCGACCTGTTCGCCTCGGGCGCCATCTACCTCGGCGCCAGCGAGTCCAGTGGCTACACCATCAGCCTGAACGCCGGCAGCGGCGTGATCAAGGGCAAGTCGAAGCAGTTCGCCATCGACCACCCGCTGGACGCCCCGGACGCCACCGAGCGCCGGCAGCTCATCCACGCCGCGCTGGAGGGACCGGAGAACGGCGTCTACTACCGGGGCGAGGGGCGCCTCGAGGGCGGCGCCGCGACGGTCGAGCTGCCCGCGTACTTCGAGGCGCTGACCCGGCAGGACGGGCGCACCGTCCAGCTCACCCCGGTCTTCGACGACGACGAGCCGGTGTCCGCGCTGGCCGCGGGCCGGGTCCGGGACGGGGCGTTCCGGGTCCGCACGGTGGACGGTTCCCCGGCCTCGCACGCCTTCTACTGGGAGGTCAAGGCCGTCCGCGCCGACCTGGAACCGCTGGCCGTGGAGGTTCCGGCATGATGCCCACCGGTTGGTGCCCGGGTACCCGACCGGTGCCCGGCATGCTCGCCACGTACCCGCGGACGAGCTGCGTACGGATCTTCTTCGGACCGGGCGACGGGCTGCCCCCGACCGCCTGGAGCGACCAGCGGCAGCGGCTGGCGCAGGTGCCGGCGGACGCCGACGTGATCGTCTCCCACAAGGACCCGGAGGTGGACGCCGCCGCGTTCGTGGCCGCCTGGCAGGCGACCGGGCGGACCGGGCGGCTCATCCTGGTCCCGCACCACGAGCCGGAGCAGCAGGCCGGCGGCGACCCCACCCCGGCGGCCTTCCGCCGGTCCTGGACCCGCACCCGGAGCCAGGTCGGCGACCACCCCGCCCGGCACGACGGCCGGTTGCGGCTCGCGGTCTGCTGGACCCTGCAGTGGGTACGCCGGGTCGACGCCGCCGGGCGGCGGGTCAACGACTGGCGTACCTGGTGGCCGGAGCACGAGTCGGACGCGGTCGACCTGGTCCTCGCCGACTGGTACCCCTACGACCCGAAGGCCCGCAATCCGTTCCGCCCGGCCGGCTACGAGGACCCGGCCGCCGCTCTGGCGATCATGGTGGAGCTCTCCGCCGCGGCGGGCAGGCCGTGGGGCATCGCCGAGATCAACCATCCACGGATCACCCGGGCCGGCGACTTTCCGGCGGACCTGGATCCCGACGGCAGCCGCTGCGCGGACTGGTACCGGCGGATGCACGCCTGGGCGAAGGCGAACGGGTGCCAGGTGTGGTCGCACTACCACCGCGACGAGGGCGACCTCACCGACCGGACGGTGGAGCAGCAGGCGCTGCGGGAGCTGATCGCGCAGGAGGCCACCGCGCCCCGCCGGCTCGCCCCGGCGCTGGAGACGCTGCGCGGCGAGATCGCCCGGCGCTGGCCGGGCGCCGACCGGACGGTCGTCGACGCCACCCACCACGTCGACCACCGGCCCAACACCCGCGGCAGCGTCGACGCGATCGACGTGAACGTCACCGGGGTCGACACGGACGTGCTCCTCACCGCGTTCCAACGCCACCCCGCCGCCGCGCTGTGGATCCACGCGGGCACGGCCGCCCGGGCCGACGACGGCTGGACCCGGCGGGCGTACGCCGGCACCGATCCCGGGGCGGGACGGCTGCACCTGGGCATCCGGCCGGCCGAGGCGGCGGAGCGGGACCCGCGGCCCTGGGGACTGACGGAGGAGAGCGGGATGGACGCGAAACAGCTTCTCGCACTGCTGAACGACCCGGCGGTGGCCAGGCAGCTGCGGGCCCTGCCGTGGCAGTACATCGGCGGCGGCATCCCGCGCGGCATGTCCACCCTCGGGGTGCTCAACGAACTGGTGGTCACGGTCCGCGCGATCGGCGAGGTCGTCGCCAAGCAGAGCGCCGACCCGGCGGCCGTACGGGCGCTGCTGCCGGCGCAGCGCGCGGACGCCGAGGTCATGGCCGCGCCGACGAACGGGTCCGGCGGGGCGGTCGACCTGGACGCCCTCGCCGACGCGGTCGCGGCGCGGGTGATCGCGGCGCTGCCCCCGGACCCCGCCGGGCTGTCCCGGGCGGACCTGACGGCGGCCCTGCGGGACGCGCTGACCGGCCTGCCGGGCTGACCGGCCTGCCGGGCTGACCGGCCTGCCGGGCTGACCGGCCGACCCGAACCGGTGGGCTGATCGTCCGATCAGCCGGGCGGATCGCCGGCCGGTGGAACGCCCGAGGTCCACCGATCCGCCGGGCGATCCCGCCGGTCGGCGAACGGGCTTCTCGATCGGCGGCGCGCGGCGGCCGGTCGGGTCGCCGCGCCGCCGATAGCCGACTCATCCCTTGCCGCCGTGAGCTGCGGTTTCGACAGTGGACGCAGGTACCCCGCCGCGTACCGCCGCCAGGCGCGAGGACGCGGCACGCCGGCGCGGACGCCGCCGCGAGGCGCCGGCCCGAGCAGAGACCGGAGGCGACGGTGATGGACACCGCCAGCGTCGACAGTGACTACCAGGTGACCGTCTTCGAGGAGGACGACGACCCGGAGGCCCTCATCGGAGACGCGGTCGAGTACGACCTTTCCACGGACGAGGAGCAGTGACGTGAGCGTGCACCTGGCACCCACCCTGCGGGTGCTGCGCGAGGAGATCAACACCCGGTGGCCGCACCGGGACCGCAGCTCGGACGGCTGGATCGGCGACGCCGACCACCAGGCCCGCCGGTCGGACCACAACCCGGACGGCGACGACCGCTCGGTCAACGCGATCGACGTGGACGTCGACGGCATCGACCCGCTGCTCGTGGTCCGGCACTGCATCGGCCACCCGTCCTGCCAGTACGTCATCTACAACCGGGTGATCTGGAGCCGCACCCGCGGCTTCACGGCCGCCCGCTACAGCGGCGCCAACCCGCACAACAAGCACCTGCACGTCAGCGTCAGCCACCAGCGTTCGCTGGAGGACAGCCAGCGGCCGTGGGGCATCGCCGCGTCACCGGCCACCCGGCTGGGCGACCGGGTGCTGCGGGACCGCTGCCGGGGCAGCGACGTGCGGGAGCTGCAGACCCTGGCCAACCGGCTCGGCGCGCGCCTCACCGTCGACGGGGACTTCGGCCCCCGCACCGCCGCCTGGGTACGGGCGTTCCAGAAGTCCCGGGCGCTGGCGGCCGACGCGGTCGTCGGCCCGGCCACCCTCGCCGCGCTGCGGCAGGCCACCAAGCCTCCGGCGCCGCCCACCGGCCAGGTGCCGGGCTGCCGGACCGTCCGGCGGGGCAGCAGCGGCGCGGACGTGGCGTTCGTCAAGCGGTTCGTCGGCGCGCGCCGCTGCGGCCCGCCGGGCACCGAGTTCGACGAGCTCACCGAGGCGGGCGTCCGCTGGTACCAGCGGATGCGCGGCCTCACCGACGACGGCGTCGTCGGCCGGCTCACCTGGACGCAGATGGGCGTCCGGGTCACCTACTGAGGTACGGGAGAGTTCTCATGAGGGTGTCCTTTCGGCCGTCCCGGGACGGCTTCGCCTTCCGCAACGCCTTCGTCAACCACATCAAGATCGCCGGCTTGCCGATCACCGACACCAGGGGCCGCTGCGGCGGGATGGCCTTCGCGGCGCTGGACCACTGGCACCACCGGCTGCCGGTCCCCGGCGCCAGCGCCCTGCCGCCGGACGGCAACCCCGTCGCCGACTACGTCTACGACCGGCTGATCACCAGCATCGTCGACAACTGGCCGATGTACTTCCAGTTCATGCGGACGCCGGACCACCCGACCACGCTCAACGGGATCGGCGTGGCCCGGATGACCCGGGAGGAGCAGCTCCCGCAGCTCAAGCAGCTCCTCGACCAGGGGTTGCCGCAGCCGCTCGGCCTGGTGCAGTCCCGCGACCCGGGCGCGTTCGGCAACGACCACCAGGTGGTGGCGTACGGCTACGAGCAGGACGACGCGCGGACCCGGGTGTTCATCTGGGACAACCGGTACCCGGGCCGGGAGCACACGCTGGAGTTCAAGACCGCGTACGACCCGGCGGACCGGGCGGTGCGGGAGAGCAACGGCGACGAGTGGCGTGGCTTCTTCGTGGAGCGGTACGCGCCGCGGCTGCCCTGGTATCTCGCCGACGGGAAGCTGCTCAGCGACCGCTCCGACGCCCGCATCTACGTGGTGCACGGCGGGGCGAAGTTCTGGGTGACCAGCCCGCCGGAGTTCGACCGGCTCGGGCTGCGCTGGAACGAGGTGGTGGAGCTGCCGGACGGGTCGACGGGGTACGTCGCCGACGTGCCCGGGGACCACGTCCTGCTCCGGGAGATCGACCGCCCGGAGGTGTACGTCACCTACGGCGGGCACGGCTTCCACATCCCCGATCCGGACACCCTGGTCCGCCTCGGGTTCAGCTGGTCCGACGTCCGGGTGCTGCCGCGCGACTCGCTGCGGGCGCTGCGCCCGGTGCCGGTGGACGGCACGGTGCTGCGCGAGGAGCACCGGGATCCGGTCTACCTGGTGGTCGACGGGGTGCTGCGGCACGTGCCGGATCCGGTCACCTTCACCGCGCTCGGGCTGCGCTGGGACCGGGTCGGGGTGGTGCCGGACGACGCGCTGGCCGCCCTGCCGAAGGGTGCCCCGATGCCCGCCTCCCACCTGCCGACCTGGTCGGAGCGGTCGGCGGGGCAGCTGATCACCCGCGACCACGACGCGGTCGACTACCGGATCGAGGCCGGGGCGAAGCCGGCGGACGAGGTGGAGTTCGTGCTGAACCTGGGCACCGGCCTGACCTGGCGCAAGGAGCTGGGCCTGCACGCGAAGGACGGTGACTGGACCATCGCGGTGCAGGACGCCAAGCGCAGCGACGCCAACGGGCTGTACCGTTACCAGCTTCCCGACGGGCAGCTCCGGCTGCGCAAGGCGAAGCTGTTCGGCGCGGTCACCGGCGTGCTGGAGCTGAACGACCTGGACCGGCTGCCGGCCGGCGCCCGGGTCACCTTCACCTGGGTACGGGACTGACCCGGTCAGCTCTGGCGCAGGGCGGGCATCGGCACCGGGACGGACAGCGCGCTCGCCCCGGCGCCGGTCCCGCCCTCGCAGGTGTTCGGCGGCACCGTGCCGATGCCCCGCGTCGAGGGGCGTTCGGCCGCCCAGAACATGAACCCGAGCATGCCGGCGGTGGCGCCCGCGCCGTGCGGGGCGACGGTCTGCACGTACGGCGCGGCGGCACGCTGCACCGAGGTGGCGTAGTCGACGCACTCCGGCAGCGGCTTGCCGCCGTAGGCGATGTAGACGCCGCCGGTGAACTTGGCCGGGGCCAGCGGGGGCACGGGCGGGCTGTACTGCGGCTTGCCGTCGACGTGCTCCTGCCAGCTCGCCTGGGAGGTGCTGGCCGAAGCGGGCCGGGCGGACACCATGGCGTTGGCGTAGTCGAGGACCGGAACGTCGGTACGCAGCCAGTCCCCGGTCGCCTTCCGGTTGAGGTCGATCAGCCACCGGTCACCGGCGGCCACGTCGATCGTGAGCCGCGCCTCGGGCCGCGCGCCGCTGGCGTCGTACGGGTGGACGGCCCGGTAGGCGTCGATGAAGGACTGCAGGCCGGCGAGGTTCGGGCCGGTGTTCTGCTCGTAGTCGATCTCGATGCCGACGCCGAGCCGGCTGGCGACCGCGGCGGCCCGCTGGCCGAGCAGGGTGGCGTTCTCGGCGAGCGCGGCGTCCCAGTCGTCGGTGTAGGTGATGCCGCCGACGGAGAGCATCACCCGCACGCCGCGGGCGGTGAAGTAGTTGACGATCTCCGGGGTCATGCCGCGCGGCACGCCGTCGAGGGTGGTGGCGTCGGTGGTCTGGCGCAGCAGCGCGAGCGGGTTGACGAAGCTGAGCACCACCAGGTTGACCGAGGGCCGGCCGTCGCCGCGGTCGACCAGCCAGTGGTTCTGGCTGTCGAACTCGGTGACGGCGCGGACGGTTCCCCAGGTGCAGTAGTCGTTGCCGCAGTGCCAGGCGCCGTAGACCTGGACCGGCGTGGCGGCGAGCGCCGCCGGGGCTGGGTGGGGCGGCGCGGCGGCGGCCGGCGTGGTCGTGGCGAGCGTGAGCAGGAGCGTCGACAGCAGTACCGAACGTCGCATGGGCCCTCCCCGATCGATCAGTACGCCTTGTTTACAGTGCGATGCTGATCCACGTCAATGCGTCGGGGCAACCTCGGCCAGCACGCGTCGCTGGAAGGCCCGCGCCTCGGGCCCGCTGGGCGGCGGACCGCCCCGGCGGGCGGCGATCGACCGTCCGATCAGGTCGGCGTCCTCCCCCCGGTCCAGCAGCCGGCGTCCGGCGTCCGCCTTGGACAGCCAGACGCCCTCGCGGGCCTTCACCAACGAACGGCACGCACCCAGCACCGCGTCCTCCGCGCCGGGTGCCGGGCCGTCGCCGGGCGGGGTCGGCAGCGCCAACCACCAGGCCAGCGCCTCGGCCAGCAGCCGCCGCAGGTCGCCCGGGGCGAGGTCGCCGAACACCTCGGCGGCGGGCGGGCCGAGCAGGGTCAGCCCGGACTGGTGCAGGATGCTGCGGTCCAGGGCGTACCAGAAGCGCCCGTCGGCGGTGGGCCGGTCGGACGGGGCGTAGGTGGCCCGGAACGGCATCCCCGCGCCGGTGTTCAGCTCCACCTCGAAGCCGGGGTCGGGGGTGCCGGAGCCGGCCACCTCGCGGCGGTAGACGACCAGCTCCAGGCCGCGGGCCGGGCAGGGCAGGGCCTCGTGCCGCAGCCGGTCCACCAGCGTGCGCTTCGTCGGCCCGCCGAGCGGTCGCGCCACCACCAGCGCCACGTCCACGTCGCTGCGCCCCGGCTGGTACGCGTCCAGGCCCACCGAGCCGGCCGCGTACGCGCCGACCAGATCGTCGCCGAGGACGCCCCGCGCCCGGTCGACCAGCTCGGCCAGATAGCCGCGTACCTTGTCGTCCATGCCGGCCATCCTGCCCGCCCGCGGACGCGGGACGCGGTCGGGGCCCGGCGGCCCGGCCGACAGCGCCGACCGGACGCGGCGGCTCAGGCCGGGCGGTCCGGGCAGCAGACCGTCAGGGCGCCCGGCACGACCTTCACCTTCAGCCGCTTCGCCGTGGTCCGGGCCCCGCCGTCGAGCTCGTACGTCTTCGGGGCGGCGAAGCGGACGGTGACCTTGCGGCCGCGGGTGATCCGCACGAACGGCGAGTCCTCGGCGCGCCCGGCGGCCATCCGGCCCAGGGTGCGGGCCCAGTCGACGGCGCCGCTGGCGGTGGAGACCCCGATCTCCAGCGCGCCGTCGTCGGGGTGGGCGTCGTCGAAGGCCGGGATGCCACCGGTGATCGTGCCGACGTTGCCGAAGAGCACGCAGCTCGCGTCGCCGTCGAACCAGTCGGCGCCGTCGACCCGGATACGGGTGCGCACCAACTCGCCGCGGACGTGCCGCAGCCCGGTCCAGACGTACGCGGCCCGGCCGAGCCGGCCCTTGAGCTTGCGGTCGGCCTCCCGGATCAGCTCCCCGTCGAAGCCGGCGCCCGCCATCACCGCGAAGTGCTCGCCGTTGAGCCGGCCGAGGTCCAGCGTGCGGCGCCGGCCGTGCAGCGCGATCCGGACCGCTTCCGGCAGGTCGGCCGGGATGCCGAGGTTGGTGGCGAAGAGGTTGGCCGTGCCGGCGGGCAGGATGCCCATCGGCACGTCCGTGTCGGCCAGGGCGTCGGCACAGCGCTGCACCATGCCGTCGCCGCCCCAGACGAGGAGCAGGTCGGCGCCCTGCTTCAGCGCCTTGCGCACCCGCTTCGGCGCCTTCCGGCTCTTCGGCACCTCGTACCACAGCAGCCGCCCGACGCCGGCCGCGACCAGGCTGGCGCGCAGCTCGTCCAGGCCACCGCCGAGGGTCTTCTTCCGGTGGGCGACGACCGCGACGGTGCCCAGCGACCGGGCGTCGGCCGGGTCGGTGGCGGGGCTGTCGACCGCGCTCGTGCTCATGGCCGCCGAGGTACCCAGGGCGGCCCGATTCCACTCCTGGTCGAGCGCGACGCGCCCGATCCTGATCAGCCGCACACTGTGATCGGACGAATGCCTTCGGTAGAGTACGGGCGTTGACCCCGATGCTGACCGGGGCTCGGAGAGGTGCCGGGGATGACTCGACGCGGCGAGCGGCTGACGCGGGTCGCGCTGCGGTTGGGCCTGCTGGTCGCCGGGGTGACCGGCGCCTGGTGTGCCTCCGACGCGGTCGCCGGCGACGCCGCGTACGCCGCCGACCCGGCACCCGCCGGCACGGTCACCGGCGCGGTCGACGATCTCCTCCGGGATCTCCTGTCCCCCGTCCTGGCGACGCCCCCGGCGGACCCGTCCGGTGCCGCCGTGCCGTCGACCGGGACCGGCGGGGCGTCCCCGGGCCCGCCACCACCGGCCGCCTCGACCCGGCCCGCTCCGGCCCAACCGGAACGCACCGCGCGCGGTGCGCCGCCGCGGCGCACCG
>NZ_QGKS01000085.1 GCF_003172935.1 Micromonospora sicca | reverse complement strand
CCTGACCCCGCCCCCAGCTTCGGTTGATCATGAAGTTGTTGCCGCGACGCGCCGAGGCGCGGGACAACAACTTCATGATCAACCGAAGCTGGGGGCGGGGTCAGGTGGTGGGGGTGTCGCGGTGGCGGAAGGCCGTGAGGCCGGTGGCCGACAGCAGGGCGGCCAGGGCGGTCAGCAGCCAGAGCGGGGTGGCGTGCCAGTGGTCGCCCAGCACCTGCGGGGTGTGCGTGAACGGGGAGAGGTCCAGCAGCCACTGGCTCAGCTCCAGCACCGCGCCGAGCTGGCCGAGCAGCACGCAGACCGCGAGCACCGCCCAGGCCACCGGGGCGAGCCGGGGCAGCAGCCCGTAGAGCAGCACGGCGAGGCCGGCCAGCACCCAGGCGGCCGGCAGCTGCGCCAGCGCGGCGCCGACCAGCCGGGGCAGCTCGCCCGGCACGTCGTGGACGCTGATCCCGTAGGTCAGGCCGGTCGCGAAACCGGTGACGGCGAGCACCACCGCCGGCCCGACCAGGGCGAACAACACATGCGACAGGAGCCAGCCGGTCCGGGTCACCCCGGTGGCCAGCACCGGCTCAGCCTGCCCGTCGGTCTCCTCCGCCCGCATCCGCAGCGCGGCCTGGATACCGTAGCCGGCGGCGGCCAGCCCGGCCAGGCTCAGCGTCGCCCCGAGGTACGCCTCGGCCAGCCCGGAGGCGCCACCGATCCTGGTCATGATCTGCTCCAGCTGGGGGTTGCCCTCGACCGAGCTGCCGGCGGCCTTCGCCGCCCCGCCGAGGATCAGCCCGAGCAGGCCGAAGCCGACCGACCACCAGAGGATCTGCCCGCGGTGCAGGCGCCAGGCCAGGCCGGACGGCCCGCTGAGGGCGCGCCCGGCGGTGGCCGGCCCGAGCCGGGGCGGCAGCAGCCCGGCACCCAGGTCGCGGCGCACCGACAACGGGTACGCGACGGCGGCGAGCAGCGCGGACAGCCCCACCGACAGCGCCGCCACCCACCACCGGTCGCCTTCGTACGCCCGGATGCGGGGCGCCCAGCCCAGCGGGGAGAGCCAGCTCAGCCACTCGCGCTCCGCCGCGTCACCGGCGAGGCGGAGCGCGAAGGCTGCCCCGAGGACGGCGATCGCGATCCCCCGTGCCCCGCCCGCCGTCTCGGTGAGCTGGGCGGCGAGCCCGCCGACGGTGGCGAAGACGATCCCGACCAGCGCGCCGGCCAGCCCGTACGCCAGCGAGCCGGCGGCCGGCAGGCCGGTGGCGACGAGCCCGCCGGCGGTGAGCAGGCCGAGCAGCAGGTTGGCCGCGTACGTCACGAGCAGGGCGGCGGTCAGGCCGGCGTACCGGCCGAGCACGGTGCCGCCGAGCAGTTCCCGGCGGCCGGCCTCCTCCTCGGTGCGGGTGTGCCGGATGACGGTGAGCAGGCTGGCCAGCGCGATGATCACCAGCAGGAAGCCGCCACGCTGGGCGGTGAGCGCGCCGACGCTCTCGCCGTACACCGGGCCGAGGAGCGCGACGATCGACGGGTTGCGGGCGGTGCCGGCGGCGTACGCGGCCCGCTCGGCGGCGGTCGGGAAGAGCTCGAAGAAGCTGGCCGCGTACGACATCGGCAGCACGGCGAGGACCAGCACCCAGAGCGGCAGCAGGACGCGGTCCCGGCGCAGGATCAGGCGGACCAGGTGACGGGTGCCGGTGAGGGTGCTCATCGGGTCGCCTCGGCGCCGGTCGACTCGTAGTGCCGCAGGAACAGCTCCTCGAGCGTGGGCGGCTGGCTGACCAGGCTGCGTACGCCGATCTCGGTGAGCCGGCGCAGCGCGGCGTCCAGCGCGGCGGTGTCCACGTCGAAGCGCACCCGGTTGCCCTCGACCCGCAGGTCGTGCACGCCGGGCAGGGTGGCGAGGCCGTCCAGCGGCCCGGCGAGCTCGGCGTCGATCGCGGTGCGGTGCAGGTGACGCAGCTCGCCGAGGGTGCCGGTCTCCACGTTCCGGCCGTTGCGGATGATCGTCACCCGGTCGCAGAGGGCCTCCACCTCGGCCAGGATGTGGCTGGAGAGCAGCACGGTCCGGCCGTCGGACTTGGCGCGGCTCACCCACTGCTGGAAGACCTCCTCCATCAGCGGGTCCAGCCCGGAGGTCGGCTCGTCGAGGATGAGCAGTTCGACGTCGGAGGCGAGGGCGGCGACCAGGCCGACCTTCTGCCGGTTGCCCTTGGAGTAGGCCCGGCCCTTCTTGCGCGGGTCCAGCTCGAAGGATTCCAGCAGCTCGGCCCGGCGCTTCGGGTCCAGCCCGCCGCGCATCCGGCCGAGCAGGTCGATCACCTCGCCGCCGGACAGGTTGGGCCAGAGGGTGACGTCGCCGGGGACGTACGCCAGCCGTCGGTGCAGGGCGACGGCGTCCCGCCAGGGGTCGCCGCCGAGCAGTCGGACGGCCCCCGCGTCCGCCCGGAGCAGGCCGAGCAGCACCCGGATGGTGGTCGACTTGCCGGAGCCGTTGGGGCCCAGGAAGCCGTGCACCTCCCCGGCGCGGACGGTGAGGTCGAGTCCGTCGAGCGCCCGGGTCCGGCCGAAGGTCTTCACCAGGCCGGACACCTCAATCGGAGTTTCCATGATTTGGAAGCTACGCTCGTTTCACAGACTTGTGAAGACTGTGAGACCTGAGGCACGATCGGGTCCAGGACATGGCAGTGAGGAGCATCCGCCGATGGCTGACGACCGCCACCCCGCCCGGAACGAGGAGGAGATCCACCTCTTCGTCGAACGGATGGCGATGGCCTTCGCGGACGTCGGCTTCCCCCGGATGGCCGCCCGCGTGCTCTTCACCGTGATGAGCGCCGACGGGCCGCTCACCGCCGGTGAGATCGGCGAGCGGCTGGGCGTGAGCGCCGCGGCCGTCTCCGGCGCGGTCCGCTACCTCACCCAGTTCGCCATGCTGGTCCGCGAGCCGGTGAAGGGCTCCCGGCGGGACCGTTACCGGATGCCGGACAACCCCTGGTACGAGGCCACGATCACCAAGACCGGGCTCTACAAGAACTTCATCGACATCGCCGCGGGCGGGGTGGCGGCCCTGGCCGGGCGGGAGACCCCCGGCGGCGAGCGGGTCAGCGAGATGCGGGACTTCTTCCTCTTCGTACAGGAGGAGATCGACTCGCTCGGCGAGCGGTGGCGGGCCCGGCGCGCCGCGACGGGACACGGCGACCGGGCCGACGCCTGACCGTCAGGCGCTGTTGCCCCAGCGGGCCTGCTCGAGGATGTCCACCGCGCGCTCCCGGGATTCCGGGCCGTCGTCGCCGCGCAGCAGGGCGGTGGCCTCGTCCACCGCCTCGGTGAGCACCCGCCACTGGGCGTCCCGCTCCCGCACCACGTCGGACTGGGCGGCGAGCTGCCGGGTCTTCACCCACAGCTCGACGAAGACCGACACCTTCGCCCGCAGCACCCACGGGTCGAACGGCTTGGTCAGGTAGTCCACCGCGCCGACCGCGTAGCCCCGCAGCGCGAGCTGGGCGTCCTTGTCCGCGGCGGTGAGGAAGATGATCGGTACGTGCCGGGTCCGCTCCCGCCGCTTGATGTGACTGGCCGTCTCGAACCCGTCCATGTCCGGCATCTGGGCATCCAGCAGGATCACCGCGAAGTCGTCCACCAGCAGTTGCTTGAGCGCCGCCTCGCCGCTCTCCACGGCGACCGACTGCACCGGAAGCCCCTGGAGGATCGCCTCCAGGGCCATCAGGTTCTCCCGCCGGTCGTCCACCAGCAGCGCCTTGGCCATCTGTGTCACGAATACTCCTCGCCTCGGCTGCCGCTGACCCACGACGCCATCAACTCGATCAGCTCGTCCAGGTCGACCGGCTTGGTGATGTAGTCGCTACCCCCGGCCGCGAGCGCCGACTCGCGGTCACCCGGCATCGCCTTCGCGGTCAGGAAGACGATCGGCAGGTCCGCGAAGCGGTGGTTGCGCCGGATCTGCCGGGTCGTCTCGTACCCGTCCTGGTCCGGCATCATCGCGTCCATCAACACGATGTCCACCTCCGGATGCTCGGCCAGCAGGCGGACCCCGTCCACCCCGTTGTCCGAGTACAACACGGTCATCCCGTGCAGTTCCAATGCGGAGGTCAGGGCGAAGACGTTGCGGACGTCGTCGTCGACGATCAGCACGGTCGCTCCCTCCAGCCGCCGGGTCGCCGGGGTCTCCGGCGGCTGCGGCAGCTCCATCGGCATGAGCAGCGACGACGGCAGGCCCGCGCGGCTCGGCGACGGCGGCGCCGGCGCCACCACCGCGTCCGGCGCCAGCACGTCCGGTACGAAGAGGGTGAACGTCGAACCCTGCCCGGGCGCCGACGACACGGTGATCGTCCCGCCGATCAGCCGGGCCAGGTCCCGGCTGATCGACAGGCCCAGCCCGGTTCCGCCGTACCGGCGGCTGGTGGTGCCGTCCGCCTGCTGGAACGCCTCGAAGATCAGCGACAGCTTGTCGTCCGAGATCCCGATGCCCGTGTCGATCACCGTGAACGCGATGACCTGCCGGGCATTGGTCAGCGCCGGCACGTCGAAGACGGCGTTCTCCGCGGCCGGGGCGATCCGCAGCGTCACCGCGCCGTTGTCGGTGAACTTCACCGCGTTGGAGAGCAGGTTGCGCAGGATCTGCTGCAACCGCTGGGCGTCGGTGACCAGCGCCGGCGGCAGGTCCTTCGCCACCCGGACCTGGAAGTCGAGGCCCTTCTCCTCGGCCTGCGGGGCGAACGCCTGCTCGACGTATCCGCGGATCTCGGAGAACCGCACCTCGGTCGGCTCGACGTCCATCCGGCCCGCCTCGATCTTGGACAGGTCGAGGATGTCGTCGATCAGCGAGAGCAGGTCCGAACCGGCGCTGTGGATCGTCCGGGCGAACTCGATCTGCTTGCGGGTGAGGTTCTGCTCCGAGTTCTCGGCCAGCAACCGGGACAGGAGCAGCAGCGAGTTCAGCGGCGTACGCAACTCGTGGCTCATGTTCGCCAGGAACTCCGACTTGTACGCCGACGCCCGGGTGAGCTGCTGCGCCTTCTCCTCCAGGCCGAGCCGGGCCAGCTCGATCTCCCGGTTCTTCGTCTCGATGTTGCCCTTCTGCTCGGAGAGCAGCTGGGCCTTGTCCTCCAGCTCGGCGTTGGTGCGCTGCAGCTCGGCCGACTGCTCCTGCAACTCCTGCGCGAGCCGCTGGGACTGGGCCAGCAGCTCCTCCGTACGCCGGTTGGCCTGGATCGTGTTGACCGCGAGGCCGAGGGTGAGCACCAGCCGCTCCAGGAACGACAGGTGCAGCTCGGAGAAGGTGGTCACGCTGGCGAACTCGATCACGCCGAGCAGCTCGCCCTCGAAGAGGATCGGCAGCACCACCAGGTCGGCCGGGGGCGTCTCGGCCAGTCCGGAGCGGAGGACGAGCCGACCGTCGGGCTGGGCCTTGACCCGGATCGTCCGGCGGGAGAGCGCGGCCTGCCCGACCAGCCCCTCCCCCGGACCGAACGTCACGTCGTGTCCCCGCGCCACGTAGCCGTACGAGGCGGTCAACCGCAGTCGCATGCTCCCGTCGGAGCTGTCCGTCAGGAAGAACGCGCCGAGCTGCGCGTCGACCAGCGGGGTCACCTCCATCATGATCATGCGGCAGACCTCGCCGAGGTCCCGCTGGCCCTGGAGCAGACCACTGATCCGGGCCAGGTTGGAGTCCAGCCAGCCCTGCTCGGCGTTCTTCTTGGTCGTCTCCCGAAGGGTGACGATCATCTGGTTGATGTTGTCCTTCAGCTCGGCGACCTCGCCCTGCGCCTTGACCGCGATCCGCTGGGTCAGGTCGCCCCGGGTGACCGAGGTGGAGACCTGGGCGATCGCCCGGAGCTGGGTGGTCAGCGTCGAGGCGAGCTGGTTGACGTTCTCGGTGAGGTCCCGCCAGGTGCCCGAGACGCCCTTCACCTGCGCCTGGCCGCCGAGCTTGCCCTCGATGCCGACCTCTCGGGCCACCCGGGTCACCTCGTCGGCGAACGACGAGAGCTGGTCCACCATGGTGTTGACGGTGTTCTTCAGCTCCAGGATCTCGCCCTGCGCGTCCACCGTGATCTTCTGGCCGAGGTCGCCCTTGGCCACCGCCGTGGTGACCGAGGCGATGTTGCGCACCTGGCTGGTCAGGTTCGACGCCATCGAGTTCACGTTGTCGGTCAGGTCCCGCCACGTACCGCTGACGCCCTTGACCTGAGCCTGACCGCCCAGCTTGCCCTCGGTGCCCACCTCACGGGCCACCCGGGTCACCTCGTCCGCGAACGACGACAGCTGATCCACCATCGTGTTCACCGTCGACTTCAGCTCCAGGATCTCCCCCTGGGCGTCCACCGTGATCTTCTGCGACAGGTCGCCCTTGGCCACGGCGGTGGAGACCTGGGCGATGTTGCGCACCTGCGCGGTCAGGTTCGACGCCATCGAGTTCACGTTGTCGGTCAGGTCCCGCCAGGTGCCGGCGACGCCGCGCACCTGGGCCTGCCCGCCCAGCTTGCCCTCGGTGCCCACCTCACGGGCCACCCGGGTCACCTCGTCCGCGAACGACGACAGCTGATCCACCATCGTGTTCACCGTCGACTTCAGCTCCAGGATCTCGCCCCGGGCGTCGACGGTGATCTTCTGCGACAGGTCGCCCTTGGCCACCGCCGTCGTGACCGAGGCGATGTTGCGCACCTGGCTGGTCAGGTTCGACGCCATCGAGTTCACGTTGTCGGTCAGGTCCTGCCACGTGCCGCTGACGCCCTTGACCTGAGCCTGACCGCCCAGCTTGCCCTCGGTGCCCACCTCGCGGGCCACCCGGGTCACCTCGTCGGCGAACGACGACAGCTGGTCCACCATGGTGTTGACCGTGTTCTTCAGCTCCAGGATCTCGCCCTGGGCATCCACGGTGATCTTCTGCGACAGGTCGCCCTTCGCGACGGCCGTGGAGACCTGCGAGATGTTGCGGACCTGGCTGGTCAGGTTGCCGGCGAGCTGGTTGACGTTCTCCGTCAGGTCGCGCCAGGTGCCGGAGACGCCCCGCACCTGGGCCTGGCCGCCCAGCTTCCCCTCGATGCCCACCTCACGGGCCACCCGGGTCACCTCGTCGGCGAACGACGACAGCTGGTCCACCATCGTGTTGACGGTGTCCTTCAGCTCCAGGATCTCGCCCTGCGCGGCGACCGTGATCTTCTGCGACAGGTCGCCCTTGGCCACGGCCGTGGAGACCTGGGCGATGTTGCGCACCTGGCTGGTCAGGTTCGACGCCATCGAGTTGACGCTGTCGGTCAGGTCCTTCCAGGTGCCGGCGACGTTCGGCACCTCCGCCTGACCGCCGAGCTTGCCGTCCGTGCCCACCTCCCGGGCCACCCGGGTCACCTGCTCGGCGAAGAGCCGCAGCGTGTCGGTGAGCGAGTTCATCGTGTCGGCCAGCTCGGCGACCTCGCCCCGCGCCCCGACCGTGATCTTCTGCGACAGGTCGCCCTTGGCCACCGCGGTCGCCACCTGGGAGATCGAACGCACCTGGCCGGTCAGGTTCGACGCCATGGTGTTCACCGAGTCGGTGAGGTCCTTCCAGGTGCCGGCGACGCCGCGGACGTCGGCCTGGCCGCCCAGCTTGCCCTCGGTGCCCACCTCGCGGGCCACCCGGGTCACCTCGTTGGAGAAGGACGAGAGCTGGTCGACCATGGTGTTCACCGTGCGGCCGATGCGCAGGTACTCACCGCGCAGCGGCCGGCCGTCGATCTCCAGCGCCATGTGCTGGGAGAGATCGCCGTCGGCCACCGCCACGATCACCCGGGCGATCTCCGTGGTGGGGCGGCCCAGGTCGTCGATCAGCGAGTTGATCGCCCGCTGACCCTCCGCCCACGAGCCGTCCAGGCCCTCGTCGTCGAGGCGTTCGGTGAGCCGGCCGTCCCGCCCGACGATCCGGCTGATCCGGCGCAGGTCGAGGTGCTGCCGCTCCTGCAGCGACACCACGTCGTTGAAGGCGTCGGCGACCTCGGCGGCCAGGCCGGCCCGGCGGGGCAGCCGGACCTTGAGGTCGCCGCTGCGCACCCGCCGCAGGGCCTCCACCAGCTCACCGAGCAGCACCTCGTGATCGGGGGCGGACGGATCCGCGGCTGTCGACTGTTTCGCCGTGGTCATCATTCCTCGCTCAGCTCGGGGCCCGGCTCGTACCGACACGCGCCTATCCCACCATTCTGCCCGTGCCGCCGTCGAGGCTACGACGTGCGCGCAGCCGCCACTCCCACGCGCCGTCCGAGCGGCCCGCCGCCCGGCCCCCGGCGCTCCGCCCCATCGGTGGGCGTCGCGGGTGCGGCCCGCGCAATCGGCAGGGGGTTTGGCAGCCGGGGCGACGGCGGTGGAGGATACGGAGGTGTCAGCGGAGGCGGAACCGGGCATGACCGACAACTCGGACAGTCATGTCCGTAGCGTCCGGCTGCCCGCCGACCGGCGTACGCCCGCCGCCGCCCGGGCCCTCGTCCGGTCCGTGCTCGCCGAGGCGGACCTCGAGGAGCTGCTCAACGAGGCGCTGCTGCTCACCACCGAACTCTCCACCAACGCGGTCGAACACGCCCGCACCGAGCTGGACATCGAGGTCGCGGCGGACGAGACCGGGCTGACGGTGACCGTCTCGGACTTCGCGGCCGGGCCGGTGGACGAGCTGGTGGTCGGCGTCCGCAACGTCTCCGACGAGATCACCGAGGTCGCCGAGCGGGGACGCGGCCTGCTGCTGGTGGACCACTTCGCCAGCCGCTGGGGCACCACCTACCTGCCCACCGGGAAGGGTGTCTGGTTCCGGCTGGACCGGCACGACGCCGCGCCGCCGGAGCGGCGGACGGCGGCCGCGGAGGCGCACAGCCACCTCGCCGACGGCGACGACGCGACGCGCGACGCGCCGAGCGCGGCCGCGATGAGCGAGCTGATGCAGATCAGCCCCGATCCGTACGCGGAGGACCCGCTGCCGGAGTTCGCGACCGGTCTGGTGACCCGGCTGGCGGAGATGGTCGGCGCGGCCGGTGGCGTGGTCCGGCTGGACCGGGGCGACGGGCAGGGCACCCAGGTCCTGGCCCGGTACGGCCGGCAGCCCCGGGACGACAACGAGCTGGTCCGGGTGCCGCTGGCCGTGCACCGCCCGTACGCGGGAGAGCTGGAGCTGGACGCGGCACCGTCCGCGTACGCCCGACCGCTCGCGGTGCTGGCGGCCGAGCGGCTCTCGCTGCACCTGGAGAACGATCGGCTGCGCCGGGCGGACGTACGCCGGTCGGCCTGGCTGACCTTCCTGGCCGAGGCGAGCGAGCTGCTCGCCCAGTCCCTCGACGTCGAGCTGACCATGGCGCTCATCCCGCAGCTGGTGGTGCCCCGGCTCGGCCAGTGGTGCGCGGTGCACACCACCGACGAGTGGGGTCGGCTGCGGCTCGCCGCGGCCAGCCACGCCGACGAGTCGGTGCTGCCGCAGCTGCACAAGGTGCTCCAGGAGACCGGGCCGGACTCGATCCAGGCCCGGTTGCGCGAGGCGTCGCGGAGCGCGTCGCAGGTCCCGCTCGGCGCCCCGATGGAGGGCTTCGCCGTCCCGCTGATCGCCCGCGGCCAGCGGCTCGGCACGCTGGCCGTCGGCCGGCACCAGCGGCACCGGCACGACCCGGACGAGGTCTCGGTGCTGGAGGACGTGGCCCGCCGGGCCGCCCTGGCGATCGAGAACGCCCGGATCCACGCCGAACGGCGCCGGGTCGCGCAGACCCTCCAGCAGTCGCTGCTGCCGCCGGTGCTCCCGGTGGTGGAGGGCATCGGCTTCGCCGCCGAGTACGTCCCGACCGGCGACGACGCCGAGGTCGGGGGCGACTTCTACGACGTGGTGCCGCTGCCGGACGGCCGCTGGCTGGTGGTCATCGGTGACGTGTCCGGCAAGGGCGTCCAGGCGGCGGCGGTCACCGGGCTGGTCCGCGACGTGATCCGGGTGCTGGTCGGCGACGGCAAGCCGTTGCCGGAGGTGCTGAGCCGGCTGAACGAGACGCTGGTCGAGCGGGGCGGCGGCCGATACTGCACGCTGGCCCTGGCGGCGGTCGGGCCGGCCGGGGGCGACCAGCTCGACGTGGCCCTGCACCTGGCCGGCCACGACCGGCCGGTGCTGCTGAGCGGCGGTGGTGGCGCCGACTTCGTCGGCACCGGCGGCACGGCGCTCGGGCTGCTCGACTCGATCGCCACGCCCACCGCCGAGATCTCGCTCGGCCCGGGCGACGCGCTGATCTTCTACACCGACGGGGTGACCGAGCGCCGGCGCGGCCGGGAGCTCTTCGGCACCGAGCGGCTGCGCGACGCGGCCGCCCCGCTGGCCGGCTACTCGGCGGACGTGGTCGCCGCCCGGCTGCGCGCCACCGCGATCGGCTTCTCGGTGGAGGCCCCCCGCGACGACATCGCCATCCTGGTCCTCCGCAACGACGCCCTCTGACAACGGAGGTCAGAGACCGCCGGGGAGGCGGCCGGGGGCGAGGCGCTGGTGCGGGTCGAGGTGCTCCTTGGCCGCCCGCAGGCGGGGCAGCGTGGGCAGGTCGCCCCAGAGGTCGACCACCCGGCGGACCGGCGCCGGCGCGGCCACCACGACGCAGCGGCCCCGCCGGGCCAGCAGCACCCCGCGCACCGCGGCGACGATCGACGCCACCCGGTCGGGCGGCAGGGACCCGGGCAGCGCGGCGTGCACCGTGCCGATACCGGCCGAGCCGCGGACCGGCACCGCGCTGCCGGCGGCGTCGCGCAGCGCGTACACCGCCGCGTGCAGGTCGTTGATGGGCACCTCGATCCGCAGCGCGGTCTCGCCCGGGCCGAACGGGTAGCGCCCCCACCACTCCGGGGCGGCGTGCCCGGCCACCGCCTCCGGGCCGAGCAGGCCCACCAGCCGCTCCACGCGCTCCGCGACGTCGGCCGGGCCGCCCTCCAGCAGCACCACGAGGCTGCCCGCCGCGGCCGGCCCGACCGACCGCCGGGCGATCGAGGGATGGTCGGGCCGGCCGAGGACCGAGGGGTGGTCGGGGTGGACCCGTCGGCGGGGCAGCGGGACCGGGACGGGCAGGTCCAGCTCCACGGCGGCCGGGTCGAGCCGGGCGGCGAGCACCGCCCGGACCAGGTCGTGCACCTCCAGCGGGGTCCAGACCGGCCGGGTCACCCAGACCCGGCTGGCCGGCACGGCCTGCACCCGCATGGTCGCCGAGACCAGCACGCCCAGGCCGCCCTGCGAGCCGCAGAGCAGCCGGGCCACGTCCAGCCCCGGCACCTGCGCCGCGCCGAACAGTGCCGCCGCGCCGCCGCCCGCCGCGCCGCCGCCCGCCGGTTCGCCGCCCGCTGGTTCGCCGCCCGCCGGCCCGGCCTGGCCGAGCCGCGCGGTGCCGGCCGCACCCAGGCTGACCAGCTCGCCCTCGGCGTCCAGGTAGCGGACCCCGACCAGTTGGGCGCACGGACTGCCGTGCCGGTGCCGCAGCGGGCCGGCCTCGTCGGCCGCGAGCACCCCGCCGAGGGTCGCCCCGGGAGAGGGCACGTCGATCGGCAGCCGCTGGCCGGTGCGGTCCAGGGTCGCCTGGACCGCCCGGAGCGGGGTGCCGGCGCCGATCTCGGCGACCGGTGAGCCCTGCGGCTCGTGCCAGATCCCGGCGAGCCGGCCGGTGTCGAGCATGATGTCGACCTGGGCCGGAGCGGCACCCCAGTCGATCTTGGTGCCGGCGCCGCGCGGCACGACGGTGAGCTGGTGCGCGGCGGCCAGCCGCAGCACCTCGGCGGCGGCGTGCGGACCGCCCGGCACCGCCACCCAGCGCGCCGTCCGGCCGGCCACCTCGTCGGCGGGGCCGGCGAAGCGGGCGAACGGCGGGCCGCAGATCTCCGCCAGTCGCCGGGTGATCTCCAGGGCTCCGGGCCGGTTCGTGGAACTCGCTGCAGCCGCCATGCCGGTCATCGTACATGTGTTCGAAAGACGTGGTGGCGGGGTTGCCGGATCCCGTGCCGCGCGTACCCCACGACGGCGCGCCGGGGGCCGGTAACGTGACGCCGTGACCATCGAGACCCCCGACAACTCCAGCTCGGCGCGTCTGTCGCCGCGCCGCGACCTGGAGCCGTCGCCCGTACCCGTCGCCAAGCGCGTCCCGACCGAGCGCACCCACCACGGCGACACCGTCGTCGACGAGTACGCCTGGCTCGCCGCCAAGGACGACCCGGAGACGATCGCCCACCTGACCGCGGAGAACGCGTACACGGCGGCGCGCACCGCGCACCTCGAGGCGCTGCGCGCGCAGCTGTTCGAGGAGACCCGCCGGCGCACCCAGGAGACCGACCTGTCGGTGCCGACCCGCAAGGACGGGTACTGGTACTACACCCGCACCGTCGAGGGTCAGCAGTACGGCGTGCACTGCCGCCGGGCCGTCCGCGACGGCGAGACCGCGCCCCCGATCAGCGCCGACGGCGCCCCGCTGGACGGCGAGGAGGTGCTGCTCGACGGCAACCTGCTCGCCGAGGGGCACGACTTCTTCTCGCTCGGCGCGTTCGACGTCAGCCCGGACGGCCGCTGGTTGGCGTACTCGACGGACTTCGCCGGCGACGAGCGGTTCACCCTGCGGATCAAGGACCTCTCCACCGGCGAGGTGCTGGCCGACGAGGTGCCGGACACCTTCTACGGCACCGCCTGGTCCACCGACGCCTCCACCCTCTTCTACGTCACGGTGGACGAGGCGTGGCGGCCGAACCGGGTCTGGCGGCACACCGTCGGCACGGCGTCCGGCGAGGACGTGGTGGTCCACCAGGAGGACGACGAGCGGTTCTGGGTGGGCGTCGAGCTGACCCGCTCCGAGCGGTTCGTGGTCATCGACATCCACAGCAAGATCACCAGCGAGGTACGGGTGATCCCGGCGGCCAACCCCACCGGCGAGCCGGCGATCATCGCGCCCCGCCGGCAGGGCGTCGAGTACGCCGTGGAGCACCACGGGCACCGGTTCCTGATCCTGCACAACGACGGCGCGGAGGACTTCGCGCTGGCGTACACCTCGGCGGACGCGCCCGGCGACTGGACGCCGCTGATCGAGCACTCCCCCGGCACCCGGCTGGAGTCGGTCGACGCGTTCGAGAACCACCTGGTCGTCTCGCTGCGCACCAACGGCCTGACCGGGCTGCGGGTGCTGCCGGTGGGCGGCGGCGACCCGTACGACATCGACTTCCCCGAGCCGATCTACAGCGTCGGGCTGGACGCCAACCCGGAGTACCGCACCAATGAGGTGCGGCTGCGCTACACCTCGCTGGTCACCCCCGACTCGGTCTACGACTACGACCTGGTCACCCGGCAGATGGTGCTGCGCAAGCAGAAGCCGGTGCGGCCCGGGCCGGACGGCCGGCCGTACGACCCGGCCGACTACGAGCAGCACCGGGACTGGGCGCTCGCCGACGACGGCACCCGGGTGCCGATCTCGCTGATCTGCCGCAAGGGCACCCCGCGCGACGGCTCCGCCCCCGCCGTCATCTACGGCTACGGGTCGTACGAGGCGAGCATGGACCCGTGGTTCTCCATCGCCCGGCTCTCCCTGCTCGACCGGGGCGTGATCTTCGCGGTGGCGCACATCCGCGGCGGCGGCGAGCTGGGCCGGCGCTGGTACGACCAGGGCAAGCTGCTGGCCAAGAAGAACACCTTCACCGACTTCGTGGCCTGCGCCCGGCACCTGGCCAAGGCCGGCTGGACGGCCGCCGACCGCCTCGTGGCCCGGGGCGCCTCGGCCGGCGGCCTGCTGATGGGCGCGGTGGCCAACCTGGCCCCGGACGCGTTCACCGGCATCGTCGCGCAGGTGCCCTTCGTGGACGCGCTCACCTCGATCCTCGACCCGTCACTGCCGCTGACCGTCACCGAGTGGGAGGAGTGGGGCAACCCGCTCGACGACCCCGAGGTGTACGCGTACATGAAGTCGTACACCCCGTACGAGAACGTGGCCCCGGTCGACTATCCGGCCATCCTCGCGGTGACCAGCCTGAACGACACCCGGGTGCTCTACCACGAGCCGGCCAAGTGGATCGCCCGGCTGCGCGCGGTCGCGCCGCAGGGCGACTACCTGCTCAAGACCGAGATGGGCGCCGGCCACGGCGGACCCAGCGGCCGGTACGACGCCTGGCGTGAGGAGGCGTTCATCAACGCCTGGATCCTGGACCGCCTCCGCCGCGCCTGACCACCGACGGAGGGGCCCGGGTCGCCGGCCCCTCCGGTCAGGCCAGCACCGACGCGAGCCGCGCCGGGTCGACGTTGCCGCCCGTCACCACGGCGACGGTACGCCCGGCGGGCAGTTCGTCGCGGTGCGACAACCGAGCCGCCAGGGCCACCGCGCCGCTCGGCTCGGCCACCAGGCGCGCGTCCCGCACCAGCCGACCGGTGGCGGCGAGGATCTCCTCCTCGGTCACCGTGACGATGCCGTCGAGGCGGTCCCGCAGGTGGGCGAGGGTCAGCGCGGACAGGTGCGTACGCAGCCCGTCGGCGCTGGTCCGGTAGGTCCGCTCGACATCCCAGACCACCACCTCGCCGGCGGCGAGCGACTCCTTGGCGTCGGCGGCGAGCAGCGGCTCCACGCCGATCACCAGGGCCGACGGGCGGAGCGCCGGCACCGCCGTGGCCACTCCCGAGGCGAGCCCGCCGCCGCCCACCGGCACCAGCACCACGTCCACGTCGGGCAGGTCCGCGACGATCTCCAGGCCGATGGTGCCCTGCCCGGCGATGACCCGCCGGTCGTCGAAGGGCGGCACCAGCGCGGCGCCGGTGTCGGCCGCGATCCGTTCCGCCTCGGCGAGCCGGCGGGCCGGCGGGACCAGGCGCACCTCCGCGCCGAGCGCCCGGATCCGGTCCACCTTGACCGGCGGCGCTCCCGCCGGGACGACCACCGTGCAGGGGACGCCCGCGGCCCGCGCCGCGTAGGCGAGCGCCTGGCCGTGGTTGCCGGACGAGTGGGTCACCACGCCCCGGGCCCGGGTCGCCGGGTCTAGCCGGGCCACCGCGTGGGTCGCCCCGCGCAGCTTGAACGAGCCCACCGGTTGCAGGCTCTCCGGCTTGAGCCACAGCTCACCGTCCCACGGGGCCGGCAGCAGCGGCGTACGCACCACCGTCCCGGCGATGTCGTCGGCGGCGGCCCGAACGTCGTCGATCGAGATC
>NZ_QGKS01000263.1 GCF_003172935.1 Micromonospora sicca | reverse complement strand
GGCGCGGCCCAGGACGACGGCGCGGCCCAGGACGACGGCGCGGCCCAGGACGACGGCGCGGCCCAGGACGACGGCGCGGCCCAGGACGACGGCGCGGCCCAGGACGACGGCGCGGCCCAGGACGACGGCGCGGCCCAGGACGACGCGGCCCAGGACGACGGCGCGGCCCAGGACGACGCGGCCCAGGACGACGGCGCGGCCGGCGGCGCGGAAGAGGCGGTCGGCATCATCAACGCGATCGGCGGGCTGATCGGCCAGATCGCCGGCATCATCCAGGCGGCGCGGCAGGCATCCGCAGCCGAGCAGGCGGGCGCCGCCCAGCAGGGCGACGCGCAGCAGGGCGGCGGTCAGCAGGCAGGCGAGGAGCAGGGCGCGGACGGCCAGCAGGCCGGTGGGCAGGAGGCCGGCGCGGACGGCGAGCAGGCCGGCGGCGGGAACGGCCAGCAAGCCGGCAACGGCGCGGACGAGCAGCAGGCCGGGCAGCAGAACGCCGGCGAGCAGCAGGCGGGCAACGCGGGTGAGCGGATCGCCAACCGGCTCCAGCAGATCCGGGAACGCATCCAGCAGCTGCGGGCGATCGCGCAGCAGGTGCGCGCGGCCCGCCAGGCCGCCCGGGACGAACGCGCCGCCCAGGGCCAGGGCCAGGACAACGCGCAGGGCCAGGGCCAGGGCAACGCGCAAGGCCAGGGCAACGCGCAAGGCCAGGGCAACGCGCAAGGCCAGGGCAACGCGCAAGGCCAGGGCAACGCACAGGGCAAGGGCAACGCACAGGGCAAGGGCACCGGGTTAGGCAACGGCAACGCGGCTCAGGGCGGCGGCGCGGCGGGGAACGACGGCGGCGACTCCTACATGGTCGCCGACCCGAGCCTGCCGGGTTGCGCGAGCGCCCCCCGCCGACCCGGGGCAGGCGGCCGGCTCCGCCGGCGCGGACCAGCACGGCGCCGGCCAGCAGGTCGGCCCGGGCGACGCCGGCGACGAGCAACAGGCCGGCAACGGCATGGCCGGTGACGGCGCGCAGAACGGCGGCCTGGACGCCGGTGCCGGCATGGACGCCGACGGCGCCCTGGTCGGCGGCGGCGCGAACTAGGGGTTACCCGGCCAGGAGGCCGACCCACCCGTCGAGCGATTGACGTAGGGGAACCGCCGGGCGGCGTGCGCCTGTCGACGGCGCACGCCGCCCCGAGGTTCCCCGGACCGACGCTCACGCTCGTCCGACTGGTCACGGCCGTCGCCCGCCGGGCGACCGGGCTGCCGTCAGGGAGTGATCGTGGCAAGGACCGCTGGCGTCCGGAAGGGGCCGACCATCGCCGCGCCTTGTTGTCGGTGGGTAGGTCTAGCGTCGGTGGTTGCAGGAGACCAGCGCGCTAAGGAGACACCGTGACCACACTCGAGAACCGGCCGAACACCGCACTCCTCGTCGTCGACGTGCAGAACGGCGTCGTCGAGGGGGCGCACGAGCGCGACGCGGTCGTGGCGAACGTCGGCAGCCTGGTCGAGAAGGCGCGGCGGGAACAGGTACCGGTTGTCTGGGTCCAGCACTCCGACCACCATCTCGTGAGAGGAAGCGACGCCTGGCGGATCGTCCCCGAGCTGAAGCCGGGCGACGCCGAGCCGCTGGTCGAGAAGAGCTACGGCGACTCCTTCGAGGACACCACCCTCGAGACCGTGCTGTCGGGCCTCGGGGTCGGTCGACTCGTCGTCGTCGGCGCGGAGACCGACGCGTGCGTCCGCTCGACGCTCCACGGCGCCTTCACCCGGGGGTACGACGCGACCCTGGTCGGCGACGCGCACACGGCCGGGGACAAGACGGCATGGGGGGCGCCGGCGCCGGACCAGGTCATCGCGCACACCAACCTGTACTGGGCCTATCAGACTGCGCCGGGGCGGACGGCCGGGACGGTCGACACCCGGGATGTCGACTTCGGCGGCGCCTCCTGACGCCGGGCACCGCGGAGGCGGGTCGGGCCGTACGTCAGACCAGGCCCGCGTCCCGCAGCAGCTTCCACAGGCCGGCGCCGTCCGGCGCGGAGAGCCACTTCTGCCCGACCGGTCCGGCGGACGGGCGGCCCGCGGGCGCGGGCAGGCTGCCGGCGAGCACCGACTGGGTCGGTGACAGCCGGCGGATCGCCACCCCTGCCACGTTGTCCGGGTGGGCGGCGGCGAACTCGCGGTAGATCTCCTGGTCGTGCTGGCCGTCGTCGCCGATCAGCAACCACCGCACGTCGGGGAACTCGCGGGCCAGCCGGGCCAGGGTGGCCCGCTTGTGCTCCCGGCCGCTGCGGAACCAGCGGTCGGCCGTGGGACCCCAGTCGGTGAGCAGCAGCGGCCCGGCCGGGTACAGGTGCCGGGAGAGGAACCGGGTCAGCGTCGGGGCGACGTTCCACGCCCCGGTGGAGAGGTAGAAGACCGGCGCGCCGGGGTGCGCGGTGACCAGCCGCTCGTAGAGCACCGCCATCCCGGGCACCGCGGCCCGGGCGTGCTCGTCGAGGACGAAGGTGTTCCACGCGGCGAGCAGCGGGCGGGGCAGCGCGGTGACCATGACCGTGTCGTCGATGTCGGAGAGGATGCCGAACCGGACCTCGGGGTCGAGGATGCGGACCAGCGCCTCCACCGGCTCGGCGTCGGGCACGCTGAGGCGTACGGAGGCCCAGCCGGGGGCGAAGTCGGCCTCGATGACGGTGTCGACGAAGCCGCTGCGGTCGGCGGTGGCCTCGTGTCGTACGCCGCCGGCCTCGATGGTGACGGTGGCGTGCTTGGCGGGCAGGGTGGCGAAGCTGCGCCAGCCACGTACCTTCTCCAACCGGCCGCGCTGACGGATGTCCGGGCGGCCGAGCAGCACCCGGCAGAGCACCCGCGCCCAGCCCGGGCCGCCGTAGCCGGCGTACGCGATGATGTTGACCCGCCACCCGGTGCGCCGCAGCCGACGTGCCACCAGGTTGTGCACGGCGTCCTCGATCCGCGCTGCCCGGTGCAGGTTCGGTACGGCCAGTTGGCCAGCGGCTGTGGGTGGCACGCTGCCACCCTGCCACACCCGGGCGAGGGCGGCCACGCGAGTGGGCCCGGGAACCGGCTCCGCCGATCCACCCCGCCGCCGGCGGTCACCGTGACAAACTGCGGTCGGGACGACGACGGGGGCGTTGGTCGTGTCGACACCAGTGCAGGACGGGCGGTGGCGCCCGACGCTCGACCGGCCGGCGCTCGTCGCGCTGCTGCTGGGGCTCGCGGGGGTCGGCTACCGGCTGGTCCTGACCCTGCTCACGCTGCCCGCCTCGAACAGCGACGAGGCGACGTTCGGCCTGGCCGCGCTGCACATCGCCGCCGCTCGGGACCGGCCGGTCTTCCTGTACGGCCAGCGCTACATGGGGATGCTGGAGTCCTATCTGGCGGCGCCCCTGATCGGGCTGGCCGGGCCGAGCTGGCCGGTACTGCGGCTGCCGCTGCTGGCGCTCTACGCGCTCTTCCTCTGGCTGATGTACCGCCTGACCCGCCGGCTGTTCTCCCCGTGGTTCGCCGTCCTGGTCGTCGGCCTGCTGGCGCTCGGCTCGGAGCGGGTGGTCCGGGACCAGCTCACCGTGGTCGGCGGCCGGCCCGAGGTGAAGCCGGCGGTGGTGGCGATGCTGCTGATCGCGGTGGCCCTCGCCGAGCGCCGGGTCCGGCACCGCTGGCTGGCCACTGGCCTGTTCGGGCTGCTCGCCGGGGTGTCGCTCTGGTCGGACTGGCTGATCGTGCCGTACCTGCTGGTGGCCGGGCTGTTGCTGGTCTGGGCCGCGCCCCGCGATCTGGTGGGCTGGCCGGGGGTGCTGCTGGTGGCCGGGTTCCTGCTCGGGGTGTCGCCGATGATCAAGGACAACCTGGTGGCCCCGGACGGGCAGGACTCGCTGTCGGTGTTCCGGGAGATCAGCACCAAGGCCGGGACGCCGCCGCCGTGGTCGGACCGGCTGCGCGGCGGGCTGCTGGAGGGGGTGCCGCTGGCCTCCGGGCTCTGCCCGATGGACGGCTGCGCCCGCTGGCAGCAGTGGTTCGGCCTGCTCTACCCGGTGCTGCTGGTGGCCGCCGCGGTGGCCGCCGCGGTCGCGTACCGGCGGGCCGCCCACCGGGCCGACCGGGTCCGGGCGGTCGCGCAACTCGCCCTGGTCGCCGGCGCCACGCTGACCCTGCTCGCGTACGTCCGCAGCCCGCTCGCCGCGACCGACCCGTTGGGCAACTCGCGCTACCTGTCGGTGCTGCAGATCTCCCTGCCGGCGGTGCTCTGGCCGCTGTGGCTGGCCGCGGTCCGCACCCGGCGGGGCGCGGCCGGGACGGCGGACCGGCCCCGGCGGGGCGGGGGCGCGGCCGCACGCTCGCTCGGCGGCGCGGTGGCGGTCGCCGCGCTGGTCGCGCTGACCGGCATCGCGCTGGCGGCCACCGGGCGTTTCGTCGCCGAAGCCGGCTCGCTGCGCGCCGAGGAGCGGCACGCCCGCGAGCTGGCCGACGCGGTGCGCGGGGCCGGCCTGCGCGAGGTGTACGGCGACTACTGGACCTGCAACCGGCTGATCTTCAACACGGGCGAGACGGTGGTGTGCGGGGTCCTCGACGGCAACCTGACCCCGGGGCAGAACCGCTACCCGGCGTACTGGAAGCGGGCGGGCCGGGCGGACCGGCCGGGGTACGTGCTGGCGGTCGGGTCGTCGGCGGAGCGGGGGCTGCGCCGGCTGCTCGGCGACCAGGCCGACGCCGCGATGGTCACCGAGGTCGGCGGCTATCGCGTGTACCACCCGGAGGCGGCCGTCCGGCCGTGGCGCTGAACCCGGGCCGTACGCTGGCCGGGTGCTGATCCTGCTGCCGCCCTCCGAGGGGAAGGCCGACGCCGGCACCGGCCGGCGGCTCGACCCGTCCCGGCTCTCCCTGCCGGAACTCACCGGCGCCCGGGAGGAGGTGCTGACCGCCCTGGTGGCGCTCTGCGCCGGCCCGGACGAGGCGGCGGCCCGGGCGGCGCTCGGCCTCAGCGAGGGGCAGCGCGGCGAGCTGCGCCGCAACGCCCGGCTGCGGGAGGCGGCCACCGCGCCGGCCGGCCGGATCTACACCGGGGTGCTCTACGAGGCGCTCGACCTGGCCACGCTGCCGCCCGCGGCGGAGCGGGCCGCCCGCCGGTCGGTGCTGATCAGTTCCGGCCTGTGGGGGGCCGTCCGGCTGACCGACCGGATCCCGCCGTACCGCTGCCCGGTCGGGGCGCGGCTGCCCGGGGTCGGCGCGTTGTCGGCGTACTGGCGGCGGGCCCTGGCCCCGGCGATCGTGACGGCCGCCGGGGCGGGGCCGGTGCTGGATCTGCGTTCCGGGGCGTACGCGGCCACCTGGACGCCCCGGGGCGAGCTGGCCGCCCGGACGGTGACCGTCCGGGTGCTGCACGAGCGGACGGTCGACGGGGTGCCCAGCCGCGCTGTGGTCAGCCACTTCAACAAGGCGACGAAGGGCCGGCTGGTCCGGGACCTGCTCACCGCCGGGGTCCGACCGCGGACCGCCGACGCCCTGGTCGGCGCGCTGCGGGACCTCAAGTACACGGTCGAGGAGCAGCCCGTGGCTGCCGGCCGCCCGCGCCAGCTCGACGTCGTGGTGACGGAGCTTTGACGTTCTCTCCGCCCTAAAGGGCGGAGGTTCCCTCCACGCTGCGCGTGGAACACGCGGCGTTCGGGCGGATTCCTGCTTCTCGGCGCGGTGCCGGTACGGATGCCGGTCTTGCCTGCGCTCCACAGGCGTTTAGCCTCTCGGCGCGTCCCGCCGCGAGGATGTTGATGGCTGCGTTGACGTCCCGGTCGTGGACCGGCCCGCACGGGCAGGTCCACGACCGGACGCTGAGCGGCAGCTTCTCGTTGATCCGCCCACAGTCAGAGCACATTCGGGTCGATGGGAAGAACCGATCGACTCGACCGAAAGTCCGCCCGTACCGGGCGGCCTTGTACTCCAGCATGTCGGTGAAGGCGGCCCAGCCCGCGTCGTGCACGGACTTGGCCAGCCGCGTCCGGCCGAGACCGACGACGCACAGGTCCTCGACGTACACCGCTTGGCTGTCGCGGATGATCCGTGTCGAGAGCTTGTGCTGCCAGTCCCGCCGGCTGTCGGCCACCCGGGCGTGCGCCCGGGCGACCTTGACGACGGCCTTGGCGCGGTTGTTGCTGCCCCGCTGCTTGCGGGACAGGTCCTGCTGCAACCGCTTGAGCTTGCGGGCGGCCCGGCGCAGGAACTTCGGGGCCGTGATCCTCTTGCCGTTGGACAGGACCGCGAAGTGGGTCAGGCCCAGGTCGATACCCACCTCGAACCCGACCGGCGGCAGCGGCTCATCTGTGGTCTGGACGACGAACGAGGCGAAGTACCGGCCCACCGCATCCTTGATCACCGTCACCGAGCTGGGCTCGGCCGGCAGGGTCCGGGACCAACGGACCGGCACCTCTCCGATCTTCGGCAGGCGCAGCCGGCCGTTGTCCAGCACGGCGAACCGGGAGTTCCTGGTGAACCGGATGGCCTGCCGGTTGTCCTTGCGTGACCGGAACCGCGGCGGCGCGACCTTGCGCCCCTTGCGCTCTTCCGACAGCGAGGCGAAGAAGTTGCGGTACGCAGTCAAAGCTGGTCAACAGCCTCAAGGGCGTGTCCTCGCGTCGGATGCGGCAGGAATTCCCCGACCTGCTGCCCCACTACTACCGGGTCAACCGGCTGTGGTCGGGCTCGTACTTCGCCGGGTCCGTAGGCGGCGCACCGCTGACCGTTCTGCGTCAATACATCGAGCAGCAGAACCGGCCGGGTTAGAGCACGCTCGGGCCATGGCGGCCCTCCTGCGCGGGCCTTCACCCCGGCCCTAAAGGGCGGAGCATCGGCCCGCACCCCGATAGCCGCAAGTTTTGCTCAAGGCTGGCGCGCACCCGTTTCGCCGCACCGGCCACCGGGCCACGGTTAGGGGACCCCGACGCCGACAAGGAGCGGTCCGATGGCCCTCGAACCCACCACCCTGCTCGACCGGCCCCGCCTGCCGTCGACACCGCCACCACTGGACTGGCTGACCCTGGCCGACGCGTTCGAGGTCGCCTGCCTGGTGCGCTGCACCCCGCCACCGGCCACGGACGGCCGCCGGCCGACCGTCGAGACGTATCGGGGCGGGGTCGCCGAGTTCAACCGGGAGGACGCGGCGCGCCGGATGCGGCAGCTGCTCGTTCGGCTCGACGTGCCGGTGGAGCACGAGTTGACCACGGGCGGCCTGCGCCGCCGGTACGAGCTGCACCGGCTGTCCGTGCCGCGGGAGCAGCGGTCGGCGTACGCGACGCTGCTGGAGGCCGGCTGGCGGCAGGGCCGCCGGGAACTGCTCGGCGGGCCGGTGCCCGGTGCGTCGACCGCCCGGCGGGTGTGGCGGCCCCGGCTGGCCGCCGCCGCCTGGCGCTCGGCGTTGCTGGCCGGCGGCCGGCACGTCCGCCGGCACATCCTCGGTGTCCGGCTGACCGACCGGGAGCTGGCGGCGGTGCTGGTCCGCGGCGCCGCCCTGCTGGACGTCCCGGCGCTGCTCCGGCCGGGCGCCGGCTGCTTCGTGGTGAGCGTCGCGCACGGCCCGCACCGGGACCGGATCCTGGACAGCGCCGCCCTCGCCCCCGCCTGCTGACCCCGGCCGACTGCGGACGCCGGGCGGACGCGACCGTCGGGCAAAGTCCCCGGCGCGGCAGCGGGGCACCCGCCGGACCGGGCGGGCTTGCGCGCGGCGGCGTGCACGGCGCACAGTGCAGCCCGTGAGCCGTAGCTGGTCTGTCCGCCGTCCGCGCCGGGCCGCCGCGCCGCTGATGGTGCTGATGCTGGTGACCGCGCTGGCCGGGCTCGGCGGCTGCCGGGACGAACGCGCCGAACCGGTGCGGATCCGGATCGCGACCGGCAGCCCGACCGCGGTCTACCACGCCTTCGGGCAGTCGCTGGCGGCGGTCCTCAACCGGGAGCTGCCCGGGGTGCGGGCCAGCGTGGTGGTCACCGCCGCGTCCGCGCAGAACGTCCGGCTGGTCGGGTCCGGCGAGGCCGAACTGGGCTTCACCCAGGCCGACGTGTTGCCGACCGCGGCGCCGGAGCAGCCCGGCGTGCTCGCCGTGGCCCGGGTCTACGACGACCTGCTGCACCTGGTCACCACCGCCGGGACGCCGGTACGGACGCTGGCCGACCTGCGCGGGCGGCGGGTCTCGGTGGGCGCGGAGGGCTCCGGCACCGAGGTCACCGCCACCCGGCTGCTGGACGTGGCCCGGCTCGGCGGCGACGTGGTCCGCCAGGAGCACCTGAGCCTGGACGATTCGGTCGCCGCGCTGCGCGCCGGCCGGATCGACGCCTTCTTCTTCTCCGGCGGCCTGCCGGTCCGCGGCGTGGAGGAGCTGGCCAAGGCCACCGCCGTCCGGATCGTCGACCTGGGCGAGTGGACCGAGCCGCTGCGCCGCGGGTACGGGCAGGTCTACGTGACCCGGGACGTCCCCCGGTCGGTGTACGGGGCCCCGCCGGTCAGCACGGTGGCGAACCCGAACTATCTGATCGTCCGCGCCGACCTGCCCGAGGCGCTGGTCCGCGAGGTGACCCGGCTGCTGATGGAGCGCCGGGCGGAGCTGGCCGCCGCGCATCCGGCCGCCGGCCGGATGAGCCCCCGCTCGGCGATCGTCACCACCCCGCTGCCGCTGCATCCCGGCGCCGCCGACTGGTACCGGGCGACCAAGCCCTAACCGGCGTCGGAGCCGACCGGCTCGACGGACTCGGCGTCGTCGGCGTCGACGCCGGCCTCGTCCGGGGCCGGGAACCACAGCTCCGCGACCAGCCCCCGGGGCTCCCCCGGCCGCATGGTGAGCCGGCCGTCCGAGGCGTCCACCAGCACCGCGACGATGGTCAACCCCAGCCCGGCGCCGTCGACGTTCTGCACGTCCGGGGCCCGCCAGAACCGCTCGGTGGCCTGGCCGAGCTGGCTCGCGGTCATGCCCGGGCCGGTGTCCCGCACCTCCAGCGCGGTGCCCCCGTCGGCCGGGCGGACGGTGACGGTGACCTCTCCCCCGTCGCCGCTGAACTTCACCGCGTTGTCGATCAACGCGTCGAGCGCCTGGTCGATGGCGGTGGGGACGGTCCGGGCGTACGCGGGGGCGTCGACCGTGACGAGCCGGAGGGCGACCGACCGGTGCCGGGCCAGCGGCTGCCAGGCGGTCACCCGGGAGGCGGCCAGCTCCACGGCGTCCACGCTGATCCGCTGGTTCTCCTCCCGTTCGGCCCGGGCCAGGGTGAGCAGCGCGTCGAGCACCCGGGCCAACCGGTCGGTCTCTTCCAGCGCCAGGCGGTGCTCGGCGCGGCCGTCCGGGTCGGTGAGGCTCGGCCCCAGCTCCTCCACCCGCAGCCGCAGCGCGGTCAACGGGTTGCGCAGCTGGTGGCTGGCGTGCGCGACGAAGGCGCGCTGCCGGTCCATCACGTCGGAGACCGCGTCGGCCATGTTGTTGAAGCTCGCCGCCAGCCGGCGCAGCTCCGGCGGGCCCAGGCGCGGGCGGACCCGCGCGCCCCGGTCGCCCTCGGCGATCTCGTGGGTCACCGCGTCCAGCTCGGTGACCGGGCGCAGCACCCAGCCGGCCAGCCCGAACGCGGTGGACACGCAGGCCAGCACCGCGAGCAGGCCGATCCCGGCGAGCAGCAGCCACCAGGAGGTGACGGTACGCCGCACCCGGTCGACCGGGGTGGCGGTCACCACCGCGCCCAGCACCTCGCCGCCGTCGTTGATCGGGACCGCCACCACCACCGGCCCGTCCGCCCAGGGCCACACCGAATCGGGCCCGCTGAACTGCTGCCCGGCCAGCGCGGTGTCCAGCGCCGACGCGGTGCCGTGGCCGGGCTCCCAACTGGTGGAGGCGACCACCGTACGGCCGTCCCGATCGACCACGGCCGCGCCGATGCCGTACAGCTCGTCGTAGGCGCCCAGCTCACCGTCGAGCGGGCCGGGTACGCCGCCGCGCAGCGCCGGACCGGCCAGCGAGGCGAAGCGGGTGGCGTCGGCGAGCCGGTCGGCGCGGACCCGGTCGGTCTCGCGGCTGGCCAGGGTGGCCGCCAGCGGCGTCTCCAGCGCCAGCAGCACCAGCACCATCAGCAGCAGGTAGCTGATCACCAGCCGACGACGCACCGGGCCTCCTCACTCGCCGCGGAGCCGGTAGCCGACCCCGCGGACCGTCTCCACCAGGGTCGGGTCGCCGAGCTTGCCGCGCAGCGAGCCCACGTGCACCTCCACGGTGTGCCGGTCGGCCCAGGTGGTGCCCCAGACGTCGAGCAGGATCCGGTCCCGGGGCACGGCCACCCCGGGTTGCCGGGCGAGGGAGACCAGGATGTCGAACTCCTTGCGGGTGAGGGCGACCGACCGACCGGCCACGCGCACCGTCCGCCCGGCCACGTCGATCCGGACCGGCCCGGCCTCGATCAGGTTCCGCTCCGGCACGGTGTGGGCGGCCCGGCGCAGCACCGCCTCGATCCGGGCCTGCAGCTCCACCATCGAGAAGGGCTTGACCACGTAGTCGTCGGCGCCGAGCCGCAGGCCGAGCACCCGGTCGCGTTCCTCGCCCCGGGCGGTCACCGCGATGATGCCGAGCTGGCTGCTGCGCCGGCGCAGTTCCCGGCACAGGTCCGTGCCGTCGCCGTCGGGCAGGGTCAGGTCGAGCAGCACCAGGTCGCAGGGGGCGGCCGACAGGGCGGCGGCGACGGTGGCCGCGTGTTCCACCTCGTAGCCGCGCCGGGTGAGGGCGGACGACAGGGCGGCGGCGACCCGACGGTCGTCCTCGACCAGGAGGATCCGCACCCGTGCCCCCATCCCCTCGACGTGCTGCCCACGAATGGTGGCAGACGGGCCCGCGCGGCGGGAGCCCCCGTCCCTCGCCGGGTCGGATGCCACCGGACCCGGTGAGTTAAGGTCTTGCCTTGTGTCCGCTCCCGCTGCCGCGCACGACGAGTCCGCGCCTCACCGCGACGTCGACGCCCCGACTGCGCTCGACCCGGACCGCCCCACCGGCGCGCCAGGTCCCGCCGCTCGGGAGGGCCGGGTGGACGAGCCGACCGACGAGCGCCGACCGGCATCCTGGCGGCGGTTCCCGGCGGCGCAGGCGGTGGCGCTCTACGCCCTGCTGCGGCTCAGCGGGCTGATCATCCTCGCGCTCTTCGCCCACCGCGCGGGTGCGGACTTCTGGTCCCTGCTGCACAGCCGGTTCGACGGCATCTGGTACGTGCAGATCGCCAACGACGGGTACGACGCGGGCCTGGCGAACAACCACCACCCGGAGTCCCGCAGCACGCTGCCCAACCTGCCGTTCTTCCCGCTCTACCCGGGGCTCATCGCGGCGGTCGCCGCCGTGACCCCGTTCTCCACGCAGGTCGCCGCGCTGATCGTCTCCTGGCTGGCCGGGCTGGCCGCCGCCTGGGGGATCTACGCGGTCGGCGCCCACCTCGGCTCCCGCCGGGTCGGCCTGCTCCTGGTCGGCCTCTGGGCGGTGCTCCCGCACGCCATCGTGCAGAACATGGCGTACACGGAGACGATCTTCACCGCGCTCGTCGCGTGGACGCTCTACGCGCTGCTGCGCCGGCAGTGGGTGGCCGCCGGCCTGCTCTGCCTGGTCGCCGGCCTCGCCCGACCCACCGCGACGACGCTGGCCGCCGCGGTCGGGGTGACCGCGCTGGTGGCGATCGTCCGCCGGCAGGACGGCTGGCGGCCGTGGGCGGCGGCGGCGCTCTCCCCGCTCGGCTACCTGGGCTACCTGGCCTGGATCGGGCACCGGCTGGGCCGGGCCGACGGCTACTTCCACATGCAGGAGACGGCCTGGAAGATCGGCTTCGACGGCGGCGTGTCGACGGTCAACACCTTGATGGAGGTGCTGACCGAGCCGTCGCGACTGGCGCCCTACATGTCCACCCTGCTGCTGGGCATGGCGGTGGTGCTGATCGCGCTGCTCGTCCTGCACCGCTACCCGCTGCCCCTGGTGATCTACTCGATCGCCTTCTTCCTGATCAGCGTCGGCACGGAGAACTACTACTGGGCGAAGGGGCGCTACCTGGTGCCCGCCTTCACGCTCCTCCTGCCGATCGCCATGGGGCTCGCCAAGGCCCGGCGGAGCACCGTGCTCACCGTCTTCGCGTTCCTCGTGCTCGTCTCCGGCTGGTACGGCACGTACCTGAGCCTGGTCTGGAAGTCGTCGCCGTAGCCCTCCGGCGACCCGATGGCGGGGCCGCCGACGCCCACCGGCCCGGTCAAAGGCCGAAGACCTCGTCGGCGGTGGCGTCCCGGACCCCGTCGACGAAGCCGCGGAAGCCGGGGTCGTGGTGGCTGAGCGGCACGCTGGTCACCGCCACGCCGGTGGCCTGGGTGACGGCGTCGACCAGCGGCGGATAGTCGCTCTCCGACGCGCCGAGGGTGTCGTCGTCCGCCTCGGCCAGGTTGATCACGTGCTGCACGTCCTCGCTGGGGGTGTCCGGGTCGCCGGCCCACTCGGTGCCGGCCTGGTGGCACTCGTCGTAGACGGCCCGCTGACCGTCGGTCCAGTCGTCGTCGTAGCTCGCCATCGGCATCCCTCCGCACCTGTCGCATCCGAGCATGCCGGTTGGGCGGGCCCGCTCGGGGCGGTACCGGTGAACCGACCGGCGCGCCGCCCTAGGCTGCGGTGGTGATGATGATCTACAAGATTCTGTCGACCGACGAGTGGGACCGGGCCCGCGCCGCGGGGCACTTCACCGGCACGGCCATGGACCACCAGGACGGGTACATCCACCTCTCCGGCCCCGACCAGGTGGTGGAGACCGCTCGCCGGGTGTTCGGCGGGGTCACCGGGCTCACGCTGCTCAGCGTCGACCCGGACCGGCTGGGCGGGGCGCTGCGCTGGGAGCCGTCCCGGGGCGGGGCGCTCTTCCCGCACCTCTACGGCGTGCTGCCGGTCGACGCGGTGCTCGCGGCGGAGGCGTTGCCGGCGGACACACCCGCCGCCGACGCGGTGGCGGCGCTGCTCGGCTGACGGCCTCGTTATGCTACGCCGAGCCCGCGCCCCGGCCTCGGCAGCGAGAGTCCGGGGCGGCCGGGCGGTCCTGGCCCGCGCGGCCGCGACGGTCAACCGGCGCGGCAACCACGCGGCACCGACGGCGCGACGACGCGCCCTGCGACGATGCGAGTTGAAGGATGACTGACACCAACGACCGGTCCCCTGTCTTCGTCCACCCGACGGCCGACGTGGAGGAGGGCGCCCAGGTCGGCGACGGCACCAAGGTCTGGCACCTGGCCCACATCCGCTCGACCGCGCAGGTCGGCGCCGGCTGCGTCATCGGGCGCAACGTGTACGTCGACGCCGGCGTCACGGTCGGCGACCTGGTGAAGATCCAGAACAACGTCTCCGTCTACCAGGGCGTGACCATCGAGGACGAGGTCTTCGTGGGCCCGTGCGCGGTCTTCACCAACGACTTCCGCCCGCGCGCCCAGAACCCGGACTGGAAGATCACCCCGACGCTGGTCCGCCGGGGCGCCTCGATCGGCGCCAACGCCACCCTGGTCTGCGGGATCGAGGTCGGCGAGTTCGCGATGATCGCCGCCGGTTCGGTGGTGACCAAGGACGTCCAGCCGTACCAGCTGGTCGCCGGCAACCCGGCGCGGCCGAAGGGCTGGGTCGACGAGCGGGGCGAGGTCATCTCCCGGGACGTCGACAACCCGCCGCAGCGGGGCTGACGCACGCAGCGGGGGGGCGACGGCCGTCGGCCGTCGCCCCCTTTCGTCGGCGCGGCGGTCAGTCGCAGAGGCGGTCGATCTCCGCCCGGAACCGGTCCATCGGGTTCACCCCGGCGGGTCCGAGCAGGTACTCCTTCAGTTCCCGCCGCGCCTCGGTCATCGGGTCGTCCCCAGCCCGGGTGACGGTGATCACCTTCGCCAGCTCACCGCAGTCCGGGGAGAGCAGGTACGCCGCCCGGGCGGTCGGATACGTCCGCCGGAACTCGTCCTCGGGCAGGCCCGCCGGGTTGGCCACCACGTACGGCCGCTCGCTCTGCACGAAGTCGGAGACCACGCTGGAGACGTCGCTGATCAGCAGGTCGGTGGTGTTGAAGCAGTCGAATAGGGCCGGCGTACGGCCGGTGACCACCAGGTGGGCGGTGCCGTCCAGCGAGGTGGCGTCGGTGTCCCCGCCGGCGGCGCGGATCCGGGTGACGATCCGCTTGTGCGCCGCCCGGGCCTGCTTCGACCGGGTGCCGGTCAGCGGGTGCGGCTTGTAGACCACCCGGACCCCGCCGGTGGCGAGCAGCCCGGTCACGATCCGCTCCCCCATCAGCACCAGCGAGGTGTGGTACGGGTCGTCGTCGAGCCAGCCCTCCCAGGTGGGAGCGTAGAGCACGGTGAACGGGCGGTCGGTGGCCGCCGAGCCGAAGGTATGCACCCCGGCGAGCTGCGGGCGGCCGATCTCCACGATGTCGCGGTCCAGCACGCCCACCCCGGCGCGGGCGTACCGCTCCCGGCCGGCCGGACCGGCCACCCAGACCTCGTCGTACACCTTACTGTAGGGGTTGACGCTGGCCTGCTTGTCGCTGTCGCCGTGGCCGACGAAGACGTGCTTCACGCCCGGCTCGCGGAGCAGGTGGATGTTGGCGCCGACGTTGGCCGCGTACAGGGCGAACCGGATGGTGCTCAGGTCGAGGTTCATGAAGTCGACGCCGGCCGGTACGCAGGCCACCGGCAGCCGGGTGTCGGCCAGCTCGCGGAACGCCTCCTCGGCGCGCAGCAGCACGACCGCCCGGTGCCCGGCCGCCTCGATCGGCGCGAGCCACATGTTGGCCTGGTAGACGTCTTTCGCCGGGCCGGCGAAGTAGAGCGCCACCTCGGGCCGCTCCCGGCGCAGCCAGGCATCCAGCGCCGGCAGCACCCCCGGCGTCCGGCCCCGCCCGCGCAGCCAGCTCAGCGCTAGCACCGCCGCCGTCACCGCGCCCACGGCGAGGGTGACCAGCCCGGTCACCACCACCGGCGTCACCCGGTCGGTCAGCGCGGCCACCACGGCCGCCGGCACTAGCAGCAGGTTGAGCAGCGGCAGCCGGTCCCCCTCGATGCGGCGCGCCCAGGCCGGCGGGGCCGGCACCCGGCCCGACCCGCCCAGGTCGATGTTGCGGGTGTACGCCGGGGTGCTGGCCCGCCGCTCGCCGAGCACCGCGAGGGCGCCGGTGCCGACCGCGAGGGCCCAGAGCGCGGCGGGCAGCAGCATGACGACGACTGTGCCGCCCACGCTCGGGCGGACCGCGCTGACGGCCAGCAGGACGACCGACAGGTCCCGGGTGAGCTGCCGCCAGACCAGCCCGAGCCCGCCCTTCTCCAGCAGCTCGCCGGTCGCGGCGAACCGGGTGGCGAGGGCGAACTCACCGGCGATGGCGACCAGCCCCGCGACCGCGAACGGGACCACCCAGCCGAAGACGCCGGCCAGGACCATGATCCCGTACGCCAGCAGCACCGCGCCGACCGTGGCGATGCCCTGCTGGCTCCGTACTCTGCTGAACAAGGAACGCTCCCTGTCTGCCCACCGGCGTCGATGAGATCCGATACCGGGCGGCTGCGGCCTTGAACGGGCCAGGTAACCCAAGTATTGCCCGGGTGAACGGCCGACGACCCCTCGCCACCGGTGTCCGCCGGGCGGCGCAAACGCAGTGGGCCCCGGCCGCGACGGCCGGGGCCCACTGGCGGGCGAACGGGTCAGCCGCCGATGACCACCCGGCGGACGCCGGTCCAGCGGGCCGGGTCGGTGACCCGGCGGCCGTCGACCAGCACCGTCACGCCCGGCAGGTCGGCCGGGGCGAGGGTGCGGTACTCGGCGTGGTCGGCCTGGATCACGGCCGCCCCGATCGGCTCGCCGTCGTAGCCCGGCAGGCCGTGCGCGACCAGCTCCTCGTTGGTGTACATCGGGTCGGAGACGTACGGCTTGGCGCCCCGGGCGCGCAGCGCCTCGACGGTCGGGAAGACGCCGGAGAAGGCGGTCTCCTTGACGCCACCCCGGTACGCGGCGCCGAGCACCAGCACCCCGACGTCGGTCAGGTCGCCGTACGCGGCGGCGAGCAGGTCGACGGCGTACTCCGGCATGGCGGCGTTGGCCTCGCGGGCCGAGCGCACGACGGTGGCGGCCGGGTCGTTCCACAGGTACATCCGCGGGTAGATCGGGATGCAGTGCCCGCCGACCGCGATGCCCGGCGAGTGGATGTGGCTGTACGGCTGGGTGTTGCAGGCCTCGATCACCTTGGTCACGTCGACGCCCACGGTGTCGGCGAACCGGGCGAACTGGTTCGCCAGGCCGATGTTGACGTCCCGGTAGGTGGTCTCCGCGAGCTTGGCCAGCTCGGACGCCTCCGCGGAGCCGAGGTCCCAGACACCGTTCGGGCGGTTCAGGTCGGCCCGCTCGTCGAAGTCCAGCACCGCCTCGTAGAAGCGCACGCCGTGCTCGGCCGACGCCTCGTCGATGCCCCCGACCAGCTTCGGGTAGCGGCGCAGGTCGGCGAAGACCCGACCGGTGAGCACCCGCTCCGGGCTGAAGACCAGGTGGAAGTCCTTGCCGGCGGTGAGCCCGGAGCCCTCCTCGAGCATGGGCGCCCAGCGGTTGCGGGTGGCGCCGACGGGCAGCGTGGTCTCGTAGCTGACCAGCGTGCCCGGCTTGAGGCCGGCGGCGATGGCCCGGGTGGCGTCGTCCATCCAGCCGAAGTCCGGCACCCCGTCGGCGTCCACGAAGAGCGGGACGACCACGACGACCGCCTCCGACTCGGCGACCGCGGCGGCGGTGTCGGTGGTGGCCGACAGGAGCCCGGCGGCCACCGCCTCCTTCAGCTTGACGTCCAGGTCGGTCTCACCCGGGAACGGCACCGCCCCGTCGTTGACCAGCCGCACGACCCGCTCGGAGACGTCGGCACCGATCACCCGGTGCCCCTTCGAGGCGAACTGCACGGCGAGCGGCAGACCGATCTTTCCCAGCGCGACGACGCAGATGTTCATGGAACTACTTTCCTCCTGAGGGCCAGATTCGGCGGAGACGGGCAATGAACCGACGGGGGGTCACCGGCGTGATCGCGACGATCACCTGGCCCTTGTGGTTCGTGGTGGGCGTGACGAGGTGGAGCCGGACACCGTGGCGGGCCACCCGGCGCGGCGCCGCAAGGCGGCGGTCCGTCCGCAGCGGTGCGGACGCGATCCCGCCCAACGCGGTCACCTCGGCCCGTACCACCCGACGTTCCCCGTTCGGCGTGACGACCGCGAGCAGCTGGTCCACCGCGAAGTCCGTCCGTACGACGGTACCGGGGCCGCCCGGGGCGACCGAAGTGACACCCGCCAACTCGCCCACACTGACCCGGACCGCGTCCGCGGCGAACTCGGCCAGCTGCGCCCAGCGGCTCTGCGCGGTGATCACCAGGGCGGGACCGCCGGTGGCGTCCTGCCCCCAGGCCAGCTCGGTCGCGGTCAGCTTCGCCATCAGCTTGGCGGCCTGGGCGGTGGCGTCGTACCAGTCGTCCGGATAGCCCAGCCTCGGGTCCCGGAAGCCGACGTAGTGGGCGTACCAGCGGTCGCCGGCGATGGTCACCTCCGGCAGCACCGTGTCCGCCTGCTGGCGGATCAGCTCGCGCAGCCGGTCCAGGTCGGCGTCCCGGGCCACGACCATCCGCAGCCGGACGTCGGGCGCCATCGCCGCGACGATCCCGTCGGTGAGGTACGCCTCGGCGAGCTTGCGGATCCGGTCGTGGACCTGCTGCTGGACGTCCGGGCCGAGGTCGAGGAACTCGGGCCGCAGCAGCTTCGCCACCTCCCAGGTGAAGTGGCGCAGCAGGATCGCGTCGCGGCGGCGGCCCGGCTCGATCAGCCCGGCGACGAAGCCGACCAGCTCCTCGGCGCAGCGCAGCCGCTCCTCGAACCGGCTGGCGTAGGTGATGTTCTGCGCGTTGTCCCGTTTGACCGCGTAGTAGAACTCGTAGTCGGCGAGGACGGAGATCTTGGCGGCCCGGAAGCAGGCCTCGAGGGTGAAGGGCTGGTCGCTGCCCATCGGCATGTCCTCGCGGAACCGCAGGCCGTGCCGTTCGATCAGGTCCCGACGGAACAGCTTGGTGTTCGAAAGCGACCAGGGCAGCGGGCTGTCGAACAGGTCCACCTGCTCCTGGGTGCTGGCGTAGATCGCCTGGTGGACGTAGCGCTTGTTGGTGCCGACCATCCGGCCGAGCACCACGTCGGAGCCCCAGCGGTCGGCCGCGTCGACCAGGCGCTCCAGCGCCTCCGGGCCGAGGTGGTCGTCCGAGCCGATGAAGAAGACGTACCGCCCGCGCGCGTGGTCCAGGGCACGGTTGCTCGGCACCGCCGGGCCGCCCGAATTGGGCTGGTGGAGCACGGTGACGGTGCCCGGGTAGCGCTCGGCGAACCGGTCCAGCTCCGCCCCGCTGCCGTCGGTGGACCCGTCGTCGACCGCGACCACCTCCAGCCGGTCCAGGCCGATGGTCTGCTCGACGAGGGAGTTGAGGCAGGTGGTGAGGTACGGCATGGTGTTGTAGACGGCGACGACCACCGTCACGTCCGGCTGGCTCACGCGCCCACCCCCACCGAGGTCGGGGCGCCGCCGGAGGCCGGGGCGGTGCCCGGCGTCGGGCGCGGCCGGTCGGGCAGCAGCCGGGAGTACACCCCGTCCAGCACCTCCGCCTGCGCCTCCCACGTCCACTGCGCCAGCAGCCCCGGCCGCTCGTACGCGGCCCGGTAGCGGGTCGGGTCGGCCAGGACCGCCCGGACCGCGCGGACGAAGTCCGCCACGTCCTCGGCCCGGAACACCTCACCCTGCCCGGTCTCCCGGACAGTCTCGGCCATGGTCCGCACGTCGGAGACGACCAGCGGGAGGCGGGCGTGTGAATACTCGAAGAACTTGGTGATCAGCGCGATCTCGTGATTCGGCCAGTGCTGGATCGGGATGACCCCGACCTGCGCGCCGGAGAGGAACGGCACCACCTGGTGGTGCGGCACGTACGGCAGGACGTGCACCCGGCCGGCGACGCCCAGCTCCCCGGCCCGGGTGAGCAGGCCCTTGACGTACGCCGACGCGGGCTTGTTCACCACCAGGGCGACGTGCGCGTCGGGCAGCTCCGGCAGCGCCTCGACCATCACGCCGAGGCCCCGCTTCGCGGCGGCCACCCCGCTGTAGACCAGCAGCGGGGTCTGCGGACCGATGCCGCACAACGCACGGATGTCCGGCACCGGGGCGGTCGGGTCGGCGGGCAGCTCGTCCACCGCGGGGGCGTTCAACACCACCGCCGGACGCTCCGTCAGGCCGTGCTCGCCCTGCAGCAGGTCGGCCAGGCCGCCGGAGACGGTCATGGTGGCGTCGGCGTACGGGACGTACTCCCGCTCGTGGGCGACGTTCCCCGGCAGCCAGCGGGCGTTGTCCCGCCATGGCTGCACGCCGGGGAGGTACTCGTGGGCGTCCCAGACCAGGGCGATCCGCCGGCCCTTGGCGGCGGCCCGGATCTTGGCGCGGGCGCCCACCCCGATCATCCGGAAGTCGTTGGCGTGGATCAGGTCCGGGGCCAGCTCGTCGACCACCGGGCCGTAGGCCAGCTCGTAGTCCCACAGGCCCGGCTCCAGCCGGCGCCAGGCGCCGTCGCCGCGCAGCTTCTGCCAGAACAGCGTGTACGCCCGGTCCCACGGCCCGTCGAGCTTGCGGCCCCGGCGGGCCTGGGTGAACTGGCGGTTGCGGAACGAGACCCAGCGGCGGGCCAGGCCGGCGAGCTTCTCCTCGGCGCGCAGCGCGCGCCAGGACAGCCCGGAGGGCGTGCCGGAGGCGGCCTCCCGGGCGGCGGCGGTCAGCGCGGCCCGCCGGACCCCCAGGTCGGCGCGCCAGGCCTTGACCGCCTGGATGCGGTGGGCGGCGATGCCGCTGGGCGGGTAGGCCAGCGGCCGGCGCAGCCAGGCGCGGCGGAACTCGTGCCGCCGCTTGGCCAGCGGCTCGGGCATGGGGACCAGCCGGACCTGGGCGCCGCCGAGCTGCCAGGTCCGCGGCTGCCCGACCGGCGCCCGGCCGACGAGGACGACCTCCCAGCCGGCTTCCGCCGCCGAGCGCGCCGCCTTTTGCACCCGGGAGTCACCGTCGACCCCGTTGTCCACCAGCATGACGACCCGTCCCCGGGTGCCCGCCGCTGCGGTAGTGCCGTCAGATCCCATTCCTGCCCGTCTCCGTGTCAGCCAGCACCGCGCCCGCGGACCCGAGCGAGTCTACGACAACGCATCGGCCGGAAAGGTCCGCCGCCGTCGGTGGTCCGCGCCCTCACGCGCCGGTTGCTACCCTCCATGCTGTTCAACGACCGGTGACGTCGGGAGTTCGCGGGACGGGCCGGCGTCGAACCTCCCGGCGGACCGGGTGTGCCTTCGGATCACCCCAGCTCAGCGCGGACGGGATCGCAAAATGGACGTGATGACGACCGAGGAACCAGGCCGGCCGACGCCGGCCGCGGAGCCGGCGAGCCCCGCCCCGGGCCGGGCGGCCCTCGGACGGCGGCTGTGGGACGCCGCTCGGTACGCGCTGCCCGCGCTCGCGGTCTACGCCGCGATCCGCCTGGTGGGGCTGCTGACCGTCTACCTCTGGGCCCGCAACGTGGGCGCCTCCCCCGGCAAGGGGCTGACCCGGGCGGACGGGAACTGGTACCTCGCGATCGCCCAGCACGGGTACGACGGGTACGAGAAGACGCAGAGCAACATGGCGTTCTTCCCGCTCTACCCCGGTCTCACCGCGGGTCTGGACCGGATCTCCCCGCTCAGCCCGCGCGAGGCGGCGCTGATCGTGGCGTGGCTGGCCGGCCTGGCGGCCGCCTGGGGGCTGTTCGCGATCGGCGCGTACCTGCACGACCGGCGTACCGGCGTGCTGCTCGCCGCGCTCTGGGCCGCGGTGCCGCACGGCGTGGTGGAGTCGATGGGCTACAGCGAGAGCCTGTTCACCGCCCTGGCCGCTTGGACGCTGTACGCGCTGCTGCGCCGCCGCTGGCTCACCGCCGGGGTGGTCTGCCTGTTCGCCGGCCTCACCCGGCCGACCGCCTCGTCGCTGATCGCGGTGGTGGGGCTGGCCGCGCTGCTGGCGATCGTCCGGCGCCGGGACGGCTGGCGGCCATGGGTCGCCCTGCTGCTCGCCCCCGCGGGCTGGCTCGCGTACCTGGCCTGGGTGGGCGTCCGGACCGGGCGGCCGGACGGCTGGTTCCACATCCAGTCCGCCGGCTGGGGCACCACCTTCGACTTCGGCGTCTACACGCTGCGGTGGGGCCAGCTGGTCCTGTCAGAGGTGGCCATGCTGCCGATGCTCGTGGTCACCGTGGTGGCGTTGCTGGCGATCATGTTCTTCGTGCTGAGCCTGCTCGACCGGCAACCCTGGCAGTTGCTGCTGTACAGCGGGCTGCTGCTGGTCACCACGCTCGGCGCGGCCGGCTACTACCACTCCAAGGCGCGCTTCCTGCTGCCGGCGTTCCCACTGCTGCTCCCGGCGGCCGTGGGCCTGGCCCGGGCCGGCTGGGCCCGGGCGGTCACGGTGCTGGTGCCGGTGACGGCCTTCTCGGCCTACTTCGGCGGGTACCTGCTGCTGATCTGGCGGTATTCGCCCTGACCGGTCAGCGGGAGAGTGACCGGACGCCGGTCGGCGGCCGTGGGGCCGGGGCCCGCCCGGCGGCGGCACGTCCGGCGCCCGCGACGGCGCTATTGTAGTGTCCGCGCTCTGTCCGAGGGTCGTTTCGCGACCATCGGCGGAGCAGACACCGCCTCCGGCCGACCACAAGGTACGGCGTACCGCTGATGGAAAGGTCCCTCCCGGCATGGTCCCGCTCGGTGGACGCCCGACGGTCGTCGCCTCCCGACCGGGTGGCGAGGACCGGCCGTCCGGGTCACGACGCCGCATCTCCCCACCTCCCCAGGATCGGAATCGATGAACAACGGGCGAAATCTCTGGGACTCGTTGAAGCTCCCCCGGGCGCGACGGTCCGGGTCCCGACCGCACATGATCTACCTGGCGATCGGCTTTCCCCCCGCGGCCAAGAGCTGCGCCTACCGGATGCGCGAGACGGCCAACCAGTTCGCCGCGGCCGGCTGGGACGTGACCGCCGTCACCATCATCGACGAGGCGTGGGAGCGGGAGTACGGCCTGGACCACACCCTCGCCGCCGGGGTGGACTCCCGGGTCCGGGTGGTCAAGCTGCCGCTGGTCCGCGACGACCTGGAGACCGACATCCGGGCGTTCAGCGAGACCCGCGCCCTGGCCCACAAGGACTACCTGGCCCAGTTGCGCAAGCGGAACCTCAAGGTCTTCCCCGAGCCGGTCTTCGGCGGGTGGCGGCCGGCGCTGGAGAAGGCCCTGGTGCAGATCCACCGGGACAAGCCGGCCGACCTGCTGGTGACGACCTGCGCCCCGTACGTGAACCTCGCGGCGACCTGGAAGCTCTGGGAGACGCACCAGGTCCCGTACGTGGTCGACTTCCGCGACGGCTGGTCCGTCGACGTGATCAACAACGGCGAGGCGTTCCCGAAGGAGTCGGTCTCCGGGCAGTGGGAGATCAAGCTGCTCACCAACGCGATCGCCATCTGGAACGTCAACGAGCCGATCTCCCGCTGGTACCGAGAGCGGTACCCGGAGCTCGCGCACAAGATGCGGGTCGTGCGCAACGGCTACGACGCGTCCAGCATCCCGGCCCAGGCCCGGCCGGTGACCCCCGACCGCCCGCTGACCTTCGGCTACCTGGGCGCGCTGAACCTGCCGGTGCCGCTGCTCGACGCGGTCCTGCAGGGCTGGCGGACCGCCCGCGCCGAGGACCCGGCGCTGAAGGACGCGCGCTTCGAGGTGCGCGGCCACATCGGCGCCGCCTGGGCGCGCGGTGACAACGCGCACGCCGAGTTGCTGAAGGCCGCCGCCGCGGACGGCGTGGTGGTCGGCGGTTCCGTGCCCAAGGCCGAGGTCATCGACCTGTACGCCCGCTGGGACGCGGTCGTGCTGATGGTGACCGGCGGCCGGTACATGACCTCCGGGAAGGTCTACGAGTACATGGCAACCGGCCTGCCGGTCGTCTCCGCGCACGAGGCGGACCACGACGCCTCGACGGTGCTGTCGACGTACCCGCTCTGGACCGGGGCGGTCGGCCTGGACCCGGCCGAGCTGGCCGGCGCGTTCCGCCGGGCCGCCGCGTTCGCCCTCAACGCCACCGAGGCCGACCGGGAGAAGGCGCGGGCGGAGGCGAAGCAGTACGCCCGGGAGGCGCAGCTCATCCCGGCCGTTCAGGAGGTCACCGAGCTGGTGCACGGCACCGGCGGACGGACCGGCACCCCGCCCGTTTCCCCCGCCGGCGCTGCTCGCGTACTGGCCAGAGAAGGTAGGTCATGATCGAGGTCCTGATGGTCCTAGGAGCCGTCCCCGGCCGGGTGGCGGTCCTGACCGACGCGCTCGAGCAGTTCCGGTCCCTCGGGGTCACGGTGCGCGTCGCCTGCACCTTCGACCCGGACAAGATCCCGGCCGCGGCCGACCTCGCCGAGCTGCACCTGCTGCCCACGGCCAAGGAGCTCGGCCCCCGCTTCGGCCGGATGGTCAAGCGGGCCAGCCCGGCCCGCCGCCCGTGGCTGCGCGCCCAGCGCGACCCGTGGGTCCGGCGCCACGCCAAGCGGGCCGACGTCCTGGTCGCCCTGGACCAGCAGGCGCTGCACACCGTCTGGCAGCTGGCCCACCGCTACCGCCGGGCCGACGCCGTCTTCGGCCTCGCCCCCGCGCTGCGCGCCGTGGAGAAGCGGTCGGCCGATCCGGCCCGGTACCGCCGTCCCCGGCTCACCACCCTCGGCCCCTCGCCTCTGCTGGCGGTCAACAACACCCGCAGCCAGACCATCGACCTGGCCAAGGTGGTGCTGGACGCGGCCACCGGGCAGAAGGCCATGCGCCTCGGCGCGGTCCGCTGGTTCTGGCAGCGGGCGGTGGCCGCGCCCGGCGTCCCCGAGCGGTACCGGGGCAAGATCGCCCGGCGGGTCAACACCAGCATGCACCGGGCCGGGCACAAGGCCAGCGCCAACCAGCTGGCGCTGGCGGCGCAGGGCCGGCTGAAGAGCAACACCACCAAGGGCCACCTCCTCGGCCCGATCGTCGAGGCGGAGCTGAACCAGGGCAAGGTGCCGGTGCACCTGATGACCGTCGCCAAGGGTCAGCTCGCCGCCGCCGACGCCTTCCTCAAGAAGCGGAACCCGGGCAAGGCGGCCCCGCACGTGCTGCGCGCGTTCGACCTGATGTTCCACCGGATCGCGCACTTCGACGGCGTCACCTCGCCGCTGGCCGAGGACCCGGAGGGCTTCCTCGCGCCGCTGCACGGGAGCAAGGTGGGGCAGGCGATGGCCACGCCGCGGGGCAGGCGGGCGCCAGCCCAGTTCCCGCCGGCGGACCGGCCGCACCGGATGCTCTTCTTCACCGGGCTGAACGACAACTTCCTCGCCCCGATCCTCGAGCGGTACGAGGCGATGCCCGACGTGCAGGTGCGCCGGCTCAACCTGGTCGAGGAGTCGATCCGCCCGGTGCTCAGCAACGGCCGGACGAACCTGGTCCACCACATGCTCGCCGGCACCTCCAAGCGGGCGGAGGAGGTGGCGGAGGCCTGGGGCGAGCACCTCGCCTGGGCGGACACGGTCTTCGTGGACTGGTGCAACCTGCCCGCCGCGATGCTCACCACGATCGACCCCGGCACCACCCGGGTGATCGTGCGCCTGCACAGCTTCGAGGCCTTCAGCTGGTGGCCGCACCTGGCCGACTGGTCCCGGGTCGACGACCTGGTCTTCGTCTCGGAGCACCTGCGTGACCTGACGCTGGCGGCCGTGCCGCGGCTGCGCGCCCCGCAGGGGCCGCGCACGCACGTGGTCAGCAACGCGATGGAGCTGCACCGGTACGCGGGGCCGAAGACGGGCGACGCGCGGTTCACGCTCGGGCTGATCGGGCTCAGCTCGCTGGCCAAGGACCCGCGCTGGGCCCTGGCGGTGCTGCGCGAGCTGCGCAAGCGGGACGAGCGGTACCGGCTCAAGCTGATCGGCGACGACCTGCGCGCCTCGCTCAGCCCGGCGGTGCGGGCGTACGTCGCGGAGCTGGACCGGGAGCTGGCCGAGCTGGAGTCCTCCGGCGCGGTGATCCGGACCGGCCGGACCGAGGACGTGCGGGGGGCGCTGACCGACGTGGGCGTCATCCTGAGCACCTCGGTGCGGGAGAGCTTCCATTGCGGACTGGTCGAGGGCGCCGCCAGCGGCGCCGTGCCGGTGGTCCGGGACTGGCCGTTCTTCGCGGGCCGGCAGCACAGCGCGCGCAGCCTCTTCCCGAGCGACTGGGTGGTGGGCACGCCGGAGGAGGCCGCGGAGCGGATCCTCGCCGTCACCGCGTCGGAGGACGGCTGGCGCGAGGCCGGTCAGGCCGCGGCCTCCCACGTGCTGAGCACGTGGGACTGGTCGGTCACCCAGAAGGACTTCGACCGCCTGCTGCTGGAGCCACCGGCCACCGCCGGCTGACCGTCGGCCCGAACAGCACCGGGGCCGTCCCGCCATCGCGGGACGGCCCCGGTCGTCTTGTCGTGGGCTTTCGGCGGCGCCCGGTGCGGCACGGCGGGTCCACCGGGGACGAAGACGGACGGACCGGCTCCGCCCTGGGGCGGAGCCGGCCCGTCCTCGCGTCAGTGGGTGGTACCCGCCAGCTCCCGCTGGTCGCCGGGGACCCGGGCCGCCGGCACGGTGCCGCCGGCGGCCGCGGCGGGGATGCCCAGCAGGCCGCTGTAGACCTGGTCGAGGACCCGCGCCTGGGCCTCCCAGGTCCAGCCCTCCAGCAGGCCGGGTTTGTCGTACGCGGCCCGGTAGCGTGCCGGGTCGGCGAGCACGGCCCGGACGGCCCGGACGTAGTCGGTCAGGTCCTCGGCCCGGAAGACCTCGCCCTGCCCGGTGTCCCGGGCGGTCTGGGCCATGGTCTTCACGTCACTGACCACGATGGGCAGTCGCGCGTGCGAGTACTCCAGGAACTTCGTGATCAGCGCCAGCTCGTGGTTGGGCTTGTGGTGGATCGGGATGACGCCCGCGTCCGCCGCGGACAGGAACGGGACGACCTGCCAGTGCTTGACGTACGGCAGCAGGTGCACCCGGTCGCCGACGCCCAGCTCCACGGCCCGTTCCAGCAGCGTCTCCGAGAACCGGTTGTCCCCGTTCGGGTTCATCGTCACGAAGGCGACGTGCACCTCGGGCAGCTCCGGCAGCGCCTCCACCATGAGCTGGACGCCCCGGCTCGGGTTCACGGCGCCGGCGTAGACCAGCACCGGCGTCCGCTCGTCCACCCCGCAGAGCGCCCGCAGGTCGGGCGTGTCGCCGTCGGCGTCGGCCGGCGGCGCCATCGGCGCGTTGAGCACCACCGCCGGCCGTTCCGGCAGGGCGTGCGTCTCCTGGAGCAGCTCGGCGAGCGTGTCGGAGACCGTCACCACCGCGTCCGGGTAGGCGGCGTACTCGGCGGTGTAGGCGATCTGGGCCGGCAGCCAGCGGGGGTTGTCGGCCCGACCGGTGATGCCGCCGACGAACTCGTGGGCGTCCCAGACCAGCTTGGTGTCGCGGCCGGCGGCCCGGGCCCGCAGCATCGCCCGCGCCCCGACGCCGAGCATCCGGAAGTCGTTGGCGTGGATGATGTCCGGCTCGAGCTCGTCGATCGCGGTGCGGAAGGCCAGCTCGAAGTCCCACAGGCCCGGGTCCAGCCGGCGCCAGCTGCGGTTGCCCAGCAGCGCCTGCCAGCTCCTGATCGGCAGCTTGGTGAGCAGCGAGTCCGGGTCGACCTGACGCTCGCGCAGCCGACGGGTCTCACCGGCCCGGAACTTCACCCACCGGGCCAGCACCACCGCCGCGGCGCGGGACGGCAGCTGCGCCGTCCGGCCGACGACGGCCGGCAGCCGGCCGCCGAGGACCTGCGCCCGGATCCGGCGCTCGTAGAGTTCGGCCTGCCAGGCCTTGATCTCCTGGATCCGGTACGCGGCCTTCGTCCCCGGCGGGTACGCCAGCGGCCGGCGCAGCGAACGGCTGCTGTCCCGGGGGAGCCGGTGCAGCGGCTTGGGCACCCGCAGCAGCCGGACCTCCGCCCCGCCGATCTGCCAGGTGTCCGTGTCGGAACGGGCGTTGCGGATGCCGAGGAGGAAGACCTCCCAGCCGGCGTCCGCGGCCGACCGGGCGGCCTTCTGGACCCGGGAGTCGCCGTGCACCCCGTTGTCGACGAGCATGACGACCCGGCCGCGCGACCCGGTCGTGCTGTTGGAAGCCATCGTGTATCCCTCCCCCTGGAATGCGCTGCGGCTAGCGGGCGACGGCCGGTTCGTCGCTCTGGCTCGACGCCACGGAGACGACCTTGCCGTCGGAGGCGGACTCCAGGAGGCCGGCGGCCACCTGCACCGTGCGCAGACCCTGCCGCAGGGTGACGATGTCGCTCTGCTTGCCCTCGACCGCGTCGCGGAACCGCTCGTGCTCGACGAGCAGCGGCTCCCGCTTCGGGATCGCGTAGCGCACCATGTCGCCCTCGGCCACCCCGCGGAACGCGCGCAGCGCCTCCCACTCGGTGTCGATGGCGCCGTTGGCGTAGAAGGTCAGGTCGGCGGTGAGCGTGTCGGCCACGAAGCAGCCCCGGTCACCGGTGATCACGGTGGACCGCTCCTTGAGCGGGCTGAGCCAGTTGACCAGGTGGTTCACCATCGTGCCGTCGGCGAGCTGGCCGACCACGGCCACCATGTCCTCGTGCAGCCGGCCGCTGCGGGAGACGGTGCGGGCCGACACCGAGGCGTACTCCTGGCCGGTCACCCAGGCGGTGAGGTCGATGTCGTGGGTGGCCAGGTCCATCACCACGCCGACGTCGGCGATCCGGTGCGGGAACGGCCCCTGCCGCCGGGTGACGACCTGGTAGACCTCGCCCAGTTCGCCGGCCTCGAGCCGGCTGCGCAGGTTCTGCAGGGACGGGTTGTAGCGCTCGATGTGCCCGACCCCGGCGACCAGGCCGGCGGCCTCGAACGCCTCGACGAGCCGGGTCGCCGCCTCGACCGACTGGGCCAGCGGCTTCTCGATCAGCGCGCTGACCCCGTTGGCCGCCAGCTCCAGGCCGACCTGCTCGTGCAGCGCGGTCGGGCAGGCGACCACCGCGTAGTCGATGCCCATGGCCAGCAGGTCACCGAGCTGCGGCACCACCGGGGCGCGCAGCGTGCCGGTGACGTCGCCGGCCGGGTCGACGATGCCGACCAGCTCGACGCCGTCCAGGTTGGACAGCACGCGGGCGTGGTTGCGGCCCATCGCGCCGAGGCCGATCAGGCCGGCGCGCAGCTTGCGTCCGCCGCTCATCGGGCACCCCCGGCGAGGTTGGCGGCCTCGGCGATCCGCTCCAGGTCGGCCTGGGTCAGCGACGGGTGGACCGGCAGCGAGACCACCTCGGCGGCGGCCCGCTCGGTCTCCGGCAGCTCCCATGGGCCGGGCTTGCCGTCCTCGGTGAGGTACGGCTTGAGCCGGTGGATCGGCGTCGGGTAGTAGACGGCGTTGCCGATGCCCAGCTCGGTCAGGCGGGCCTGGGCGGCGTCCCGGTCGCCCTTCACCCGCACCGTGTACTGGTGGTAGACGTGCTTGGCCGCGTCCGCCACCGGCGGGGTGACCATGCCGGTGATGTTGGAGTCGAGGTACTTGGCGTTGGCCCGGCGCTGCTCGGTCCACTCGCCGAGCTGACCGAGCTGCACCCGGCCGATCGCGGCGGCCACGTCGGTCATCCGCATGTTGGCGCCGACGATCTCGTTGGCGTACCGCTGCTCCATGCCCTGGTTGCGCAGCAGCCGCAGGGTGCGGGCCAGCTCCGCGTCGGCGGTGGTGACCATGCCGCCCTCGAGGGCGTGCATGTTCTTCGTCGGGTAGAAGCTGAAGCAGCCGGCGGTGCCGAAGGCGCCGACCGGGGTGCCGTGGAGGCTCGCGCCGTGGGCCTGGGCGGCGTCCTCGACGACGGCGAGGCCGTGCTGCTCGGCGATGGCCATGATCCGGTCCATCGCGGCCGGGTGGCCGTACAGGTGCACCGGCATGATGGCCACGGTCCGCGGGGTGACCGCGGCGGCCACGGCCTCCGGGTCCACGCAGAAGCTGCCCGGCTCGATGTCCACGAAGACCGGCTCGGCGCCGACCAGCCGGACGGCGTTGGCGCTGGCGGCGAAGGAGAACGAGGGCACGATGACCTCGTCGCCGGGGCCGAAGCCGAGCGCCATCAGGGTGAGCTGCAGAGCGGACGTGCCGGAGTTCACGGCCACGCAGTGCCGGCCGGCGACGAGCTCGCCGAACTCCTCCTCGAACGCCGCGACTTCCGGGCCCTGCACGACCCGGCCGCTCCGCAGCACCCGGACAGCCGCCTCGATCTCGGCCTCACCGATGATCGGTCGTGCTGGGGGGATGAACTCTGGGTGCGGCCCAGCCATGGGGCTTCCTCCTGTCGACAAAATGCTCATTGGGGGTTCCGGGGGGATGGTAGCGGGTTCGGTGGAAAACTAGCTGGTCGCGGTAATTGTCCGACCAGTTGTCTCCTGTTGTTCATGATCGACGAGTCGGGTCGCGAACGACGCGCAGCGGGGGTCAAATCTCCACCTCGTCGCGGACGGGCCCCACGCATGCTACCCGGAGCGCCGCGACGATCGCGGTCGCCATTCGCGGCACCTCCTCCGTCCGCAGCGGCGCCCGGGCGATGGCCAGCCGCCAGTAGATCGGCCCGACGATCAGGTCGACCGCCGCCTGCGGGTCGGTGTCGGTGGGAAGCTCCCCGCGCTCGACGGCCCGGCCGATCAGGATCCGGCCGACCGCCTGCTGGTAGTCGTCGAGTGCCTGCTGGAGCTTCTCGGCGATCTGCGGGTTGCGGGCGGCCTCGGCGAGCAGGTCCGGGATGATCTGTGAGGCCAGCCGGTGACGCAGCGCACGAGCCATCACGTGCAGCAGGATCTCCAGGTCGCCGAGGAGGCTGCCGGTGTCGAGCAGCGGCAGGTTGCGCCCGGCCACGGCGGAGACCATGTCCAGCACCAGGTCGAGCTTGGAACGCCACCGGCGATAGATGGCCGTCTTGCTCACCCCGGCCCGCCGGGCCACCGCCTCGATGGAGAGGCGGCCGTAGCCGACCTCGGCCAACTCCTGCATGACGGCAGCGCGGATGGCCGTGGTGATCTCGCCGCGCAGCACCGCCGCACCGGCCGGCGCACGCCTCTTCTCGGTCGTCACGTGGGACAATGTAGCGCAACGACGATACGGTTGCGTCCCGACGTGTTTTGGACTACCTTCCACGCAGCAGCGAGGCGGCGCTCCCCGCACTGGCCACGCTAGATTTCATCGCCGCGACACATCACTTGCTCCCCATCGGCACGGAAGATCGGAGCGCCTGACCATGGCCAACACCGCGGTGGCCGACCCCAACTCCGGAGTGACCCGGGCGCAGCTCGCGCAGCGGCACGGGCTCCGGATCGCGGGGGAACGCCCACCCCTGGCCGAGTACACCCGCAAGCTGTGGGCGTACCGACACTTCATGACCGCGTACTCGCGGGCGAAGGTGGCCTCGTCGTTCAGCAACACCCAGCTCGGCCAGCTCTGGCAGGTGCTGACCCCGCTGACCAACGCGGCGGTCTACTACCTGATCTTCGGCGTGATCATCTCGCAGAACCGGAACGTGCCGAACTTCATCGCGTACCTCTGCACGGGTGTCTTCATCTTCACCTTCACCCAGAGCGCGGCGTTGCAGGGCACCAGCGCGATCACCGGCAACCTGGGCCTGATCCGGGCGCTGCAGTTCCCCCGGGCGGCCCTGCCGATCACCGTCACGCTGGTGCAGTTCCAGCAGCTGCTCATGTCGATGGTGGTGCTGGCCGGGATCGTGTTGTTCACCGGCGAGCCGATCACCTTCCGCTGGCTGCTGATCGCGCCCGCGCTGGTGCTCCAGTCGATCTTCAACGTCGGGCTGACCATGATCATGGCCCGGATCGGCTCGAAGGTCACCGACCTCAAGCAGGTCATGCCCTTCGTGCTGCGGACCTGGCTCTACGGCTCCGGCGTGCTCTACAGCGTCAAGCTGTTCGAGGACCGGCTGCCCGGGTGGGCGGCGACCGCCCTGGAGTCCAACCCGATCCTGGTCTACATCGAGCTGGCCCGGTACGCGCTGCTCGACTCGGCGTACCCGGAGCACATCGCGTCCTCGCCGCTGCGGCTGTGGACTCTGGCCGTGACCTGGGCGGTGGCCTTCGGTTTGGGTGGATTCGTCTACTTCTGGCGCGGAGAAGAGGAGTACGGCCGTGGCTGACCAGACCCAGCCGGCGGGCAACGCCGCCGTGGCGGACGCGGGACGGGTCCCCACCGTGGTGGTGGACGACGTGCACGTGATCTACAAGATCCACAAGGGCGCCACCGGGGGCACGAGCCCGGTCGCCGCCCTCAAGCGCATCGTGTCCCGAACCAACGCGCCGAACATCCGTGAGGTGCACGCGGTCAAGGGGGTGAGCTTCACCGCGTACCAGGGTGAGGCCATCGGCCTGATCGGCAGCAACGGCTCCGGCAAGTCGACCCTGCTGCGGGCCGTCGCCGGGCTGCTCCCGCCAGCCCGGGGCGCGGTCTACACGCTGGGCCAGCCGTCCCTGCTCGGCGTGAACGCCGCCCTGCTCAACGACCTCTCCGGCGAGCGCAACGTGGTGCTCGGCTGCCTCGCCATGGGCATGTCCCCCGAGGAGGTCAAGCGGCTGGCGCCGGAGATCATCGAGTTCTCCGGGATCAACGAGCGCGGCGACTTCGCCTCGCTGCCGATGCGGACCTACTCCTCCGGCATGGGCGCCCGGCTGCGCTTCGCCATCTCCTCCGCGAAGAAGCACGACGTGCTGCTCATCGACGAGGCGCTGGCCACCGGTGACCGCAAGTTCCGGGCCCGCAGCGAGCAGCGGGTACGGGAGCTGCGCGACAGCGCCGGCACGGTCTTCCTGGTCAGCCACTCGATCAGCTCGATCCGGGACACCTGCGAGCGGACCATCTGGCTGGAGAGCGGCGTCCTGAGGATGGACGGCCCCACCGACGAGGTCTGCGACGCGTACGAGGGTCAGAAGTAGCCAGCCGGAGCGCACCGGCCGGGGCCCGCCCCGGTCGGTGCGCTCCGTCGTACGCGTTAAGGTTTTCTGGTCGCTGGCGAAAGTTCACCACCCGGTCATCCAGGCGTAGAACCCCATCCCCCGCAGAAGTGAGGAACGGCAATGACGCAGGACCGCACCACCGCACCGGACGCCACGCCGGCGAGCCCGGCACCCTGGCGCCCCTCGCGGACGGTGGCCGTCATCCTCGCCGGAGGGACCGGGACCCGCCTCGGGCTGGGCATCCCCAAGCAGCTGCTGAAGATCGCCGGCAAGCCGATCATCGAGCACACGCTGGCCGTCTTCGAGGCCGCGCCGGAGATCGACGAGATCATCGTGCTGATGGCCACCGGCCACGTCGCCGACGCTGAGCGGATCGTCGCCAACGCCGGATTCCGCAAGGTCAGCCAGGTGATCGAGGGCGGTGACACCCGCAACGCCACCACCCGGATCGCGCTCGACGCGGTCGGCGAGGGCGACGTCAACATCCTCTTCCACGACGCGGTGCGGCCCCTGGTCAGCGCCCGGATCGTGCGCGAGTGCGTGAACGCCCTCTGGACGTACTCGGCGGTCGACGTGGCCATCCCCTCCGCCGACACGATCATCCAGGTCGACCAGGACGACTGCATCACCGACATCCCGGTGCGCGCGACCCTGCGGCGGGGGCAGACCCCGCAGGCGTTCCGGTCCGGCACCATCCGGGAGGCGTACCGGCGGGCCGAGGGCGACCCCGACTTCGCCGCCACCGACGACTGCGGCGTGGTGCTGCGCTACCTGCCCGGCACGCCGATCAAGGTGATCGACGGATCGGACGAGAACATCAAGGTCACCCACCCGGTCGACGTGCACCTGGCGGACAAGCTCTTCCAGCTCGCCGCCGCGCAGGCGCCCCGGCTGACCGACCAGCGCAGCTACACCGAGGAGCTGACCGGCCGGACCATCGTGGTCTTCGGCGGCAGCTACGGCATCGGCCACGACCTCGCCGAGCTGGCCCGCCGCTACGGCGCCCAGGTCTTCCCGTTCAGCCGCTCCACCACCGGCACGCACGTCGAGCGGGCCGAGGACGTGGCGGCGGCGCTGAAGACCGCCTTCGAGGCCACCGGCCGGATCGACCACGTGGTGGTCACCGCCGGCATCCTGGAGAAGGGCGCCCTCGCCGAGATGGACGAGGAGACGATGGACCGGCTCCTGCACGTCAACTTCGTCGGCCCGGTCACCATCGCCCGGCAGTCGCTGCCGTACCTCCAGCAGACCAAGGGTCAGCTGCTGCTCTACACGTCCAGCTCGTACACCCGGGGCCGGGCCCGCTACGCGCTCTACTCGGCCACCAAGGCCGCCCTGGTCAACCTGACCCAGGCGCTCGCCGACGAGTGGGCGGAGTTCGGCGTACGGGTCAACTGCGTCAACCCGGAGCGCACCGCGACCCCGATGCGGACGAAGGCGTTCGGCGAGGAGCCGGAGCACACCCTGCTCTCCTCCGAGGCGGTCGCCCAGGCGTCGCTGGACGTGCTGATCTCCGACCTGACCGGCCAGGTCATCGACGTGCGCCGGGCGCCCGGCGAACAGGTCGCGGCGGTGCCCGCCCAGCCGGGCGCGCACCCGTCCGAGCAGCTCTCCGCCGACGTCGACGCCTGACCCACCGAACGGACGACCGACATGCGTGGTGACCTGGTCCGGAAGCTGCTCGCCCGGGTGCTGACCACCGGGCTGGCGGTGCTGGCGTTCCTCGTCGTGGCGCTCACCGGGGCGACCGGGTGGGGGCTGGCGATCGCGGTGGCCGCCCTCGCGGCCGCCGCGGTGGAACGCCGGATCCGACCGGGCGCCGACGGCGTCGCCGAGTCGGTCCTGGTCGCCGCGGGCATCCTGGTCGGGTACGCCCGCCGGCTCGACGGCGGTTTCCACCCGGCGCTCGCCGCCACCGCGCTGGTCCTGCTCGGCCTGGTCCTGCTGGCCGCGCCGCTGCGCGCCGCGGGCGCCCTGGAGATCCGCGCCGCCAACCTGCCGGTCCGCACCTGGACGCCGCGGGTCACGGAGCGGCTCGGCGACGCGCTGCTGGTGCTGCTCGGGCTCGTCGCGGTCGCCGCCGCCGCCACCCTGCCCGCGTGGGTGCCGCTGGTCGCCGTCCTGCTGGTCGCACCCGGCTGCGCGGCGGTCGGCCTCGACCTCGCCCGGCGGCGGTTCCGGCCGCCGGCCGGCGGCGGTCCGGTGGGCCGGGCGCTGCGCCGCCACCAGCCGGAGTTCCTGCTCTACTTCTCCGCGCCGCCCGGGTCGGAGTACCAGGTCACCATGTGGCTGCCCTACCTGGAACGGATCGGCCGGCCGTTCCTGGTGCTGCTGCGCGAGCCGGAGTTCCTGCCGGCCATCGCGGCCGCCACCAGCGCCCCGGTCGTCTTCTGCCCGACCCTCAAGACGATGGACGAGGCGCTGGTGCCGAGCCTGCGGGCGGCGTTCTACGTCAACCACGGCGCGAAGAACAGCCACTGCATCCGCTTCTCGCAGCTCACCCATGTCCAGCTGCACCACGGCGACAGCGACAAGGCCCCCAGCGCCAACCCGGTGTCGGCGATCTTCGACCGGATCTTCGTGGCCGGGCCGGCCGCGATCGACCGGTACGCCCGGGCCGGCGTGGAGATCCCCGCGGAGAAGTTCGTCGTGGTCGGCCGCCCGCAGGTGGAGGGGATCGAGGTACGGCGGGAGCCGGCGCGCCGCCTGGCCGCCCCGACGGTGCTCTACACCCCGACCTGGACCGGGCACCACGCCGACGCCGACTACTGCTCCCTGCCCGTGGCCGAGACGGTGATCCGCCGGCTGCTCGACCGCGGCGCCACGGTGATCCTGCGGGCCCACCCGTACACCGGGCAGAACCCGACCTCGGCCCGGCAGCTCGCCCGGCTGACCGAGCTGCTCGCCGCCGACCAGGCCCGGACGGGACGGGCGCACCTCTGGGGCGCGGCCACCCGCGAGCTGACCCTGACCGAGTGCGTCAACCGCTCCGACGCGCTGGTCTCGGACGTCTCCGGGGTCATCTCGGACTACCTCTACTCCGGCAAGCCGTACGCGGTGACCGACATGGGTGTCGACGGCGAGCACTTCGTCGAACAGTTCCCGCTGGCCGGCTCCGGTTACGTGCTGCGCCGGGACATGTCCAACGTGGACGAGGTGCTGGCGGAGCTGCTCGACACCGACCCGAAGGCGGCCGACCGCTGGGCCACCCGGAGCCGCTACCTCGGCGACTTCCCGGCCGACTCGTACGCGGAGGCGTTCGTCGACGCCGCCCGCCGCCAGCTCGAACCGGACTGGAACCCGCCGGCGCCCCGGGCCGCGGACGCCGTCGCCCAGCACGGCTCCCCCCTGTCCCCCACGCCCTGAGCAGTCCTTCCGTCGCGGCGTCCGACGGTGCTCGTCCGGGTGGTCACGCCCCGAATCGTCGACCACGAGCGGAGTAGGAGCGCAGGGCGCGCAGGAAATCGATCTTCCGGAAGCCGGGCCAGTACACGTCGCAGAAGTACAGCTCGGAGTAGGCGGCCTGCCAGAGCAGGAACCCGGACATGCGACGTTCTCCGCTGGTGCGGATGACCAGATCCGGGTCGGGCTGGCCGCCGGTGTACAGACGCGCCGCGATGGCGTCGGCGGTGAGGCGTTGCGCGACGTCGTCGAGTGCGGCGCCCGCTCTCGCCTCGTCCTCCAGCAGCGAACGAACCGCACTGACGATCTCCTCGCGGCCGTCGTAGCCGATGGCGACCGTGAGGTGGAAGTCGGCGCCCCGCTCACGGGTGGCGTCCTCGGCGAGTTTCAGGGCGTGGCGGGTCGAGTCGGGTAGCACGTCCGCGCGGCCGGCCAGGTGGAGCCGCCACGGGTTGGCCGGGCGCAGGAGTGGCTCCGCGACGACCTCCTCGATCATCCGCATCAGGTTCTCGACCTCGTCGGACGCGCGTTTGCGCATGTTGTCCACGGAGGCGACGAAGAGCGTGACGTGGCGGATGCCCGTGTCGGCACACCAGCCCAGTACCTCGTGGATGTGCTCCGCGCCGTACCGGTGGCCCAGCCCGGGGTCGTCGAAGCCCATCTGCCGGGCCCACCGGCGGTTTCCGTCCGTCACCATGGCAACGTGGCGCGGCAGTGTCTGATGAGCCAGTTGGGCGCGGAGACGGCGGGCGTAGAGCTCATAGGCAAGGCGGCGGATGGGCTGCATCATGATCAGATATAACCACCTCAACCCGCCCGCGCATCAGTGGTACGGGTCGAGGAGGGCGAGGACCGCCTCCGGGTCCTCGACGTGGGCGTTGTGCCCCGGGCCGGGCAGGGTGGCCACCGGGACGCCGAACTCCTTGAGCTGGGCGTCGGTCACCATCGGATCGTGCTCGCCGCGAGCCAGCAGCACCGGCACGTCGGTCGCCGCGAGCAGCGCCGCCAGCCGCGGCTCCCCGACCCCGAACGCGGCCGGGTCCATCGCCAGCCGCCAGCGGCCGTCCTCCCGGCGCAGGCCGGCGTCGACCACCGGGTGGTCCGGGGCGAAGAGGCCGGCGAGGCCGGAGACCCGCAGGTAACGGCGGGCCGCCTCGTCCCGGCTGGCGAACCAGGTGACCGGCCGCTCGGCCAGCTCCCGGGCCTTGTCCAGCTCGGCGGGCGACCAGACCGCCTTGATGCCCAGCCCGACCACCGCCTCGATGGCCAGGCCGAGCTGCCGGGCGGCCAGCGCCAACGCCACCACCCCGCCGAGCGAGTGCCCGAGCACCACGAGCCGGTCCCGCGGTCCCAGCCGGTCGGCGACCGGCGCCAGGCCATCCACGACCCGCCGGGCCAGCGCCGCGAAGGTGTACGCCGGCAACGGCGGCGACCAACCGTGCCCGGCCAGGTCGGGGGCGAGCCACCGCCCCGCCCACCGGCGCTCCAGCAGCGGCGCCCAGGGCAGCCACACCTCGCCGGTGGCGCCCAGGCCGTGCAGCAGCAACAGCTGGCGGGTACCCGTCTCGTCGCCCATAGGGCGCAGTGTGCCACCGGTGGGACACCACGCGCGAGAGCCGGCGGCGGCCCGTACGGTCGGGCATACGACGTCGGGCACCGGCTCCAGGAGCCGGTGCCCGACGGGTGACGCGGAGTGGATCAGGCGGAGTAGCCGCGGGTGGCCATCCAGTTCGCCAGGTCGATCGTGGTGATCCAGTACGCCGGCAGCGCCGGGTTCGCCGAGTCGGCGATCCGGACGGTCCGGCCGTCGTTCTTGTAGCCGACCACGGCGATGTAGTGGCCGCCGGGGAACGAGTGCCAGCCGCCGTCGGTGTCGGTGGCGGAGCCGACGATGTTGGCGACCACGCCGCGGCCGTCGGTGATGGCCTTGACCACGTCGGCCTGGAGCTGGTCCATCTGGGCCGGGGTGGCCGGGCCGGGGATCATGTGGGTCCGGTACGGGTTGCCCTTGACCATCTGGTTGAGCCCGCGGGTGGTGTCCTCGGCCGAGTTGGTGCCGTTCTCACCGGCGTTCAGGGGGGCGACCATCGCGTCCTGAGTGGTCTCGACGCCGCTCGCGCTGAGCGCGTTGCGCACCGCGGCCGGGCCGCAGTTCCAGTAGGCGGTCTGCGCCTCGTAGGTGTAGTCGAGGACCTTGGTCGACGGCGGCTTCGGCGCCGCCTTGCGGGTCAGGTCCGGGTCCGGCTTGGCCGAGGTCGCCGTCGGCGACGGCTTGGGGCTGGGCGAGGTCGACGGGACGGCGGCGATCCGCTCCTGACTGCGGGTGGCCACGTCGCCGAGACGCGGGGCCAGCTCGGAGACGGCGGCGGTGGTCTCCTGGCGGACGGGCGCGTCGCCGGTGCCGGCGAGCAGGGCGCCGGTGCCGGAGGCCAGCACGAGCGCGGCGGCGGAGCCAGCCACGATCTGGTACGGGCGCTCGGTGGCGAGGCGCCGCAGCTGCCGCTTCAGGGTGTGCTTCATCTTGGTCCTCCACGGAAGGCGGGAGCGGCGCACGCCGATCCGACGCGCGGAGGAACTCACGCGTGACGAGGGATCAGGGCGGTGCGACCGCGGGAAGGGGGCGCCCGGTCAACCGGGCAGCAGGGCGGATGCCGGAGTCAGCGCGCCGGTCAGGCGAGCGACGGCACCGCGGCGCCGTGGAGGCGGGGGGACGGACGGGGGATGGGATCGAACTGCACGATGTTGGAACTCCTTCCGACACCGCCTACCGGGTTAGCTGACGGATTCGGGCGGGAAGTCGCCCTACCGCGGGCCGTGGCTCGCGGATTCACCCCGGACGTGCACTGGGTCCCCGGTTCGTGAGATCACGATTGAGCGGGTCGGCGCGGCGTCGCTTCTTGCGATCGGAAACCGCACCGGACGCGCTGACACTACCGGTGGGTATCCCCCGTGCCAAGCACCCCCACCTGCTTAAACCTCGGTCACCATTACTCTGACCGGAACAGCCCGTCACTGACGTCACTCAATGGGACAAGCAGTTATGACGGAACCGTCAGGCCACAATCGGACATCGGGTGGCGAGCGACCGGAAATTGCGGGGTGGATCAGCCCCGACTGACCCGGATGACCGTTTCCCGATTCGCGTGACCAGGCTCACCAATTTCAGGTCACAATTCAGCCAACCCGCGCGGGCCGCCAGCGTGCCGGACGGGCCGGGGCGGCGCCGGCCGCCACCGGGGCGAGGGCCTGGGTCGTCGACTCCGTCCGGCGTACCGGGGCCGGGCCGGCCCGCAGCGCCGCCGCGGCGGCGTACGCCTCGACGGCCAGCGCGCGGGCCGCCTCGGCGGCCAGTTCCGCGTCCCGCCAGGCCCGCTGCTCCCGCTCGGCCGCCGTGCGGTAGCCGGCCCGCCGCACGTCGCGTACCACCCGGGCGAGGACGATCTCCTGTTCCGCCGGGTGCCGGCGCGGGTCCCACCCGTTCCGGTGCGCCAGGACGTCGGCGAGTCGCCGTGCGGACAGCTCACCCCGCCAGTGCGCCCCCATCGCCGCGTGGTGCAGCCACCGCTCCCGGGTGGCGTACTCCGCCGGAGTCCGCGGGGTACGCGGCGCGGGCAGCACGGCGGCGCCGGCAAGCCGACGGGCGGCGGTCTCCGCTTCGTCGTACGCCTGCCAGGCCCGGTCGACCTCGTCCTGGGCGCGCAGCCACTGCTCCCGCCGTCGACGCGCGGTCTGGGCGGCCCCGGCGGCGGCCACCGCCACCTCGTCGGCGTACCGGCGCAGGTCGGCGAGGCGGGCCGCCTCCTCGGCGGCCGGGTCGGGGACCGGCTCGGCGTCGGACGGGCTCTCCCGCTCGGGGCGGGCGACCAGCGCGGCGAGCAGGGCCAGGGCGAGCAGGAGCAGGGCCGACCAGATGGCGGCGGCCTGCGGGATCTCGATCAGGAACTGGTAGAGAACGGTCTGCATGGTGGGCACCTCACGGGAGCGATGTGGCGGAGGAGGTCCGCACGCCCCGGCGCGGCGGGGCGCGACCGGAATGGGCGCCACCGGGCCGCCGTCGGGCGGGGTGCGGGGGTGAGGTTCGGTGGAGAACGGCTGCGGGCGTGGCCCGCGGGCGGTCAGCGGGTCGGCGGGGCCCGCGAGCCGAGGGCCGCCGGGGCGGTTCCGCGCGGGACGCGCTCCTTCGAGACCGCGGCGACCACGGTCCGCCAAGCCGCCAGCGGGGAGCCGCTGCCCACCGGCAGGGCCTGCTGGCCGGTCCCGGCCACGACGTCGCCGGCAGCCGCGCCGGTGGACGCCCGTGCGACCCGCCCCCGGTCCGCGGTGGTCCCTCCGGGCAACACCAGGCCCGCGTCGAAGGCGGTTGCGCCGCTCGGGGCGCGGCCCGCGTCCTCGGGCCGGTCGCCGGGCTCGGGAACGGCGCGGGCGCCGAGCTGGAGGGCCGGCCGGGTCGTGGACCAGGAGGGTGCCGGGACCGCGGAGGCCAGCTCGGTGACCGGGGCCGCCTGGGCGGCGGCGGCCGCGCCGACGGGCAGGGTGGCGGCGCCGAGCGAGCAGGCGACCGCGACGGCGACGGCGAGACTGGCCAGCATGCGGGCCGTCCAGCGCGCCACCCACCACAGGGGACAGGTGAGCGCGACCGGAAGCACGGAACCACGCTACCGCCGACGGCGTGGTGCCGCATCGCCGCCGGGCGTGTCGCCACGAGTCAGATCGCCGCACTGACCAGCATGGACCGACAGCGATCGGGCGGAGCGGGGGCCCGCCTCAGGCCGGGTCGCGCCGCCCGGCGTACTCGATCGGCCTGACCTGCCCGTCGCGGGCGGTGGCGGGTCCGACCTGGGCCGGCGTGACGGCGGCCGGGGCGCTCCGCGCGCGGGCCCGGCGGGGCGGTCCCAGCCGGCGCATCATCGGCATCTCGACGTACCGGTGCAGGGCCCCGGCGAGCACCAGGTTGACCACCAGGAAGCCGAGCACGGCGAGCGGGCCCCACCAGCCCGGCAGCCCGACCCCGTAGTGACCGGTCAGTCGGAGCACGGTGACCATCACGAAGACGTGCACCAGGTAGAAGGCGAAGGAGACCTCACCGAGCCAGACCATCGGCCGGGACCGCCACGGGGTGCGCCGGCCGCGCACGTCCGCGTCGGCGGCGGCGGTGATGACCAGCAGGTACGCCACCGCCAGCAGGCCCGCCCAGAGTTCCGCCCGGATCCACTGCGCGGCGACCGCCCAGGTCGCCACGAAGAGCAGGCTGGCGGGGGTCAGGCCCGGCCCCCGCCAGCGCCCCCGGCGCATCAGCTCGGCCGCGGCCACGCCCATCCAGAACTCCAGGGACCGCAGCAGCGGGAAGACCTGGGTGAACCACCACCGGCTCTCCTCGGGCACCAGGCGCTGGCCCGGCCAGAGCGCGACGATCAGCAGCGGCGCGGCGACCACCACCGCCCACAGGGCGGCGGGACGCAGCCGGCGCAGCACCGGCAGCACGAACGGCAGGCAGAGGTAGAAGAACAGCTCGCAGGAGAGCGACCAGCTGACCGTGTTGACGCTGTAGAAGTAGCCGGGGGTGGGATTCCAGGCCTGCACCAGGGCCAGGTTGCCCAGCGCCGCCCAGCCGTTGACCGGGTCGGCGAACCAGAGCCCGACGAGGAGCACCACCACCCACATCAGCAGGTGGTTCGGGTAGATCTTGGCGAGCCGCCGGCGCAGGAAGGTCCGCCGGCGCTCGCCGTCCCGGTACGACCAGACCAGCACGAATCCACTGAGGATGAAGAAGAACTCCACGCCGGAGAGGCCGAGGGTGAACAGCCAGTCGACGACCGCCTGGTAGTCCGGCTCGGCCACGATCCGCATGGTGGCGACGTGGAAGCCGAAGACCAGCAGGGCGGCGACCCAGCGCAGCCCGGTCAGCGACGGCAGGCGGCCGGCGACCGCCGAGGCCCGGGCGGCACCGGTGGTCGGGGCGGCGGTCATGCCGGAAACCCGACCGTCACCGGGGTCACCAGCACGCGCGTCTCCTCCTCGGGCGGGGTCGTCGGCGGGCGGAGCATCGGGACCGCCCAGGACGGCGCCCCAGGGTCAACGCCGCCGCCGGGCACCCTACCGGTTGGTACCCCCACCCGCCTCCGGGCCGACGTGGCGGTCGGCACGCGGGATCCGGACCGGCGTGGCGATGGCATGGGATTTCTGCTCCTGCACTTCGAGCGGAGCTGGATCGGCGCCGTACGCCGGAGGACCTGCTGGCCCGGATCCGGTGGCTGCGGGACCAGAACCGGGCGCTGCGGGACACCATCGAGACCCACCGCGCCCAGCAGCTGCGCGAGCGGTTGCGCAAGGCGGTCGGCGGGCACGTCCGCCGGGATGCTGCCCCGCTGATCCTCGTACGCCTGTTCGATCGGTTGGTAGGATCGGCGGCGTGTCCGACGTCGCGTACCAGCCCTCGATGCTGGACTTCACCGAGCAGGGCCCCAGCCTGGGCCCGCTCGCCGCCCTGCGCCGGCACCAACTGAGCCGGGGCGCCTGGGTCGACCACCTGCCCGGCTGGGTGCGCGGCTCCGACGTGGTGCTCGACACCCTGCTGCACGAGGTGCCGTGGCGCGCGGAGCGCCGCACCATGTACGACGCCGAGGTCGACGTCCCCCGCCTGCTCTGCTGGTACGCGGCCGGCCGGCCGCTGCCGCACGCCGTGCTGACCGAGGCCCGGGAGGCGCTGACCCGGCACTACGCACCCGAGCTGGGCGAGCCCTTCGTCACCGCCGGGATGTGCCTCTACCGCAGCGGACGGGACAGCGTCGCCTGGCACGGCGACACGACGGGCCGCTCCGCGCACACCGACACCATGGTCGCCATCGTCTCGTTCGGCTCGCCGCGCCCGCTGCTGCTGCGCCCCCGCGGCGGCGGGGCCAGCCTCCGCTTCCCGCTCGGCCACGGCGACCTGGTCGTGATGGGCGGCTCCTGCCAGCGCACCTGGGAACACGCCATCCCCAAGACCACCCGCCCGGTCGGCCCCCGGGTCAGCGTCCAGTTCCGCCCCACCGGCGTCTCCTGACCCACCGAGACCTCCCCGCCTCCCGCGATCTTGCACTTTGCGCCCGCGCTTCGCGTGATACGTCCGGAATGCCGGGGCAGCAAGTGCAAGATCGCGGAGGATGAGGGCTGGTCAGAGGAGGCCGGCGAGTTTGTAGAGGACGAGGGAGCCGGCTACCGCGACGTTGAGGCTGTGGCCGTGGCCGACCATCGGGATCTCCACCGCCACGTCCAGGGCGTCGAGGGCCTCCGGCGGAAGGCCGTTCGCCTCGTGGCCGAGCAGCACAACGGTGCGGCCCCGCGCGGCCGGCAGGTCACCGAGGCGAATCGCCTCGTCGGCCAGCTCCACCCCGACGATCCGGGCCCCGGCGGCCCGCTCGGCGGCGAGCCAGCGGGACGGGCTGCCGACCCGGTGCACGCAGCTGGGCCTCCGCAGCGTGTTGCCCCGGGCGAGGGCCTCGTCGACCCAGCGGAACGGCGGCACCGCAAGACAGGCGCCGACGGCGTCACAGGTGCGCAGCAGGGTGCCCAGGTTGGCTCCGTGCAGCGGCCAGAGCGGCGCGGCGATCAGATGACCCCAACAGCCGTGCTGGCGGGTACGACGGGCGGCGCGCAACTCGCGGCGCGGGCGCACCCGGATGGCGGGGCTCACGCCGGTCCGGCGACTCCGCCGGAGGAGAGGTGGGTCATGGAGGGGAGTGCTTCGCGGCGCACCCGGGCCATCGACGGTGACAGACGGCCCGATTGTAGACCTGCCAGGCGGTCCTCGTCCCCGGCCGAGGTCGTGCTAGAAACAACTCTCAGGGTCGATCACGCCCCCGTCACCTGACGCGAAGGGCCCCCATGACCCAGTCCCCCACCGCACCACGTTCCCGCTGGTCCCCGTGGAGCGTGCACGGCGACGGCCGCGCCATCCGACCGGGCGACGTGGTCCACCCCGGTGAACGGCTCTCCTGGCCGCGCACCGTCGGGGTCGGCGTGCAGCACGTGGTCGCGATGTTCGGCGCCACCTTCACGGTGCCGCTGATCACCGGCTTCCCGCCGGCCACCACGCTCTTCTTCTCCGGGATCGGCACGCTGCTCTTCCTGCTGATCACCGGCAACCGGCTGCCGTCGTACCTGGGCTCGTCGTTCGCGTTCATCGCGCCGGTGCTGGCCGCCGAGGCCGGTGGCGACATCGGCCCGGCGCTCGGCGGCATCGTGGTGGCCGGCGCGGCGCTCGCGCTGGTCGGCGTCGTGGTGCAGCTGGCCGGGGCCCGGTGGATCGACGCGCTGATGCCGCCGGTGGTCACCGGCGCGATCGTGGCGCTGATCGGGCTCAACCTCGCGCCGGTCGCCTGGGACGGCGGCGGCAACGGCGGGGTGAAGGCCCAGCCGCTGATCGCGGTGGCCACCCTGGTGGCGATCCTGCTCGCCACGGTGGTCTTCCGGGGCTTCCTGGCCCGGCTGTCCATCCTGCTCGGCGTGGTGGTGGGCTGGGCGCTCGCCGCCGTCCTCGGCCAGTTGGACCCGAAGGCGGTGACCGCGCTGAAGGAGGCCGCCTGGGTGGGGCTGCCCCAGTTCCACGCGCCGAGCTTCAGCCTGCGGGCGGTGGTGCTGGTGATCCCGGTGATCCTGGTGCTGATCGCGGAGAACGCCGGGCACGTCAAGGCGGTGGCCACGATGACCGGCCGCAACCTGGACCGGGACATGGGCCGGGCGTTCCTCGGCGACGGCATCGCCACCGTGCTGGCCGGCTCCGGCGGCGGCTCCGGCACCACCACGTACGCGGAGAACATCGGCGTGATGGCGGCGACCAGGGTCTACTCGACGGCGGCGTACTGGGTGGCCGGGGTGGCGGCGGTGCTGCTCGGGCTCAGCCCGAAGTTCGGCGCGCTGATCCTCACCGTGCCGGCCGGCGTGCTGGGCGGCGCCACCACGGCGCTGTACGGCCTGATCGCCATCCTCGGCGCCCGGATCTGGATCGAGAACCGGGTCGACTTCCACGACCCGGTCAACCTGATGACCGCCGCCGTCGCGCTGATCATCGGCGCCGCCAACTACACCCTGACGGCCGGCGACCTCTCCTTCAACGGCATCGCCCTGGGCACCGCCGTCGCCCTGGTGATCTATCACGGCATGCGCCTGATCGCCCACCTCCGCGGCACCACCCCCGACTCCCGCCGCGGCCCCGAACCCGAGCTCTGACCGCCTCCTCACCGAGCGACGATCATGAAGTTGTTGCCACGACACGCCGGGCGGCAGGGCAACAATTCCATGATCAACACGGCGCATCGGGAGTAGCCGCCAAGGGGTCGGCGGCCGTGGCCGCCGACCCCTTGGCGCCGGGTGGGTCAGTCGCGTTCGACGAGGTGGCCGACGACCGCCGGGCCGAGCATGACGGCGAAGCCGGAGCCGTCGCGGCGCGGGTCCGCCGGGGGCAGCTCGACCGCGTCGCCGCTGGCCGTCGCGCCGACCGGGCGCGGGCCGATCCAGGCCACGGCCAGGTCCGGCTCGCCCTTGAGGAACCGCTGCGCGCGGACCCCACCGGTCGCCCGCCCCTTCGCCGGGTACGCCCGGAACGGCGTCACCTTCACCGTGGCCCCGGTCGAGGTGACCACCATCGGCTCACCGTGCCCCGGGTCGTCGATGCGGACCGCGCCGAAGAAGACCACCCGAGCCCCGGCCGGCAAGTTGATGCCGGCCATGCCGCCGCCCTTGACGCCCTGCGGCCGGACCACGGAGGCGGCGAAGCGCAACAGGGACGCCTCGGACGAGATGAAGGCGAGGGTTTCCGCCCCGTCGATGAGCCAGGTCGCCCCTACCACCTCGTCCCCCTCGCGCAGGGAGATCACCTCGAACTCGTCGGAGCGGACCGGCCACTCCGGCGCGCAGACCTTGACCACGCCGTGTCGGGTGCCCAGGGCCAGGCCCGGCGAGCCCTCGGCGGACGGCCCGAGCGGCGCCAGGCCGACGACCCTCTCGCCCGGCTCCAGCGGCACCAGCTCGGCCGCCGACATCCCGCCGCGCAGCGACACCGTGCCGGACTGCTCGGGCAGCACCGGCAGCGGCAGCACATCGATCTTGAACGCCCGGCCGGCGCTGGTCACCAGGAGCACCCGGCCCCGCGCCGTGGAGTGGACCACCGCGCGTACGGCGTCGTGCTTGACCCGGCCGCTGCGCCGCCGCCCCTCGGCGGCCTCCTCCGACTCGGCCGCGGTCCGGGCGACCAGCCCGGTCGCGGAGAGGATCACCTGGCACGGGTCGTCGGCGACCTCCAGCGGCCCGGCCGGCGCGGAGGCGGCCAGGACCTCCTTGAGGTCGCCGTCGACCAGCGTGGTCCGGCGCGGGGCGCCGAACTGCTTGACCACGGCGGCCAACTCGTCGGAGACCAGCTTCCGGAGCACCTTGGGGTCGTCGAGGATGGTCGACAGCTCGGCGATCTCCTTGCGGAGCTTCTCCTGCTCGGCCTCCAGCTCGATCCGGTCGAACTTCGTCAGCCGGCGCAGCGGAGTGTCCAGGATGTAGGTGGCCTGGATGTCGGAGAGCTTGAACTGACGCATCAGGCCGTCCTTGGCGGCCTGGGCGTCGTCGCTGCCCCGGATCAGCTTGACCACCTTGTCGATGTCGAGCAGGGCGATCAGCAGGCCGTCGACCAGGTGCAGCCGCTCCTCGCGCTTCCGGCGGCGGTAGGAGCTGCGCCGGGTCACCACGTCGTACCGGTGGGCGAGGAAGACCTCCAGCAGCGCCTTGAGCCCCAGGGTCTGCGGCTGGCCGTCGACCAGGACCAGGTTGTTGACGCCGAAGGACTGCTCCAGCGGGGTGAGCCGGTACAGGTCGGCCAGCAGCGCCTGCGGGTTGACGCCCACCTTGCACTCGATGACCAGCCGGGTGCCGTTCTCCCGGTCGGTCAGGTCCTTGACGTCGGCGATGCCGGTGAGCCGCTTGGTCTTGTTGACCTCGTTGGTGATCGCGGCGATGACCTTCTCCGCGCCGACTCCGTACGGCAGCTCGGTCACCGTGATGGCCTGCCGGCCGCGGCTGCCCTCGAGCGGACCGATCTCCACCCGCCCGCGCATCCGGACCACGCCGCGCCCGGTCTCGTACGCCCGGCGCACCTCGTCGAGGCCGAGCAGCAGCCCGCCGGTGGGCAGGTCGGGGCCGGGGACGAACTCCATGAGCTTGTCCAGGTCGGCGTCCGGGTGGTTGATCAGCCAGCGGGCGGCGGAGACGACCTCGCCGAGGTTGTGCGGGATCATGTTGGTCGCCATCCCGACCGCGATCCCGGACGCGCCGTTGACCAGCAGGTTGGGGAAGGCGGCCGGCAGCACGGTCGGCTGGGTCAGCGAGCCGTCGTAGTTCGGCTCGACGTCAACGGTGTCCTCGCCCAGCTCGCCGACGAGCAGCATCGCCTCCCGGGACATCCGCGCCTCGGTGTAGCGCGCGGCGGCCGGTCCATCGTCCTGGCTTCCAAAATTTCCATGCCCATCGATGAGTGGCACGTTGAGCGAGAAGTCCTGGGCCATGCGGACCATCGCGTCGTAGATCGCGGAGTCACCATGCGGGTGGTAGCGGCCCATCACGTCGCCGACCACGCGGGCGGACTTTACATGCGCCCGATCGGGGCGGAACCCCGCCTCATTCATCGCGTAAAGGATGCGCCGGTGCACCGGCTTGAGACCGTCGCGGGCGTCGGGCAGGGCGCGGGAGTGGATGACCGAGAAGGCGTACTCCAGGTAGGAGTCGGAGACCTCGGTGACCAGCGGGTTGTCGAAGACCCGCGCGCCGGCCTGGTCGAAGGCGGACAGGTCCGCCTTGGTGCGGTCTTCCTTGCGGCGTGCCATGACTCAGCTTTCCTTCCGAACGAACCCGGTCGTCATGCGTCGATCGCCTGGCGGTCGACCCGGTCGGCCGAGTCGATCAGCCAGTTGCGGCGCGGTTCGACCTTCTCCCCCATCAGCAGTTCCAGGATCCGCTCAGCCGCCTCGACGTCGTCGAGGGTGATCCGGCGGACCGCCCGGGTGGCCGGGTTCATCGTGGTCTCCCAAAGCTCGTCGGCATCCATCTCGCCGAGACCCTTGAAGCGCGGAATCGGCGTGACGATCTGCTTGCCGGCCTTCTCCAGCTTGCGGACCGTCGCCTCCATCTCCGCCTGGGTGTACGTGTAGACGGTCTGCGGGTTGCGTCCCTTGGTAGTGATCTTGTGTAGCGGCGGCATCGCGGCGAAGAGCCGGCCGGCCTCGATCAGCGGACGCATGTAGCGGGCGAAGAGCGTGATCAGCAGGGTCCGGATGTGCGCGCCGTCGACGTCCGCGTCGGCCATGATCAGGACCCGGCCGTACCGCAGCGCGGAGAGGTCGAAAGTCCGCCCCGACCCGGCGCCGAGCACCTGCACGATCGCCGCGCACTCGGCATTGTCCAGCACCTGCTGGAGGTTCGCCTTCTGCACGTTGAGGATCTTGCCGCGGATCGGCAGCAGCGCCTGGTACTCAGCGGTTCGTGCCACCCGGGCGCTGTTGTGGACGAACACACCCGCTTCGAGCGCGAAGTTGTGGTAGCCATCGACGGTCAGGTCGTAGACGTCCGCCGTCTCGTCCAGAGCCTTTACGGATACCACGCGGTGGTTGACAAGGGAGGCCGCCTCTCGCAGTCGCCCGTAGTCGCCCCCGTAGAGGCTCAGGAGCCGATCGAAACGGAGGCCGGTGCGGGCGGTCCGCAACCGCTCGGCTTCGTAGGCGGTCGCCAACTCCTCGTCGGCTTGCGACAGCAGCGGCGCGAGACGACGCAGCGCAGCCAGACGCCGACCTTCGAGTTGCCGGCCAACGCGTTCCTGGCGCGGCACCGTTGCGACGTATCGAGCCCTGCCGGCCTGCGCCTTGGCGAGGTGGCCCGTGCTCGGGTCAGTCATCCGCCGCCTCATCCGGGACGAGTGCTGCTCACCGAATTCGGGGTTGTCCCGGTGCCAGGCCAGTACGGCGCCGCGCTGGCGTTCCCGCTCGGCGGGGTTCGCGAACTGTTCCACGGTCTTTCGTGACCGCCAAGCACATAATGCGTCGTCACGCCACTGCTTCAAAGAGCGCTCACGCCACTCCTCTCGACGAGCGGGATCGGTGAAGTATTCCCGCACCCGCTCGGCTGCTGCCTGTCGATGCTCCGGCTGCGACCAGTATGTCGCCTGCCGCTCACGCATCCGCTCGGCATAGGCACGCTGCTCGTCGGCACCTAGCGCGTTGTACCAGTCCTGGAAGCCCTTTTCGATCTTTGCGCGGAACGCGGGCGACTCATTGAGCGCGAACAGCCGCGCGAGGCAGGCCTCACGGAAGGCAGGATCCCGCCACTGCGCTGTCAGCATGGCCGAGCGGAACTCTCGGCCCCCATTGTCGAACCACTCCCGCCAACCGGCGTGGACATGTTCGCCCATCATCGCGGCGTGCAGGGCGGAGTGGTCGGCCCAGGTCATCCGGCGCAGATTGCGCGGGTCATTGTTTCGCTTGTTGATGTCGACGTGATGACGGACGTTGCCGTTTGTAACGCTGTCCCTGCCGTGGCGCAGATTCCACGCGTCCGCCAGGTAATGGGTGTAGACCCACTCCTCGCGGTCGTTCATCCAGACCCGCTCATACCCCTGCAGTTTGTGCCCCTCCGCCTTGTTCGACAGACTGCGATACAGGGGCATAAGGGAATCACCGGGCACAAGTGCGTCAGCCCGCCGGTAGGAGCCGTCGCGCAGCCGGAACAGATGATCGGGGGTGCACCGCACCGACTCGCCGTTGTCGAGCGTGACACGCACCAACGGGGCATCGCGCTTGGTGAGCCGCGGCTCCAGAAGCGGAGCGATGACCACCCGGCCAGCCTTGTTGGTGCTGTAGCCGAAGTGGCTGATGCCGTGCTGCCAGTCCGCAGCCAAATCGGCGAAGGATCGGCTCTGACCCGATGCCAACGAGACCATCGTGTCGCCGGTGAAGCACCCGAGCGCGCTGTCCCCCTCCACGATGAACAGCTCGCTGCGGTCCACCCCGGTGGCCCGACAGTCGACCAGCTTGGCCGGCATCGACGCGCCCTCCAGGGCGGTCTTGCGCCGGGCCGCGTCCTTCTGCTGCTTCTGGGTCAGCCGGACCCGCGCCGCGTCGACGATCTTCTGGAGCACCGTCCGCGCCTCGGCCTTGGTGCGCCGGTCCTCCAGCCAGGCCTTGAGGTGCTGCTCGACCAGGCCCTGGATCACCTTGGTGATGCCGGCGGTGGAGAGCTCGTCCTTGGTCTGCGAGGTGAACTGCGGCTCCGGGATCCGCACGTGCACCACCGCGGTCATGCCCTCCAGGACGTCGTCCAGGGTGGGCGCGTCCTCCTTCGGCTTGAGCAGGCCGCGGGTGTTGCGCGCGGCGTCGGCCAGGGTGCGCACCAGGGCCCGCTCGAAGCCCTTGCGGTGGGTGCCGCCGTGCGCGTTGCGGATGGTGTTGGTGAAGCACTCGACGGTGCGCTCGTAGCCGGTGCCCCAGCGCAGCGCCACCTCGATCTCGGCCCTGCGCTGCACGTTGGACTGCATCACGCCGTTGGCGTCGGCGGCGTTCTCCCGGTACGTCCCCTCGCCGGTGACCAGCAGCGTGCCGGAGACCGGCCGGTCGCCGGCCGGGGCGAGGAACTCCACCATGTCGGTCAGGCCGTTGGGGAAGTGGAAGCTCTCCTCGGTGGGCTCCTCGCCCGTCTCGTCGCGCAGCAGGTAGGCCACGCCGGGGACGAGGAACGCGGTGTTGCGCAGCTTGAGCCGGACCGCCTCGGTGTCCAGCCGGGCGCCCGTCTCGAAGTAGCGGGTGTCGTGCCACCACCGGATCGAGGTGCCGGTGCGCTGTCCGCGCTTCATCGCGCCGACGATCTGCAGGCCCGGACCGGGGGTGAAGGGCGCGTCCGGACCGGGCCCGTCGAAGATCCCCGGTACGCCGTGCCGGAACGACATCGCGTGGACCTTGCCGTCGCGCCGGACGGTGACGTCGAACCGCCGCGAGAGGGCGTTGACCGCGGAAGCGCCCACGCCGTGCAGGCCGCCGGAGGTCTTGTAGCCCGAGCCGCCGAACTTGCCGCCGGCGTGCAGTCGGGTGAGCACCAGCTCGACGCCGGAGATGCCGGACTTGGCGTGCACGTCGGTGGGGATGCCCCGGCCGTCGTCGTCGACCTGCACCGAGCCGTCGGCGTGCAGGATCACCTCGACCTTGGTGGCGTGACCCGCGACACCCTCGTCGGTGGAGTTGTCGAGGATCTCGTTGACGAGGTGACCCACGCCACGGCTGTCGGTGGAGCCGATGTACATGCCGGGGCGCTTGCGGACGGCGTCCAGGCCCTCCAGGTGCGTCAGGTCGTCGGCCCCGTACAGGGTCTCAGGCTGTGCGGTCAACTGGTCGTACTCCCAGGTCTCGGCGGTGTGGTGCCGCTCACCGGCTCGATCGCCACGCGCGGCGCGCCGGAGCGAGCCTAGCCCGGCGCTCCGACAGAGCCGTGGCACCCGGGCGGGTGAGCCGCGGGGTTACGTCGCGGCGCGTGCCGTGCCCGACTTCGGGCGAGGGCCCCGGGACGGCGGCCGGGCGACGGGGCGTCAGTGGACGACAACGATCCGACCAGGCGTTTGTCTTCCCGGTCGGTCGCCGCCGGGATCCGACCGGCTGGTTCGAGCGGCTCTACGCGGAGGCGAAGCGGGGGGTCACGTTCGCGCCCTGGTCACGGTCGCACCGCCGTGCCGAGCACGTGCGGCGAGGCCGGCATCGGGATGCCGGTCGGCGGGAAGCGGAACCGGTCCAGCTCGACGACGGTGAAGCCGGCGGCGGCGATCGCGCCGACGGTGTCCCGGCCGGTGTGGCAGCCGCCGCAGAGGGCGGGCCAAATGGTGACGTCGGCCCAGCGCTGCGCCCGGCGCAGCCCCGGGGTCTGCGCCACCACGTGCTCGTAGAAGCGCAGCTGCCCGCCCGGGCGCAGCACCCGGCGGGCCTCCCGCAGGGCGACCGCCTGGTCGGGCACCGGACAGAGCACCAGCGACAGCACCACCGCGTCGGCGGCGGCGTCGGCGGCCGGCAGCGCCTCGGCCAGTCCGGCCAGCACGGTGACCGGTACCGGGGCGGCGGCCGCCGCGGCGTGGGCAGCGGCCCGCAGTCGGGGTTCCGGTTCGACGGCCAGCACCTCGGTCACCGTCGGCGGGTAGTGCGGGAACATCCGGCCGTTGCCGGCGCCCACCTCGACCACCCGGCCGGTCAGCCCGGCGACCAGCCGGTGCCGGTGCTCGGCGGCGCCCGCCCGGTCCATGGCCACGCTGGCCCGCGCGAAGACCCGCGCAAACACCGGATGCGAGACGGACATTGAACCTCCCCGGGGACCAGTCACCCCGGAGCCTATGCCGGAAGGGCTCAGCCGCGGAGCCCCGGCGCGCCGAGGGTGAGCAGCAGCGGGCCGGCGGGGCCGTCGACGAGGTCGCCGAGGCGTATGCCGTCGAGGACGGCGAGGAAGGCGGCCTGGGCGCGGCGCAGCTCACCGCGCAGCCGGCAGCCGGCGACCAGCGGGCAGGCCGGCTGGTCGCAGGCGACCACCTCGTCGTCGCCCTCGAAGGCCCGGACGACGTGGCCGACGGTCAGCTCGCCGGCACGCTCGGCGAACGCCACCCCGCCGAAGCGTCCCCGGGTGGTCACCAGGACGCCGATCCGCTGGAGCCGCTGGACGACCTTGGCGACGTGGCTGCGGGGCAGCGCGAGCTGGGTGGCCAGCTCGTCCACCGTGGTCCGCGCGGGGGACGCGGCGGTGAGCATGGCGATCCGCAGGGCCATGTCGGTGGACCGGTTGAGCTTCACGTACCGACCCTAGCCAGCACGAACGGGGCGCGACACGGGCCGATGAGCCGGTCGCGGGTGTGATCCAGGCGACCCGGGACCCGGGGCCTTCGACCCTGAAGAGGAATTTCAGAGTCCTGTTCAGTGGAGATCGTCCGAACCGATCCCCGAAGGAGTACCCGTGCTCTCGGAATCCTCAGCAGCAGTGGTGACGGCGACCCTGCCCGCCGTGCAGGCGCACGGCGAGGCGATCACCGGCCGGTTCTACCAGCGGATGTTCGCCGCGCACCCGGAGCTGCTGGACATCTTCAGCCGCAGCAACCAGGCCACCGGGCAGCAGAAGGCGGCGCTCGCCGCCGCCGTGGTCGCCTACGCTGAGCACCTGACCGTCGGCAGCGCGGCGCCGTGGGGTCCGATCCTGGACCGGATCGCGCACAAGCACGCCTCGCTCGGCATCACCGCGACCCAGTACCCGATCGTCGGCCGCCACCTGCTCGCCGCCGTCGGCGAGGTGCTCGGCGAGGCGGTCACGCCGCAGGTCGCCGCCGCCTGGGACGAGGTGTACTGGCTGCTGGCCTGCGAGCTGATCGCGCGGGAGGCGCGTCTCTACACCGCGGCAGGGGTGCCGAGGAACGGCTCGGTGTGGCGGGACTGGTGGGTGACCGACAAGGTCCGGGAGACCCCGGACGTCGTCTCCTTCGCCCTCGTCCCGGCCGACCGTGGCGCGGTGCCCGGCTTCATCCCCGGCCAGTACACCTCGGTCGCCGTCGACCTGGACGGCGGGCGCGGCCAGCAGATTCGGCAGTACAGCCTCTCCGGCCGCCCCGGCGCCGACCACTGGCGGATCACCGTCAAGCGGGTCCGCGGCACCGGCGGCGCACCCGACGGGATGGTCTCCAGCTTCCTGCACGAGCGGGTGGCGGTCGGTGACACGCTGCGGCTCAGCCCGCCCTTCGGAGAGGTGAGCGCGGTGGCCGGCGACGGCCCGCTGCTGCTGGTCAGCGCCGGTATCGGGCTCACCCCGGCGATGTCGGCGCTGGAGCATCTGGCGGTCACCGAACCCGAGCGTCCGGTGGTGCTGGTGCACGCCGACCGTGCCGGCGCCGCGCACGCCCTGCGCGACGAACTCCCCCGGCTCCGCGACCAACTGCCCAACCTGCGGATGAGCCTCTGGTACGAGGACGCCACCGACGCGGAGCTGGCCGGGCTCACCGCCGAGATCGCCACCGGTCTGGTCGACCCCGAACTGATCCCGCTCTCTCCCGACGCGCACGTGCACCTGTGCGGGCCGCTGCCGTTCATGAACGCGGTCCGGGGTGGGCTGCTGCGCCGGGGCGTACCGGTCGAGCGGATCGCGTACGAGGTATTCGGCCCGTGCATGCTCCGTAGTTGATCCCTCCCCGGTTCGGCGGCGCGACGGGCGCCGCCGGACCGGGCCGTCAGGCCTAGATCCGGCCCATCAAGCGCCACCGGCGAATCTCCACAGCCGACGATCGGCTCCCGGGAAGAAGTCGATGATCTACAGGTTAGGGCGTGAAGGCCAGGGTAGGGACTGCTCATGCGCGTCCTTGGGATCAACGCCATCTTCCACGACCCGGCGGCCGCCCTGCTGGTCGACGGGACGGTGGTGGCCGCCGCCGAAGAGGAGAGGTTCAGCCGGCGCAAGCACGGCAAGCGTCCCGTGCCGTTCTCCGCCTGGGAGCTGCCCGAATTGTCCGCCGCCTGGTGCCTGGCCAGCGCGGGGATCGACGTCGACAGCCTCGACGCGGTCGCCTACTCGTTCGACCCCGGCCTCTGTCGGGACGCGGCCGACCTCGGCCTGAGCGACCCGTGGGACTGGCTGCGGGTCGACTACGCCAAGCGGGCCCCGCAGTTCCTCGCCGCCGCCCTGCCCGGGCTCGACCCGGAGAAGGTGCGGTTCGTGCCGCACCACGTGGCGCACGCCGCCTCCGCCGGGCTGGCCGCACCTCGGGCCGGCGACGACACCGCGGTGCTGGTGCTGGACGGGCGCGGCGAGGTGGCCAGCCACCTGGCCGGCGTCTACCGCGACGGACGGTTGTCCGCCCTGTACTCCCAGCAGCTGCCGCACTCGCTCGGCCTGCTCTACGAGGACCTGACCCGGCACCTGGGCTTCCTGCACTCCAGCGACGAGTACAAGGTGATGGCGCTGGCGTCGTACGGCCGGCCGAAGCACCTGGGCCTGCTGCGCGAGCTGGTGCGGGCCACCGACGACGGTGGCTTCCGGGTCGAGCGGATCGACTGGGCGAGCATGGCCAAGGCGCGCACCGCCGACGGCGAGATGACCGAGGAGCATGCCGATCTCGCCGCCAGCGTGCAGGCCCGGTTGGAGGAGGTCGTTCTCGACCTGTCCCGCTGGCTGTACGACGCCGCCGGCGGCGCGTCGACCCTGGCCATGGCCGGCGGGGTGGCGCTGAACTGCGTGGCGAACGCCCGGCTCGCGGCCGAGGGGCCGTACCGCGAGGTCTGGGTGCAGCCGGCGGCCGGCGACTCGGGGACGGCGCTCGGCGCGGCCCTGCACGTGGCCGGCACGCTCGGCGACCGGTCCACCCCGCTGGCCGGGGTCGACCTGGGCCGGGGCTGGTCGGACGAGGAGCTGGAGGCGGAGCTGCGCCGCGCCGCGCTGCCGTACACCCGGCCGGCGTCGATCGCCGCCGAGGCGGCCCGGGTGCTCGCCACCAACGGCATCGTCGCCTGGTACCAGGGCCGCAGCGAGTACGGCCCGCGCGCGCTGGGCCACCGGTCGCTGCTCGCCCACCCGGGCGACCCGGCGACCACCGCCCGGATGAACGACGTCAAGGGCCGGGAGCAGTTCCGCCCGATCGCCCCGATGGTCCGCGCGGAACGCTTCGCGGAGATCTTCGAGGGGGTCTTCCCCAGCCCGTACATGCTCTTCGTGCACCGGGTGAAGCCGGAGTGGCGGGACCGCATCCCGGCGGTCACCCACGTCGACGGCACCGCCCGGGTGCAGACCGTGCACGCCGACACCGAGCCGCTGGTGGCCGAGATGCTGGCCGAGTTCGAGCGGCTCACCGGCCTGCCGGTGGTGGTGAACACCTCGCTGAACACGGCCGGCCGGCCGATGGTGGACACCCCCCGCGAGGCGATGGAGCTGGTCGGCTCGGCGCCGGTGGACCTGCTCGCCCTCGGTCCGTTCGCGGTGCACCGCCGGTCCCTGGCCGGTGACCGGTGATCAGCATCGTGGTGCCGACACTCGGCCGGCCGAGCCTGGCGGCGCTGCTGGACGCCCTCGCCGGCCAGCTCGGCGAACTGCCCGAGGTGGAGCTGCTGCTGGTCGACGACCGGCGCGACGACACCGGGGAGCTGGCGGTGCCGGGGGCGCTGTCCGCGTACGCGAAGGTGCTGAGCGGGCGCGGCGCGGGCCCGGCGGCGGCCCGCGACCTGGGCTGGCGGGCGGCCCGGGGGGCGTGGGTGGTGTTCCTGGACGACGACGTGGTGCCGGCGCCGGACTGGTGCCGGCGGCTGCGCGACGACCTTGCGGTGGGGAACGCCGTCGGCGGCGTGCAGGGCGTCGTGGCGGTGCCGCTGCCCACCGGCCGGCGCCCCACCGATTGGGAGCGCGGCACCGCCGGCCTGGCCGAGGGGCACTGGATCACCGCGGACATGGCCTACCGGCGGACGGCGCTGGCCGCCGTCGGGGGGTTCGACGAGCGCTTCCCGCGGGCTTACCGGGAGGACGCCGAGCTGGCCCACCGGGTCCGGCTCGCCGGTTGGCAGCTGGTCCGCGGCCACCGCCGGGTGGCCCATCCGGTACGCCCCGAGAGCCGCTGGGTCAGCCTGCGCACCCAACGGGGCAACGCCGACGACGCGCTGCTGCGCCGGTTGTACGGTCCGAACTGGCGCTCCGATCTGGAGCTTCCGCCGGGCCGGCGGCCCCGGCACGTGGCGGTCACCGCGGCGGGCGCGCTGGCGCTGGGCGCCGCCGCGCTGCGCACCCGACCGCGCCGGGCATCGGCCCGGCGGGTGCTCGGGGTCACCGCCGGCGTCGCCGCGCTCGGCTGGGCGGCGGGCACCGCCGAGTTCGCCCGGGACCGGATCGCGCCCGGACCGCGCACCGCCGACGAGGTCGCCACCATGCTGGTGACCAGCGCGCTGATCCCCCCGCTCGCCGTCGTCCACTGGGTACGCGGCTGGTGGCGCAGCCGGTCGGTGCCCGCCGGATCGGTCCTGGGGGTTGCGCGGCCGGGAGCGAGAGAATGATGTTTACTTCACTTGCCCGGGGCAACTGGTCGGCCATGGCTCGTCCTGCCCTTTTCGACGCGGTGCTCCTCGACCGGGACGGCACGCTGATCGAGGACGTGCCCTACAACGGCGACCCGGAGAAGGTCCGCCCGCTGCCGGGCGCGCGAGCGGCGCTGGACCGCCTGCGGGCGGCCGGTCTCCGGCTGGCCGTGGTGACCAACCAGTCCGGCCTGGCGCGGGGCTACTTCACCGAGGCCGACATGCGGGCGGTGCACGCCCGGGTCGAGGAGCTGCTCGGCCCCTTCGACGACTGGCGGATCTGCCCGCACGACGACACGGACGGCTGCGCCTGCCGCAAGCCGGCTCCCGGTCTGGTGCACGCCGCCGCCACGGCGCTCGGCACCACGCCCGCCCGCTGCGTCATGGTTGGCGACATCGGCCGGGACATGGCCGCCGCGCTCGCCGCCGGCGCCACCGGCATCCTGGTGCCGACCCCGGTCACCCGCCCCGAGGAGGTCGCCGCCGCGCCGGCCGTGGCCCGGGACCTGCCGGCGGCGGTGGACGAGATCCTGCGCCGGCAGCACGCCGTCCAGCCCGCCGTCGCGCGCGCGGGGCGGGCCGGCACCGTGCTGGTGGTGCGCGGCGACTCGGCCGGGGACGTGCTGGTCACCGGCCCGGGGATCCGCGCCGTGGCCGCCGGGGCGGAGCGCGTCGTGCTGCTCTGCGGACCGCGCGGCCGCGCCGCCGCCGAGCTGCTGCCCGGCGTCGACGAGCTGATCGAGTGGCGGTTGCCCTGGATCGACGGCCTTCCCGACCCGGTGGACCCCGACGACATCCGCCGGCTCACCGCCCGGCTCGCCGAGGTCGGCGCGGACGAGGCCGTCGTCTTCACCTCCTTCCACCAGTCGCCGCTCCCGCTGGCGCTGCTGCTGCGGCTGGCCGGCGTGCCCCGGATCACCGCGATCAGCGACGACTTCCCGGGCTCCCTGCTCGACGTCCGGCACCGGGTGCCGGTCGGCGTGCCCGAGCCGGAGCGGGCGCTCTCGCTGGCCGCCGCGGCCGGCTTCGCGTTGCCCGCCGACGACGAGCCGCGCCTGCGGCTGCGCGCCGACCTGGCCGCTCCCGCCGCGCCGACCGGGGTCACCGGCAGCGCCGGCTCCGGCGTCGCGACGGCCGCCGCCGGTACCGGTCGGGCGGGTGCGCTCACGGCCGCCGACCCAGCGGCGGAACCGGCGTCGCGCGACTACGTCGTGGTCCATCCCGGCTCGTCCGTGCCGGCCCGGGCCTGCCCGGCCGACCGCTGCAGCGACATCATCGCCGCCCTCGTTGCCGACGGGCACCGGGTGGTCGTCACCGGTGGACCCGACGAGCGGGAGCTCACCGCCCGGGTCGCGGCCCGCGGCGGCATCGACCTCGGCGGCGCGACCGACCTGGCCGGGCTCGCCCGGATCCTCACCGGGGCCCGCTGCCTGGTGGTCGGCAACACCGGCCCGGCGCACCTGGCGGCGGCCGTCGGCACCCCGGTGGTCAGCCTCTTCGCCCCAACCGTCCCCTTTGGACAGTGGGGCCCCTACCGGGTGCCCACCGTCCGGCTCGGCGACGCCGGGGCCGGCTGCCGGGACA
>NZ_QGKS01000059.1 GCF_003172935.1 Micromonospora sicca | reverse complement strand
CGGCCGCGCCACCGGGCGTGGCACACGACCGAGGAACGGGGAGCGCAGATGACCACTCCGACGCTGACAGAACCACCGGCACGGCGGGGCAGTGACTACGCAGGGTTGTCCCGGCGGGTCGCCGAGGCCGGCCTCCTCGCCCGTCGCCCGGGCGGGTACGCGGTGCGAATCGCGCTCACTCTCGGTGGTTTTCTGGCCGGCTGGGCGGTGCTGATCGCGGTCGGCGACTCCTGGGCTCAGCTGCTGGTCGCGGTCGGGATGGCGGTGGCCACCACCCAGGTGGCGTTCCTCGGTCACGACGCGGGGCACCGGCAGATGTTCCGCCGGCGCGGCCACAGCGAGGCGGCCGGGCTGATCGCCGGGAACCTCGCCGTCGGGACCAGCTACGGCTGGTGGGTCGACAAGCACAACCGGCACCACGCCAACCCCAACCACGAGGACGAGGACCCGGACGTCGGGGCGGGCGCCCTGGTCTGGACGTACGAGCAGGCGGCGGCGACCCGCGGTTTCGGCCGCTGGCTGGCCGCCCGGCAGGCGTGGTTCTTCTTCCCGATGCTGCTGCTCGAGGGGCTGTGGCTGCACGTGGCGAGCGTCCGGGCGCTGGCCGGCCGGGAGCCGGGCGGGCGGTGGACCACCCCGATCCGGCACCGGGCGGTCGAGGCGCTTCTGCTCGGCGCGCACGCGGTCGGCTACCTCGGGCTGCTCTTCGCCGTCATGTCGCCGGGGAAGGCGCTGCTCTTCGTCGCCGTGCACCAGGGTCTCTGGGGGCTCTACATGGGCTGCGCGTTCGCCCCCAACCACAAGGGCATGCCGATGCCGTCCGCCGACGACGACCTCGACTTCCTGCGCAAGCAGGTGCTGACCTCGCGCAACGTGCGGGGCGGCCGGTTCGTGGACGTGGCGCTCGGCGCGCTGAACTACCAGATCGAGCACCACCTCTTCCCGAACATGCCCCGGGCCAACCTGCGGCGGGCGCGGCCGATCGTCCGGGCGTACTGCGCCGAGCAGGGCATCGCGTACGCGGAGACCGGGCTGGTCGAGTCGTACCGGCAGGCGATGGCCCACCTGCACGAGGTCGGCCGCGCGCTGCGCGAGCGGTGACCCGTCCGCCGGCCCCCGCCCTGCTCAACCACGTGCCGGGCGGTGGCGGGGCGGGGTGGCGGACGGGCCTCCCGGTAGGGTCGACGCATGGCAGACCTGCTCACCGCCGAGGCGGTACGAGACGAGCTGGGCGGGCTGGCGGACTGGTCGGGTGACCCGGCCGGGATCAGCCGTACCGTCGAGCTGGGCAGTTTCCCGGCGGCCATCGCGGTGGTCGACCGGGTCGCCGCGGCGGCCGAGGAACTCGACCACCATCCCGACATCGACATCCGATGGCGGACCCTGACCTTCCGTTGCGTCACGCACTCGGCCGGTGGGGTGACCCACCGTGATTTCGCGTTGGCCCGGCGGATCGACGACATCGTCCGGAGCGCCCGATGAGATTCGAGATCAGCAAGGTGCTGGACGCCATCGAGGGTCGGGTCTGCACCGACCCGTCGCTGGCCCGCGCCGTGGTGGACCTGGCCGAGGTGATCCGCTGGCAGGACCTCGACGGCGGCCGCCCGGCCAGCCTGCTCCGGCTCGGCATGGTGATCGACGCCCTGGCCCGGCAGCTGGAGGAGGACAGCGTCCCGGTCTACGCGATCGTGCACCGGGCCCTGCTCTCCGACGCCGACCTGACCTCCAACGAGCGGATGGTGGTCCGCCGCTGGGCCGACGACGGCCTGGTGGAGGTGCTGGACAATCCGGGCGACCGGATGCTGGAGGTCGCCGACCTGCTCGGGCTGCCGGTGCTCAGCCGGGTCCGCTTCGACGGGCTGGGCGGCCGGTGGCCGTGGCTCGGGCAGGCCGGGCGGGTGCTCGCCCCGGTGCCCGGCGCGGGCGGGCCCGTCTTCATCGCGCACGTCGGGGGCGGCCAGAGCCCGGCCACCGGTACCCGGTCGTCGGCGGGCGCGAAGCTGCTCGCCCGGCAGTGGCGCTGCCCCGAGCCGGGCTGCGCGCTCTTCGGCGGTGGCGGGGGCGGCGGCGCGTTCGCCGACCTGGCCCGGGTGGACCGCGCCCCGGCCGGGCAGCCGCCACCCGCGCTCCGAAACGGCGTGCCGACCTGCCCCCGGCACGGCGCCCGGCTCGGTGACGCCGGGCCGCGGCCGCGTACGGAGGTGCTGGCGGTCCGGATCGGCGGGCTGGTCCGCCGCCGGTTCGTGCTCACCGAGACCCAACCGGTGCTGGTCGGGCGGGCCCCGGAGCAGTCGACCGGGATCACGCTCGGCCAGTGGCTCAACGACGAGTCGCGGCGCTGGGTCAGCCGCAACCACGTCCGCTTCGAGCTGCGCGTCGGCGAGGTGATCGTGACCGACACCAGCACCAACGGCTCGGGCATCCGCCCGGCCGGCTCGATGGCCGAGCCGGACCGGCTCCCGCTCGCCCCGCAGCAGTCCCGGGTGCTGGGCGAGGGGGACATCGTCGAGCTCTATCCCGGCGTGCAGATCGGCCGCGCCGACGAGCTGCCCAGCGGCGCGCCCTTCACCCCCACCTCGGTGATGGCCGAGGCCCCCACCATGGCCATGCGCCTGCCCCGCCCCTGACGACGGAGAAGGGCGCCGGGACCGTTTGGTCCCGGCGCCCTTTCGCGTACGGGTCTCAGCCCTCCAGGATGGCGGCGAGCTGGGCCACGGCGTGGTCGATCTCCTCCTCGGTGATGACCAGCGGCGGGGCGAGGCGGATGGTCGAGCCGTGGGTGTCCTTGGCCAGGACGCCCCGCTCCATCAGCCGCTCGCAGGCCTGCCGGCCGGTCATCAGCGCCGGGTCGATGTCCAGGCCGGCCCAGAGGCCGCGGCCCCGGACGGCGAGCAGGCCCTTGCCGACCAGCGCCTGGAGACCGGCGTGCAGCCGCTCGCCCAGCTCGGCCGAGCGCCGCTGGAACTCGCCGGTGGCCAGCAGCCGGACCACCTCGGTGGCGACCGCGCAGGCCAGCGGGTTGCCGCCGAAGGTCGAGCCGTGCTGGCCCGGCTTCAGCACCCCGAGCACGTCGGCGTTCGCGGCGACCGCCGAGACCGGCACGATGCCGCCGCCGAGCGCCTTGCCCAGCAGGTACATGTCCGGCACGACGCCCTCGTGCTCGCAGGCGAAGGTGGCGCCGGTCCGGCCCAGGCCGGACTGGATCTCGTCGGCGATGAAGAGCACGTTGTTCTCGGTGCAGACCCGGCGCACGCCCGGCAGGTAGCCCGCCGGCGGCACCACGACGCCCTGCTCGCCCTGGATCGGCTCGAGCAGCACCGCGACGGTGTTCTCGTCGATCGCGGCGGCCAGCGCGTCCAGGTCGCCGTAGGGGACCACGGTGAAGCCCGGGGTGTACGGCCCGAAGTCGGCGCGCGCGTCCTCGTCGGTGGAGAAGCTGACGATGGTGGTGGTCCGGCCGTGGAAGTTGCCCTCGGCCACCACGATGTTCGCCTGGCCCGGGGTGACGCCCTTGACCTGGTAGCCCCACTTGCGGGCCACCTTGATGCCGGTCTCCACCGCCTCGGCGCCGGTGTTCATCGGCAGGACCAGGTCCTTGCCGCACAGCTCGGCCAGCTCCTTGCAGAAGTCGGCGAACTGGTCGTGGATGAACGCCCGGCTGGTCAGGGTGAGCCGGTCGAGCTGCGCGTGCGCGGCCTCGATCAGCTTCGGGTGCCGGTGGCCGAAGTTCAACGCGGAGTAGCCGGCCAGGCAGTCCAGGTAGCGGCGGCCGTCCACGTCGGTCAGCCAGGCGCCCTCGGCGGAGGAGACCACCACCGGCAGCGGGTGGTAGTTGTGCGCCGTCCAGCGCTCCGCGTCCCGGACCGCACCCGGCGTCCGCAGCATGTCGTCGACGATCACTTGATTGCCTTTCCCTGACGGAGTCGCAACGTGCAGCACTTGGGTCCGCCGCCGGCCTTGCGCAGCTCGGACAGGTCGATCCCGATGGTCTCGTAACCCCGGTCGCGCAGCTTGGCGGCCAGGTCGGTGGCCTGCGCGGGCAGCACCACGTGCCGGCCGTCGCTGACCGCGTTCAGTCCCAGCACCTCGGCGTCGGCCATGGTGGCGTGGATCGCGTCCGGGAAGAGCCGGCGCAGCACCGCCTGGCTGCCGGGCGAGAACGCCTCCGGCAGGTACGCCACGGTCCGCTCGTCCAGCACGGTCAGCGCGGTGTCCAGGTGGTAGAAGCGCGGGTCCACCAGCTGCATGGTGATCACCGGGTAGCCGAAGACCTCCTGCAGCTGCGCGTGCGAGGCGTGCGCGGTGCGGAAGCCGGTGCCGGCCAGCAGGTGGTCGCCGACCAGCAGGACGTCGCCCTCGCCCTCGTTGACGTGCTTCGGGTCGTACATCTCGAAGCCGGCGGCCTCGAACCAGGCGCGGTAGGCGGGGGCCTCGTCGGCGCGCTGCGGGTCGCGGAACTGCACCGCCATCGCCTTGCCGTCGATCACCGTGCCGCCGTTGGCGGCGAAGACCATGTCCGGCAGGCCGGCGACCGGGTCGACCAGCTCGACCTCGTGGCCCAGGTCCAGGTACGTCTGCCGGAGCTGCTCCCACTGCCGGATCGCCAGCCCGGCGTCGACGGGGGCGGTCGGGTCCATCCACGGGTTGATCGCGTAGTCGACGGCGAAGTACGTCGGCCGGCACATCAGAAAACGCTGCCTGGTGGCGTCCATCGTCATTGTCCTGCTCCCAGCGGTCGGGCGCGCCCGGCCACCGTGGCCCACGGGCTGGCGCCGTTGGTCAACGGTATGCGGCCCGGGCCGACGACAACCACCGCCGGAAGTTGCGTTGGCCGCCGGATCGTTGCGTCTGGGGCTGAGGAGTCGACGATTCGTTGCGTCGGGCCGGTAGCCGGGTCTGAACACGCTTCGGGGGCGGCGAATCGCCGCCCCCGAAGGAGGTTGTGCCCGGCTGGTGAACCACCAGAGCTGGTCGGGCGTGCCGGCGCACCGCCGGCGGGCCGGAAGGTGCCCGTCAGAAGAGACCGGCAAACTGTGAGTCGAGCCACTCCCGGAACCGGCCGACCCAGTCGCCGTCAGTGGTCGGCCAGTCGAACTGGCCGGTCAGCGACACCACGCCGAGCACCACGGCGGCGAGACCGACCAGGATGCCGATCAGCGCGTCGGTCTTGCCGGCGATGTGCCGGCGGCGAGTGGCGATCAGACCCAGCACGGCGAGGACCGCGCCGACCGCGCCCAGCCCGGTGCCGTACCCGGCGAGGGCGCCGGTGAGCACGAAGAGCGCGCCGACCACCGAGACGATCAGGCCGAGGGTGGCCAGCAGGCTGGCCCGGGGCTTCGGGCCGACGGCGACCCGCTCGGCGCGGCCGTCGAGGTCGGCGTGCTCCCCGTCCACCGGCACCGGCCGCGGCACCGACCGGCCGCGCTCCAGGTCGACGGTCCGCTCCTGGACCGGGTCCGGCGTCACGCCGCCGGCCTGCGGGGTCTCCGTGGCCACCGGCCGTACGGTGGCGGCCCGCGCGGTCGCCGCCCGGTCGGCCGCCCGGCGCTCCGCGTCGGAGTCGCGGCCGTCGCCGGTGGCGGTGCTCCGGTACGTGGCCCCGTCGCCGTCCCGTCCGTCGACGCGCCCGTCGCCGTTCACGTCCTCGTTCTGCGCCGGTTCCTTCCGGCGCGACAGAATGTTCACTTCACACCTCCTGGTCAAGGGCGTGGAGGCCGGCGGAAGCGCAGTGGCAGCCACGCGTGACGAAACAGGATTTACCCAGCAGTGTCATCCACCACACCCGTCCCGGACCCGCCGCGGTCGGATCGGCTCTCCGGCGCGGCCACGAGGAGCCCGGCCTCGCCGGTGGAAGTGTGGTGCGGTGGCGCTACGAACCTGATGACGTGAACGAATCACCGGGCGCATCGCTGGGCCGGTCCGCTGATTCGTTCACGACATCAGCTCCAGAGGAGCTTCGCGGGTTGCTGCCGGGTGGCCTACGGCGACATCGGTCCGGCTACCGTTGCCGACGTGCCAGAGGGACACACCATCCACCGCCTGGCGGCCCGGCACGCCGAACTCTTCGTCGGCGACAAGGTGCAGGCCGCCAGCCCGCAGGGCCGCTTCGCCGAGGGCGCGGCCCGGCTCAGCGGCACCGTCCTGGACGGCACCGAGGCGTACGGCAAGCACCTGCTGCACCACTACGCCGGCGAGCTGACCCTGCACGTCCACCTCGGGCTGTACGGCAGGTTCGCCGACGGCCCCGGCGAGCCACCGCCGCCCGTCGGCCAGGTGCGGCTGCGGTTGACCAGCGACCGGCACTGGCTCGACCTGCGCGGGCCGACCGCCTGCGAGCTGCTCACCCCGCCCGAGGTGGCGGCACTGCGCGACCGGCTCGGCCCGGACCCGCTGCGCGCCGACGCCGACCCGGACCGGGCGTACGCCCGGATCTCCCGCAGCCCGACGCCGCTCGCGGCGCTGCTGCTCGACCAGTCGGTGGTGGCCGGCACCGGGTTGATCTTCGTGACCGAGGCGCTGTTCCGGGCCGGGCTGCCGCCCACCCTGCCCGGCCGGGAGCTGACCCCGGCCGGCTGGCGGGAACTCTGGGCCGACCTGGTCGCGCTGATGACCCTGGCCGTGGAGGCGGGCCGGATCGACACCGTGCGCGACGCCCACCTGCCCGAGGTGATGGGCCGCGCCGCCCGCGTCGACCGGCACGGCGGCGAGGTGTACGTCTACCGCCGCCCCGGCGCGCCCTGCCACGTCTGCGGCACCGAGGTCAGCCGGGGCGCGCTGGCCGGCCGCAACCTCTACTGGTGCGCCACCTGCCAGGCCCGCTGAGCTCGCACCGCCGCACTCTTCGCCGCGGGGGCCGGCGACCCGGCTCGGCCCCGCTCACTCGTCGCCGAGCAGCCAGCGGACCACCTCGACCTGGTGACCGTGCGGCGAGGGGACCCGGCGGAGGGCCGGCGGTCGGGGACCGGCCGGTCAGCGGAGCCGGCGGATGTCCCCGTGCGTCCGGTAGAAGCCGCCGCGGCCGGACTCCCGGACCTCGGTGACCAGGTAGCGCGCGCCCGGCTCGCGGATGCCCTTCGGGAACTGCACCGACCAGTCGCGCCGGTAGCCGGTGGAGAGCCCCTGGGATGCGCACGGCGCCGGAACCGGCACTGCGACAGCGCGGACACGCTGACCGCGGCCCCCGACAAGGATCGGGTGTCGAGTGTGGGCGGGTCAGCGGCCGGCGCCGGCGAGGGCGTCGACGGCCTTGCGGGCCGCGATCAGCACCGGATCCCAGACCGGCGCGTACGGCGGGGCGTAGCCCAGGTCCAGCGCCGTCATGTCGTCCACGGTCATGCTGTTCCACAGCGCCACGGCCAGCGTGTCGATCCGTTTCGCCGCCTCGGACCAGCCGACGATCTGCGCCCCGAGGAGCCGGCCGCTGGGCCGCTCGGCGATCAGCTTGACGGTCATCCGCCGGGCGCCCGGGTAGTAGCCGGCCCGGTTGGTCGACTCCGCCACCACCGACACGAAGTCGAAGCCGGCCGCGCGGGCGTCCCGCTCCCGCAGCCCGGTACGCCCCACCTCCAGGTCGCAGACCTTGGTCACCGCCGTGCCGATCACGCCGGGGAAGGTGGCGTACCCGCCGCCGATGTTGATGCCGGCCACCCGGCCCTGCTTGTTGGCGTGGGTGCCGAGCGGGACGTGCACCGGCATCCCGCTGATCCGGTGCAGGGTCTCCACGCAGTCCCCGGCGGCCCAGACGCCCGGCACCCCGGGCACCCGCATCCGCCGGTCCGTGCGGAGCCCGCCGGTCGGCCCGAGCGGCAGGCCGGCGGCCTCCGCCAGGGCGGTGTTGGGGCGTACGCCGAGACCCAGGATCACGACGTCGGCCGGCATCGGTCCCTCGGCGGTGACCACGGTGGCGATCCGCCCGTCCCGCTCCTCCAGCCCGGTCACCGACAGGCCGGTACGGATCTGGATGCCGATCCCCTTCAGGGCGTCGGCGACCAGTTCTCCCATGTCCCCGTCCACGGTGGACATCGGCTGGTCGGACTGCTCGACCAGGTCGACGGTGAGCCCCCGCTGGATCAGCGCCTCGGCCATCTCGACGCCGATGTAGCCGCCGCCGATCACCACCGCCCGCCGGGGCCGGGGCTCCCGTTCCAGCCAGTCGAGCAGCGCCGCCCCGTCGTCGAGGGTCTGCACACCGAACACCCCGGCGGCGTCGGTCCGGGCCCACGGGGGCTGCACCGGGACCGCGCCGGTGGCGTACACCAGGGTGTCGAAGCCCTCCCGGACCTCCCGGCCGTCCGCCAGGTCCCGGGCGACCACCTCGCGGCGTTCCACGTCGATGCCGGTCACCTCGTGCCGGATCCGGATGTCGATGTCGAACGACTCCCGGAAGGTGGCCGGGTCGCGGGCGATGAGCTGCTCCCGGTCGGGCACCACCCCGCTGACCCAGTAGGGGATGCCGCACGCGGAGTACGAGGTGAAGTTTCCCCGCTCGAAGGCGACGATCTCCAGGTCGTCGCGGTCGCGGCGACGCCGGGCCTGGGACGCGGCGGCCATCCCGGCCGCGTCCCCGCCGACGACGATCAGCCGTTCCGCCACGGGATCAATCCTGTCACGCGGGGAGCGCCCGCGGGCCCGCCCCGCGCGCCCCGGCCGGGGCCGCGCCGGTCAGCCCCGGGTCTGCCGGGCCACGTCCTCGACCACGTCGACCATCCGACCGGTACGGGCGAAGACGGCGCGTTGCCGGGCGGCTCCGCTGCCGTGCCGGCGCAGCCCGCCCAGCAGGTCGGTCACCTGGTCGAGGTCGCCGTGCTTCGCCAGCTCCGGCCGGACCCGGTCGACCAGCTTCTCCAGCAGTGCCCACGCCGGGCGCAGCTCGCCGTCGGTCAGGTCGACGCCGTCGCCCTCCAGCCCGTCGTGCGCGGCCCGCCAGTGCGCGGCGACGAGCAGGTGATGGTCGGTCCGGATCGCCGGCCGCCCCTCGGCGATGTCGGTCATCGCGGTCGCCACCAGGGCCCGCACCAGGGCGGCGACCAGCACGGCGTCGTCCACAGACGGGCAGACATCGCCGATCCGGATCTCCACCGTCGGGTACTTCGCGGACAGCCGGGCGTACCAGTAGAGCATCCCCTCGTCGAGCATCACCCCGCTGCCGATGAGCTGCCGGATCAGCCGCTGGTAGTGCTCATGGGACGTCAGGAAGGGGGTGGGCGCCACCGACGGCCAGCGTTCCCACTCCACCGACCGCCAGCTCGCGTAGCCGGTGTCCTCCCCCTTGACGAACGGCGAGTTGGCGGTCACCGCGTGCAGGATCGGCAGCCAGGGGCGGACGTGGTTGAGCACCTGCACGCCGGTGTCCGGGTCGGGGATGCCGACGTGCACGTGCATCCCGTTGTTGCCCGGGCCGGGCACCAGCAGCCGGAACCGCTCGATCATGCGGTCGAACCGGGGCTTGTCGACGACCGGCGGCACCGGGCCGTCCACCGGGCCGGTGCCGATGGCGAGCACCCGTACGCCGGCCCGCTCGGCGGCGTCGGCCAGCGCGGCGCGCAGCACCCCGAGCGAGTGCCGGATGGACGAGAGTTCCAGCCCGGGCGGGGTGCCGGTCTCGATCTGGCTGGTCTGGAACTCCCGCTCGACCTGGCCGCGCAGCTCGGCCGGCACCTGTTCCATGACCAGGTCGACGGCCGGCACCGCCGCGCCGGTGTGCGGGTCGACGAGCAGGAACTCCTCCTCGACGCCGACGGTGAACAGGTCGGTGCCGCCCGCGGCGGTCTTCCGTTCCCGCTCGGCCACTGACCCGCTCATCGCCCTCACCGCACCTTTCGCGCCGGCCGCGGCGTCGCGCCGCGGCGTCGACGGCCCACTACCCACCGTGTCGGCGCGGGGAAACGCGGCCCGGCGTGTCGGTCCGGACCCGGTGCTTCCGCGACGGGTCCGTCGGCGGGCGTGGCTACGATGAGGCCGGTCGACGCCGGGCGTCACCGGCGCGAGGGAGGCCACGTTGACCCGGAGCACCGCGTCGCGGACGGTGACCGACCCGCGGCGCGCCGACCGGGGCTGGCGAGGCCAGGTGCCCCGGGCCTTCGCCACGCTGCTCTGGGTGATCGCGGTGGTCTGCGCGCTGGCCGCGCTGAGCAGCGCCGCCCGCTCCGACATCCAGCCGGTCCGTACCGCGATCGACGCCCTGCTGCTGCCCGCGCCGGCGAACCTGGCGTACGCGGTCTTCCTCGGCACCCTCGCCTCGGCGGTGCTGCGCCGCAAGCGGCTGGCGTACTGGGTGCTGGTCGGCTACTTCATCCTCAGCCTGGCCGTCGGCGTGCTGGCCGGCGTGCTGCTGCTGGCGGTGGGCAGCAACGACCTCACCGACGACGCCGGGGAGCGGCTGTTCAGCTCGCTGGAGACGGTCGGGGTGTGGGTCGGCATCGCCTTCGCCGCCGGGGCGTCGGCCCTGCTGCTGGCCGCCCGGCGCGAGTTCTACGCCCGGGTGCGCAGCGGCAGCACCCGCCGTGCCCTGGGGGTCTTCCTCGGGCTGGCGGCGGTCGCCGTCGGGCTCGGGTACCTGCTGCTCCTGGTCGAGCCGGGCAGCCTGCGGACCTGGGTGGACCGGCTCGGCTACGCCATCGAGAAGGTGTTCGGTGGCGCGATCACCCTGGACGTCACCCGGCAGGGGCAGGCGCCCGGCTGGGTCAACCTGCTGCTCGGCGGCTTCGGCGCGGTCGCCTTCGTGGCCGGCCTGTTCACCCTGCTCCGGTCGCAGCGGGCCGCCGCCGTGCTGCACGCCGATGAGGAGGAGCGGATCCGGGAGCTGCTGGCCCGGCACGGCGAGCGGGACTCGCTCGGCTACTTCGCCACCCGCCGGGACAAGGCGGCGATCTTCTCCGCCAGCGGCAAGGCGGCGATCACCTACCGGGTGGTCAACGGGGTCAGCCTGGCCAGCGGTGACCCGGTGGGGGACCCCGAGGCGTGGGGGCCGGCCATCGAGGCGTGGCTCGACCAGGCCCGCGCGTACGCCTGGACCCCGGCGGTGATGGGCACCAGCGAGGCGGGCGCCAAGGCGTACCACCGGCACGGGCTGAAGGTGCTGCACCTGGGGGACGAGGCGATCCTGCTGGCCCGCGACTTCGACCTGGACGGGCGGGACATGCGCCCGGTCCGCCAGGCCGTGCACCGGGTGGAGCGGGCCGGCTACACGGCCCGGGTGCGCCGGCACGCGGAGATCCCGCCGGCGGAGCTCGCCGGGCTGGCCAGGCTGGCCACCGCCTGGCGGGACACCGCACACGAGCGGGGCTTCTCGATGGCGCTGGGCCGGCTCGGCGACCCGGCCGACGGCGACTGCGTGCTGGTCGAGGCGCGGGACGCGGCCGGCCGGGTGCGGGCGCTGCTGTCGCTGAGCCCGTGGGGCGCCGACGGGCTGTCGCTGGACCTGATGCGCCGGGACCGGTCCGCCGAGAACGGGGTCACGGAGTTCATGGTGGCGACGCTGATGGGCGCGGCGCCCCGGCTCGGCGTCGATCGGGTGTCGCTGAACTTCGCGGTCTTCCGGTCGGTCTTCGAGCAGGGGGCCAGGATCGGCGCCGGCCCGGTCATCCGGCTCTGGCGGCACACGCTGCTCTTCTTCTCCCGCTGGTGGCAGCTGGAGTCGCTCTACCTCTCCAACGCCAGGTACCAGCCGCACTGGACCCCGCGCTACCTGTGCTTCGCCGAGCGCCGGGAGCTCGCCCGGGTGGGTCTCGCCGCGGCAGTCGCCGAGGGCTTCGTCGCCCTGCCGGGCGGGCGACCCACCCCGCTGCACGGGGTGCCGCCGACCGGCGGCGGGGTGGGCTACGTGCCGCCGGCCGCCGCGACGGTCCGGGCCGTGCCGCCGGAGCCGGCCGCGGTGCGCCGTCCGGAGCAGATCCGGGTACGCCTGGCGAAGCTGGACCGGCTGCGCGCCGAGGGCGTCGACCCGTACCCGGTGGGCTTCCCGCGGACGCAGAGCTGCGCCGAGGTGCGCCGACGGCACGCCGGCCTGGCCCCGGACACCGGCACCGGGGAGATCGTGTCGGTGGCCGGCCGGGTGCTGCTGGTCCGCGACCACGGGCACGTCTGCTTCGTGACGGTCCGGGACGGCAGCGGCGACCTGCAACTGATGCTGGAGCAGGACCTGGACCGCTGGCGGGCCACCGTGGACATCGGCGACCACGTGGGCGCCACCGGCGAGGTGTACGCGACGAAGCACGGCGAGGTGTCGGTGCGGGTGGCCGACTGGGCGTTGACCGCCAAGTGCCTGCGTCCACTGCCGGACAAGCACCACGGGCTGGCCGACCCGGAGGCCCGGGTCCGGCAGCGCTACCTCGACCTCGCCATCAACCCGGCGGCGCGCGACCTGCTGCGGGCCCGCGGCGCCGCCCTGCACAGCCTGCGGCGGTCGCTGGCCGACCGGGACTTCCTCGAGGTGGAGACGCCGATCCTGCAGCGGGTGCACGGCGGCGCCAACGCCCGCCCGTTCCTCACCCACAGCAACGCGTACGACCTGCGGCTGAGCCTGCGCATCGCCCCGGAGCTGTACCTGAAGCGGCTGGCCGTGGGCGGGGTGGAGCGGGTGTACGAGCTGGGCCGGGCGTTCCGCAACGAGGGCGTGGACCACAGCCACAATCCGGAGTTCACGGTGCTGGAGGCGTACCAGGCGTACGCCGACTACCACGTGATGCGCGAGCTGGCCCGGGAGCTGATCGTCGCCGCGGCGGTCGCGGTGCACGGGTCGCCGGTGGTGCGCCGCCCCGGGACGGACGAGTGCGTGGACGTCGGCGGCGAGTGGCCGGTGCGTACGGTCAACGAGGCGGTCTCCGCGGCGCTCGGCGAGGAGGTCACCGCCGACACCGACGTGGCCGCCCTGCGCAAGCTCTGCGACGCCGCCGGGGTCGCGTACGACCCGCGCGGGGAGCGCGGCGCGGTGCTGCTGGAGCTGTACGAGCGGCTGGTCGAGGCGCGCACCGAGGCGCCGACGTTCTACCTGGACTTCCCGACCGACGTCTCGCCGTTGACTCGGCAGCACCGGGACGACCCGCGGCTGGCGGAGCGGTGGGACCTGGTGGCGTTCGGGTTGGAGCTGGGCACCGCGTACTCGGAGCTGGTCGACCCGACGGAGCAGCGGCGCCGGCTCACCGCGCAGTCGTTGCGGGCGGCCGGCGGCGACCCGGAGGCGATGGAGCTGGACGAGGACTTCCTCACCGCGCTGGAGTACGCCATGCCGCCCACCGGCGGGCTCGGCCTGGGCGTGGACCGGCTGGTGATGCTGCTGACCGGCCGGTCGATCCGGGAGACCCTGCCCTTCCCGCTGGTCCGCGAGTCATCGTGAGCCGCGGCCCGACCCGGTTGTCGCCGGGGCTGGCGCTCGGGCTGGCCGGGGTCCTCTACTCGTCGTGGCTGATCGGGCCGCTGCTGAACCCGGCGTTCGGCCTCCTCGACGGGTACGCCAGCGAGCTGGCCGCCCGGGACCAGCCGTACCACCTGGTCTTCGGCCTGGGTGACCTGGTCGTCGGCGCGCTGGCCTCGGCGACCGGGGTGGTGCTGGCCCGGCGGGCCCGGGGCTGGCCGCGGTGGGCCTGGTGGGGGCTGGTCGCCTTCGGCGTGGCCACCGCCCTGGACGGCACGGTGAGTTCGATGGACTGCGCCCCGACGGCGGACGCGCGGTGCGCCCGGTTGGCGGAGCTGGGCGCGGTGTCCTGGCGGCACCAGGGGCACTCGGTGAGCTCGTCGGTGGCCGTCGCCGGCGGGCTGGTCTCACTGGTGGCGCTGCTGGTGGCGCTGCGCGGCCGTCGCGTGCCGTTCCGGTGGGGGTTGCCGGTGGCCACGGTGCTGCTGGTCGGCACGGCCGGCACCCTGGTCGAGCTGGCCCACCCGGACGCGGCGCTGGGCGCCTGGCAGCGGGTCCAACTGCTCGGCCTGTCCGGCTGGCTGGTGTACGCCGGCGTCGTCGCGGCCCGCACCGACCCGGGACCGGAGGCTGGAGTCCTCAATGTCGGCGCCCGGCGTGACACCGGGTCCTAGGCTGGCGGCGTGCCGGGGTTGCCGATGGCGGTGGCGGGGGCGTGAGCGTACGCGCCGTCCCCGCGGGACCTCCGGAATCGGACCGAGGGGTTCCATGCTCGCCTTCGCACCACTGCACGCCGCGGCGTCCGTCGCCGCCACCGTCGTCACCTGGCTCGCCGACACGCTCGAACCGCTGACCGGCGGCGCGGCCACGGCCGCCGCGATCGTCCTGTTCACCATCGGCGTCCGCCTGCTCATCTCGCCGCTCACCCTGGCGCAGGTCCGCGGGGAGCGGCGCCGCGCGGCGCTCGCCCCCGAGGTCCGCGACCTCCAGCGCCGGTACGCCGACGACCCCACCAAGCTGCAGAGCGAGTTGTTCGCGTTGTACCGGCGGGCCGGCGCCAATCCGGTCGCCGGCTGCCTCCCGGCGCTGCTCCAGGCGCCGTTCTTCCTGGTCATGTACCGCCTCTTCGCTACCGGTGACGGCAGCCCTGCGCTGCTCGACGAGCGGCTGGCCGGGGTGCCGCTGGGCTGGCACCTCGGCGACGGGCTGACCGGGCCGGTGGTCGCCGTCTTCGGGGTGCTGCTGGCGGCGCTGCTCGTGTCGGCCTGGTACTCGTCGCGGCGGGCCCGTCGGGCGGCCGCCACCACCGGCACTGTCGCCGGCACGCCCACCGAGGGGCCGGGCGCGGCGACGCTGGGCCGGCTGCTGCCGCTGCTGCCGTACACCACGGTGCTGGTGGCGTTGGTGGTGCCGCTGGCGGCGGTGCTCTACCTGGTCACCACGACCGGGTGGACCGCGCTGGAGCAGGTGGTGCTGCGTCGCCCGCAGCCGGCGGACACCGCCGGACGCTGAACTTCGTCAACCGGTTCACACCTTCCGTCGCTGAGGCGTCGGCCAGGGGTCCCCTTCCGTCGCCTCCGGGCCTGGGAGGGGACCCCTCCGCAAACTCCTCTGGACAGAAACAGTTAACAGTCTTAATAATATCGCTGACGTTGATGCCCGTGGATGCCCGTTCGGGTGTGGAGGGTCGCATGAAACGGTCCGCACCTTGTCTCCTATACACATCTCCGAGCCCACGAGACGCGTAGTAAGCTCGTATGCCGTCTTCCGCTTGAAAAAAAAAAA
>NZ_QGKS01000503.1 GCF_003172935.1 Micromonospora sicca | reverse complement strand
AATGTCACGGAATGGTCACGGTGTTTGTCACGCTGGTTCGTGCGTTTCCGCAGGTCAAGCCGCGGTTTCATGTAAACGTGACCGGGAATGGTCACGAAGTCACGCGCACAAAAACGGGCCTAAGACAGTGGGAATTCAGAAGTGTTGCGGGAAAGTTCTGACCCCGCCCCCATGGGGCGCAACCGGCCTGAGATGCCCTGTGCGGCCCGATGGGGCCGTGGGCGTACCCCCGAGAACTAAGGGTGCTGCCTTATCGGCCCTTAGAAGGCCGTCTAGAGGCTGCCCGTTGGGCCCCAATCCTGCCGCCTTGCTTGGCGGAGCAGGTGGCACAGTGAGGTTGCCAGTTGCTTACTTCCATCAGCAGATCAGGGCGGGTGCTGACTGGCACCCGGTGGTCAACGTGGGTAGCTGGTGCCTTGCACTCATGACACTTGGGGTTAGCCGCCAGGAAAGCGGCTTTCATCTTGCGTGCCTTGGTGCTGTACCACACCGCAGGGTGTGACCTTCCGTGGCGGTCAGTGCTGGTGCGGCTGGCACCAGCGAACGGCTTACGTGGGTGCTCAGCACACCGGGATTGCCCAAGCGGAACTAACCGCTTGCAGGTGGTACAGGTGGAGAAGCTGATTGCTTCCACCTCCTTATCAAGATCAACGCGAAACACTCTCTTAGTGTTAGCCGTGGTGGTTTGCGGAAGGTTTGTTAGTCCGTTGGTGTCGTTTCACTCCACCCCGGCAAAGGGCCCCCTTAAGGGGCCCGTTAGTTAGAACCCTGATAGGTAGTCCCTGATTGGTTTACCCTGATGGGTAAACCATGATAGGTAACCGGAACAGGACTTCCGGTAGGTCAATCCTTGACCACGGGCAGGGCCGAACCGTCGTGGCGGTGAGGACACTCCGGGATCGTTAGCCACCAGATTTTGTTGCCCTGGTGGTCCCCGTCCGACTCCACCCGTTCCCCGGTGAAGTGCAACCAGCCCACAACCTCAAGCCACTGTTGGATGGTTCGTACCTGCCGGGCGGACCTAAACCCAATCTCCGCCGCAATCCTCTTTTGCGACGGGAAGCACTGCATCCCCGTGTCGTAATCCGCATACTCAGCCATCAGCAGGGCAACGGCGAGGTTGGAACCCGTAACGTCCGGGCAGTTGCGGATGGTCCGCCGGTAGTCATTCACGGGCCGTGGAATGGTCCGTCCCGGCTTCCCGGTGGCTGCCCGCGTCGCCCTGGTCCCGTTGCCCGCGTAACCCTCGGGGCGGCCCCGGTGGAGGTTCCCCCGGGGATCAGGGCGACAGGGCTCCGCCTGCTCGGGCTGGCACGGCCACACGGGGTCAGAGCAGGTCCAAACCGCGCCGTCCGGGGAAAGCGTCTTGAGGCCGTGCGGGCACGTTGGGGCCGTCATTCAATACCCGCAGCAGCAAACGCCCCGGCTATCTCCCAAATGCCGATAACGTCAGCCTCACTCATGGCCGGATCATCGGAGGCAGCGTCAGCCCATTCCTCAACGCTCAGCCCCTCCGGGGCACAGATGGTTTGGCCCTCCCAAGTGATGCACCTTTCCATGTTCATAAGGGCAGACTCCTTCCCAAAGACGGAATGCGTGTAAACGGCATGCGTGCCGAGATACAAAGAACGGGCCCAATGATGGGCCCGTGTAAACAACGTGGCTGGTTCCCGTGTCCGGGGTTACGTGAGCATCTTATCGGGCCCCAACAGGGGCCCTGGTGAGTCAATTGTGGGGGCTGGTGCAACGGCCCCGGCCGGGGTGCTGGTCGAGCATAAGCGCGGGTGTCACGTTTCCCGGCTTACCGCCGGGCAGACAGCATCCCACGGCCCAACACCCCGGATCACACACCCGCGCGGGCCCCTGGTCGCACCGTGTAAACGGGCCCTCTGCAAGCCTCTTTAAGACAAGAAAGAACCCCGGGGGTACCTGAGTACCCACCGGGGTTATCGGCCGTCTACGGCCGTTCTACGGGGCTACGAAAGGCGGTAGCGGCCTGGTCGTCAACGTCATCGGGACCGCCTGCCCGGTGGCACGCTCCGCCAGGTCGTGGGGCAGGTACACCGCCACTTGCGCGCCATCCTCAACGGTGAGGGCAACCACCGCCTCGTAACCCTCCGGCCGGTCGAACAGGCCGAACCTCACCGGGCCACCCTGGTTCGCCGCAACCTCAACCCGGATGCCGGCTTCCTTGAGTAGCTGGTGCCGCTCCTGCTCATTGGCAGCCGCCCAACGGTCCGCGTACGTGACCCCGGTACCAACCTCACGGACGGACGGGGCACGCTCGGGGATGGCCGCCAGGGCGGCTAGCTTGCCCTCTACCGCCTCAATCCGCTTGGCGTACACCCGGGCCACGGCTTCCCCCTTGCCCGTGCTACGGGCCAACAGGTCATCAAGGGCCGTCTCAAGCTCGCGAATCTCCGCCGCGTGAGACACCCCGGCAACCTTGATGGTTCGCATGATCTCAAGGTGGCCGATTTCGGCCAGCAGCAGCCGCTCAACGATGGGGTGCAGCTTGTCCCCCCGCACGGCCGACTTGGCCTCACAGTCCGGGACGCGCCGGGACCAGCGGCCCCCACAGCCGTAATACATGTAAGCCTTGCGGACACGTCCCTTGACGGTGCTCGCCCCCATGTGGCGGCGGTACATCGGGGAACCGCAGAAAGCACAGAATGCCACGTCCAGCAGCATGCTGGCCCCGGTCACCCGTTCCCGCTTTCCGGCCCGGGACAGCACTTCCTGTAGCGCGTTCCACTGCTCAAACGTGATCAGCGGCTCAGCGCGCACCGGGTCAATCGGCACACCATCCCCGGACGTGATCGCCTTGTAAGTAGCCTCACCCAACAGGGCCCGGGACCGGAGCATCTGGCTTACGTTGACGTTCCCCCAAGTTTTGCCGCCCTTGGGGGTCGGCACCCCCCGACTCTGCAAATCAAGCTGGACGGCGAAAGCCGGCTCACCGGCAATCACCCGGTTAACAAGCTCGTTGACGATCGCGTGAGCCTCCGGGTCAATCTCCAACTTCCAGCCGCCGGTTTCCAGCCGGGCGGGCCGGTAGCCGAAAGGGTACCTGCCACCGGGCCAACGCTTTTCCGCGTACATCTCAGTACGGGCCGCGTTTACACGCTCCTTGATAATGGCCGCTTCCAGCTCAGCGAACACGGCCGTAATCTGAGCCATGGCCTTACCCGTGGGGGTGCTCAGGTCGATTTTGTCAGCGATGCTCACAAGGTTTTTCGGCCGATCAACGGGCGGTAGCCCGGTGCTGTTGGGCTGCCCTTGCGACCATTTGATCATTTCCGCGAAATCGCCAACGGAACGCACCAGCCGGTCAAGCTTCCAGAACGCCAGGGTGTCCCAGTCTTCCGGCCGGCGTAGCCACTGCCCCAGGTCCGGCCGATCCCACGGCGGAATCTTGGCCGCCGACACCCCGAGATCGGTAGCCCATCCGATGATCGTGAGGCTCGGGTCACCCTGGATGACCTTCCGCTGCCGCTCCGGGGACGTAGACGGGTCATCCGCCCGGTTGCTGTGACGGGACAGCCGGACGACACCCACGGTGCGCGCATGCAGGGACATGGCGGCAGCGTATGGGGTTCAACAACGGTGACGCAACGGGACACCCTCGGGCTACGTCAACCGTCCCGCCGTGGGTAGTCCAGCTCACCGGCCCGGATCGGCACGTCAACCCGGTTTTCCGGCGGAGCCAACGGGCAGGCGTACGAACTATTGATTGCGCACGAGGGGTTGTAGAGGTAGTTGGCGTCGAGCCGGACCCGCCCGCCCGGCAGCACGGTCAGCCCCCGGCCGAAGGTGCCCTTGACGGTGTCGGTGAGGTACCGGCCGCCGCCGTACGCCGCGGTGCCGCAGGTCCCGTCGCGCAGCGGCACGAACAGCCCGCCGCCGTACGCCTCGATCCACCACAGGGTCAGCGGCCCCCACGGCGTGTCCGCGATGGCGACCCGCCGGTAGCGCACCACCCCGTCCGGCCCGCCGGTGTCGATGCTCTCGGTGCCCGAGGCGGGGCGCAGCGGCGCCTCCACCACGGCGTCCGGGTTCGGCGGGTGGTAGCGCAGCCCGGTGAAGCCGGCCCGGTCCTCGACTGGCAGCGGGCTCTGCGGGTGCCGGCGGAACAGCTCGTCCCGCTCCGCCCGGAACCCGGTCAGGTCGAGGTCGGAGAGGTACAGCCGGGCCACCCGTTCCCTCCAGTCGAGCAGTTCGAGGTCATCCACGCCTCGAACACTAGTGCGGTGGCGTCAGCCGTCGGTGGCCAACCGGGCGTGCGGGTGCTCGTCGTACCGCCGGCCGTCCCCGTACCGGTAGGACTCCCGCAGGGTGCCCTCGGCCGGGTAGCCGGCCCGGACGGCGACCCGGCAGGAGGCCCGGTTGGCCACCGCGTGGCACAGCTCGATCCGGTGCAGCGGGAGCTGGGCGAACGCCCAGGTGGTGAGGGCGGTGACGGCCGCCGAGGCGATGCCGCCGGGCCGGGTGCCCGTCCCCTCCCCTCCCCTCCGCCGCTTTCGTTCAAATTGCAACGGTGGCTCTCGCCAGGCTCCCTCTCGGCCGGGCTCAGCCTGTGACGGACGGCACTTGTTTAAATTTGAAGTAGTGCTATCGTCCTAGCTGTGACCGAGAGCCTGAACCCCGAGCGGCTGGCCTGCTGGCGCGCGTACATCGAGTCGAGCCAGCGGTTGTTCACCCAGCTCGAGGAGGACCTGCGCGCGGACAGCGAGCTGAGCTTCGCCGACTACCACGTGCTGGTCCTGCTCTCCGAGGCGCCGGGGCAACGACTGCGGATGGGCGAGCTGGCCGGCCGGCTGGTCTTCTCCCCCAGCCGGCTGACGTACCAGATCTCCTCCATGCAGAAGCGCGGTCTGGTCGCCAAGGAGTCCTGCCCGGAGGACCGCCGGGGCAGCGAGGCCGTGCTCACCGCCGCCGGACTTCTCACCCTCCGCGACGCCGCGCCGCACCACCTGGCGTCGGTGCGCACCCACCTGATGGACGACCTCGACGACGCCGAGGTCGCCTGCCTCACCCGGGTCTTCGAGCGGCTCGGCCGGCGCCTGCGCGCCGCCCGCGACGCGTCGTCCACCCCGGCCGACAACTAAGGAGCCCGCGATGCCCGCCATCACCGTCGACGACGTCCTCGTCCTGCCCCGCCTGCCCCGGCTCGACGAGTCCACCAGCTTCCGGCCGGTCCGCCGGCTCACCACCGCGCCGAGCGGCTTCGAGGGCGAGGGCTTCCCGGTTCGCCGGGCCTTCGCCGGGGTGCCGCTGACCGAGCTGGACCCGTTCATCCACCTCGACCAGATGGGCGAGGTGGACTACGCGCCGGGCGAGCCGAAGGGCACGCCGTGGCACCCGCACCGCGGCTTCGAGACGGTGACCTACATGATCGACGGGATCATGGACCACCAGGACTCGCAGGGCGGCGGCGGCACCATCACCGACGGCGACACCCAGTGGATGACGGCCGGCAGTGGCCTGTTGCACATCGAGGCGCCGCCGGAGCACCTGGTGACGAGCGGCGGCCTGTTCCACGGCCTCCAGCTCTGGGTCAACCTGCCGAAGGCGGCCAAGATGAACCCGCCGCGCTACCAGGACATCCGCGGCAAGGAGTCGGCGCTGCTCACCACGCCGGACGGCGGCGCGCTGATCCGGGTGATCGCCGGCGAGGTCGCCGGGCACCGCGGGCCGGGCTCCACCCACACCCCGATCACCATCACCCACGTGACGGTGCAGCCGGGGGCGGAGCTGAGCCTGCCCTGGCGGCCCGACTTCAACGCGCTGGTCTACGTGCTGGCGGGCCGCGGCACCGTGGGCACCGACCGGCGGCCGATCCACACCGGGCAGCTCGCGGTGCACGGCGCCGGCGACGCGCTGCGGGTGACCGCGGACGCGAAGCAGGACGGCAACACCCCGGCCCTGGAGCTCTACATCATGGGCGGCCAGCCCATCCGGGAGCCGGTGGCGCACTACGGCCCGTTCGTGATGAACACCCGGGACGAGCTGATCCAGGCGTTCGAGGACTTCCAGGCCGGCAAGCTCGGCGTGGTCCCGGCGACGCGCCTGCCGCACACCGGCGGCCAGGGCCCGCGTCCCTGATCCCCCCGTACGAGGTGGGCGTCCCGGTTCGTCCGGGGCGCCCGCCCGGCGGTCAGGACACCGCGAAGATGCCGGCCACCCCGAGGATCACCATCAGCAAGACCGCCACCACCGCGCCGCGTTCGCTCTCGACCGCCGGCTCGCGGTACTCGGTCACGGCGTTCGTCGTCTCGGCGAGCATGCTCGGGCCTCCTGGGTTGTCGCGTCTAGGGGTGCGGCGGCCACCACGAGGGGCGTCGACCTGCGGCCGGCGTGCGTACCCGCCGTGGGGGTCCTACCGTGAGGACGGTTGTCGACCTCGGGAGGCTGGAACGTGGCGCTGCAGGACTGGTTCCTCACCGCGCAGGAACGTGCCAACCCGGGCTCTGAGTTACCCGTCTGGACGACGGGAAACCTCGCCGAGCCGTTGATTCACGGCGCCGCGTACTTCGACCGGCTGGTCGACGAGGTGGCGGCGCTGAAGGCCGGTGACCATCTCTTCTTCACCGACTGGCGGGGCGACCCGGATCAGCGGATGCGCCCGGACGGCCCGACCGTGGCGCAGCTCTTCGCGCAGGCCGCCCAGCGCGGCGTGGTGGTCAAGGGTCTGATCTGGCGGTCCCACCTCGACGCGCTCTCCTACAGCGAGGCGGAGAACCGCGACCTCAGCGAGGCGATCTGCGCGGCCGGCGGCGAGGTGCTGCTGGACCAGCGGGTCCGGCGCGGCGGCTCACACCACCAGAAGCTCGTGGTGCTGCGCCACCCGGACGACCCGGAGCGGGACATCGCCTTCGCGGGCGGGATCGACCTGTGCCACAGCCGGCGGGACGACGCCACGCACCGGGGCGACCCGCAGGCCGTCCGCATGTCCCCCAGGTACGGCGACCACCCGCCCTGGCACGACGTCCAGCTCGCGGTGCGAGGCCCGGTGGTCAGCGCGCTGGACACGACCTTCCGCGAGCGGTGGATCGACCCGATGCCGCTGGACTCGGAGAACCCGCTGGCCTACCTGCGGGACCGGCTGCGCGGCTCCGACCTGAGCCCCGACCCGCTGCCGGACCAGCCCGCCGATCCGCCGCCGTGCGGACCGCACCAGATCCAGGTGCTGCGCACCTACCCGGCGGTACGACCGCGGTACTCGTTCGCCCCGGACGGCGAGCGGACGGTGGCCCGCGGCTACACCAAGGCGGTACGCCGGGCCCGGCGGCTGATCTACCTGGAGGACCAGTACCTCTGGTCGACCGAGGTCGCGGACCTCTTCGCCACGGCGCTGCGGGAGCAGCCCGACCTGCACCTGGTCGCCGTCGTGCCACGCCACCCGGACGTGGACGGCCGGCTCGCGCTGCCGCCGAACATGGTGGGCCGGGAGCAGGCGCTCTCGCTCTGCCAGAAGGCGGCGCCGGACCGGGTGCACGTCTTCGACCTGGAGAACCACGAGGGCACCCCGGTCTACGTGCACGCCAAGGTCTGCGTGGTCGACGACGTCTGGGCCAGCGTCGGCAGCGACAACTTCAACCGCCGCTCCTGGACGCACGACAGCGAGCTGTCCTGCGCCGTGCTGGACGATACCCGGGACGAGCGGGCGCCCACCGACCCGGCCGGCCTCGGCGACGGCGCCCGGGTCTTCGCCCGGGACCTGCGGCTGCGGCTGTGGCGGGAGCACCTGGACCGGGACCCGGACGGTGGCGAGGACCACGACCTGCTCGACCCGGCCGCTGCGGTGCGGGCGATCATCGACGCGGCGGACGCGCTGCAACGCTGGCACGACGGGGGCCGGGTCGGTCCCCGCCCGCCGGGCCGGCTGCGCCCGCACCGGCCGGAGCGGCTGCCCTGGCACACCCGGTTCTGGGCGCTGCCCGCGTACCGGCTGGTCTACGACCCGGACGGCAGGCCGCTGCGGGCCCGGCGGGCCGGCGCCTGGTGAACCGGCTCGGCGGCCGGTGGCTCGTCGAGCGCGTTCGGCCCGGCCGGGTACGCGAACGACACCCGTGGGGAGTAGAAGCCCCAGCAGATGTTGAGCGGGTTCGCCGGGCGGAGCGGATAGACCGGGTGCTCGGGGGCGAGGAACTCCACCGACTCGATCTCGAACGGGGTGACCGGCTCGGCCACGTACGGGTAGTCGGCGCTGGTCAGCTCCCCGTCCCGCCCGGTCAGGTACCGGTGGTGGCCGCTGCACACGCGGTGGCTGGTCTGGCCGACCCGGGCCACGGTCCGGATGATGGGCCGCCCGTCGGCGCGGGTCTCCGTCGTGAGCCGGTCGCCCCGCACCTCGACGGTGGTCTGCCCGGCCTGCGCCGGGACGCCCCGGGCGGCGGCGTACTCGCGGACCCGGGGGCTGGAGGCGAAGTAGTGGCTCCACCAGCCGCCGGGACCGTCGCCGTCCGGCGGGTCCATCCCCACCAACGAGATCCCCAGGTAGGTCAGCGAGTAGGCCCCGAAGCCGGAGGTCTGACAGTCGTCGTCCACGACGTACTGGCAGAGGAAGACCTGCCGGTCCGGGCAGGGCAGCAGCCCGGCCGGGAGGATCGCCGCGACCGCGTCGGGGTCCGCCGGCTGCCAGCTGAAGAGCAGCACCCGGGCGTTGACGACGAGTTGCGGAGCGGCGGGATCCAGCACGTTGCCTCCGTAGACGTGTACACAGGGACGCTACGGGTGGTCCCGCAGACGGGACAACGACGGATAGCCGACAGTGCGAACCGTTTGTCGTGTTCTTCCTTGACGGTCGGCGCGGGCGATGGGCCGAGCGGTCAGCGGCCCGGGGGGCGTCCGGCGACGACCGGTCGGGCAGGCGGCCCGGTAACCGTGATCACAAGCCCCTCGAGCTTTGCCCTTTTTAGGGCTTTCATGACCGAAAATCGCTTAAGCACATCATACTTTCGGCTAGATTTCGCAGAGCCGATCAGGCTAAGGTGAGTCCCGAACGGCCCACTTGAAGCTAAACCAAAGCGTCACGTCTCTTATCCGCGGACGAGGTGCAGGGAGGACCACCCATGACCGCGCCAACGATCAGCGAGCAGGCGACCACACCGCCGTCCACCACCGAGAAGCTCGACCCGCGCGCACTCACCGACAGCGCCGCGGATCTGCTCAACGCGATGGCCGCGCTGCCCGCCAACCACCCGTCGCGTGCCGCGCTGCGCGACAAGGCGATCGAGGCCTGGCTGCCGCTCGCCAACCACCTCGCCCACCGTTACAGCGGCCGGGGCGAGCCCACCGACGACCTGGCGCAGACCGCCGCCGTCGGCCTGATCAAGGCGATCGACAAGTTCGACCCGTCCCGGGGCGTCGACTTCGCCGGTTACGCCATCCCCACCATCATCGGCGAGCTGAAGCGGCACTTCCGCGACCGCACCTGGGACATCCGGGTGCCGCGTCGCCTCCAGGAGCTGCGCCTGGCCATCTCCGACGCCAACAGCTGCCTGCTGCAGACCCTCGGCCGCTCGCCGACGGTCGCCGACATCGCCGCCCACCTCAAGCTGACCGAGGAAGAGGTCCTGGAGGGCCTGGAGGGCGCCCGCGCCTACAACGCCGTGTCGCTGTCCACCCCGACCGGCGACGGCGACCGGGCCACCGAGCTGGGCGACATGCTCGGCGGCGAGGACGGCGAGTTCGAGCTGGCCGAGCTGCGCGTCGCGCTGGGCCCGGCGCTCGCCACCCTCGACGAGCGCGAGCAGAAGATCCTCACGCTGCGCTTCTACGGCAACCTGACCCAGTCGCAGATCGCCGAGCAGATCGGCGTCTCGCAGATGCACGTGTCCCGGCTGCTGGCCCGGGCGCTGACGAAGCTGCGCGGGCAGCTCGACGGAACGTACTAGGGGGTGGAGACGATGGCCGGGTCGGCGGGCCCGGCCATCGTCGCGTCCACAGGCCCGGTCGGCGGTTCGCCGGCCGGGCCTTTCCGCGCGCTCAGCACAGCACCACCAGGTCCATCGGGTCGACCACCGGCGCGTCCGGCGTCCGCGCCGCCGCCGCGCGCATCCGCCGCACCGGCGCGCCGCGGCGCAGCGTCCGTGCCCGCCCCGAGGTCGAGCACCCGGCCGCCGGCGGCGGTGGGCAGGTGTCGCGCCACCGCCGCCCGTCGACTCAGGGGGTCGTCGCGCGCCGGTCAGCCGCGCGGGTCGCGCCACATCGGATGGAACGCCGACCCGTCGGGCAGTCGGAACGGCTCGGCGGCCCGGTAGCCGTGCCGGGCGTACAGGTCGCGGCTGCGCTCGCTGCTGGCCTCCAGGTACCCGGGCACCCCTTCGGCGTCGAGCACGGCGTGGTGGTGCCGCAGCAGCGCGCTGCCCAGCCCCCGCCCCTGCAGCCGCGCCTCCACCGCCAGGAACGCCAGGTGATGGTGGTCGGCGTGCGGGTGGTTCGCCTCGAACAGCTCGTCGAGGTGCTGGAACCGGGGCGTCCACTCGCCGCAGGCGGCGGCCAGCCGGGCGTCGTAGTCGACGGGTGGCGGGGCCGGCTCGCCGGCCTGCGGGAACCAGACCGCCACCGCCGACCGGTCCGCGGTGCCGTGCACGATGCCGTGCCGCATCGCGTGGTCGACCAGGATCTCGAAGTTGTCGGCGAGCACCGCCTCCCGCTTCGCCTCGTCCGGCACCAGCCAGCGGGTGACGTCCAGGTGCCGGAACGCCTCGGCGATCCGCTCCGCGACCCCCCGGGTCTCCGCCGGCCCCAACCGCTCGATGGGCGCCTCGGTCACCGGGCCGCCTCCACACCGGCCGGCGCCGGCTCGGGGGTGACCAGCGGCGCCTCGGCGACCGCGCTCTCCGCGCCCAGCCCGATCCGGGCGTACACGTCCGGCCGGCTGCCGCGCAGCACCAGTCCCCAGAGCAGCCCGAGCAGCGCCGCGACCGGGTAGACCGCCGGGATCGCCCAGCGCAGCGGCGAGTCCGGGGCGACGCCGAGCAGGATCGCGAAGTTGTCCACCGCGACCACGATGACGGCGGTGAGGGCGATCGCGGCGAGGCCGGGGGCGATCGCCCGCCGCCACAGGGTCTCCCCCGTCCGCGTCCGGGCGAAGAAGGCGATCACCGCGACCGAGGTGGTGGCGATCAGCAGCAGCACGCCGAACCCGCCGCCGGTGCCGCCCCAGAAGAACAACTGCACCAGCGGGTCCCAGCCGGCGACCGCGTAGAGCACGATCACGACCAGCCCCAGCAGGCTCTGCGCCAGCGAGGCGACCCGCGGCGCGCCGGTGCGCGGCGAGGTCTGCCCGAACAGCGCCGGCAGCACCCGCTCCCGGCCGAGCGCGAAGGCGTACCGGGCGGTGGTGTTGTGGAACGAGATCATCGCCGCCAGCAGCGAGGTGAGGAAGAGCGCCTGGCCGATCGTCACCGCGGTGTCGCCGAGGTGCGCCCCGGCGAGGTTGAAGATGAGCGCCGTGCTCTGCTCGCGGGACGCGTCGACGATCCGGGCCGGCCCGGTCGCGACGGTCATCGTCCAGGCCGAGAAGGCGTACAGCGCGGCGATGATGGCCACCGAGAGGTAGGTGGCCATCGGCACGGTCCGCTTCGGGTCCTTGCTCTCCTCGCTGAACACCACCGCGGACTCGAAGCCGGTGAAGCCGGTGGTGGCCAGCACCAGGATCGCGCCCACGCCCGGCACCAGCAGGTTGTCCGGCGACAGGGTGGCGAAGCTGACTGAACCGCCCGCCGGGTGGCTGACCTGTGCGACGTCGAAGACGAGGATGACCAGGATCTCGGCGACCAGCAACACGGCCAGCACCATGCCGTTCACGTCCACCCGCAGCAGGCCGAGGATCGCGACCAGCGCCCAGGCGACCAGCGCCACCACCCACCAGGCGGGCGAGCCGCCGAAGATCTGCTGGAGCACCGGCTCGGCCGCGGCGCCGATCGCGCCGTAGAGCCCCACCTGCAGCGCGTTGTACGCGATCAGCGCGACCCAGGCCGCGCCCACCCCGGCCGGCCGGCCGAGCCCACGGGCGACGTACGCGTAGAAGGCGCCGGCGTTGGTCAGCCGGCGGGCCATCGCCACGTAGCCGACCGAGAAGAGCGCGAGCACCGCCGCGACCACCAGGAACGCCAGCGGGATGCCGGTGACGCCGGTGACCGCGTACCCGGTGGTGACCACCCCGGCCACCACGGTCAGCGGGGCGGCGGCGGAGAGGACGAAGAAGATGACCGACGGTACGCCGAGCCGGCCACGGGCCAGGGAGTCGGAGACGTTGCTGGGACGGTCGACGGTGGCTGCAGGGGGCATGGGGCCACTCCGGTTCGAGGGGAGGGATGAGGGGTTGGTGGGTCAGGGGAAGCCGCGCAGCACCGCGGCCCCGACGGCGGCCTCGGTGTGCCCGACCAGTTCCTTCAGCGGCGCCGGCAGCGCCGGGACGACGACGCCCAGCCGGTGGTGGGCCAGCGGCCCGGCGCTCCAGAGCACCTCGCGGGTCAGCCCGGTGGCGGCGACCAGACCGAGCAGCAGGGCGTCCGGCACGGAGGGGGGCTCCGGGCGCTCCAGCAGGGTCCGCAGCCGGGTCGCCGGCCAGGCCGCCGCGTTGAGGTCGACCGGGACGTAGCTCAGGCTGGTCCGCAGCAGCCGGCGGCTCTCCTGCCGGCGCAGCACGCCGGCGCGGGCCAGCCGCTCGCCGACCGAGCTCACGCCCGTCTGGGCCAGGAAGCTGAGCCAGGTGCGGACCGCCTGGTGCTGGGGTTCCCCGATCAACTGGTCGAGCACGGTGTGCGCGAGCGCGTCGGCCGGCGGCCGGCGGTCCAGCACCGTGACCAATCCAGCAGAGACGGTGATCCGTCCGAAAAGGACCAGCTCACCGAGCAGGCCGGCGGCGAGCCCCAGCCCGGTCGCCGCCGGATGCAGCTTGGCCTTGCCCCGGCTGTCGTTGTGGGCGACCAGGAAGAACTCATCAGCGATGAGCAAACGAGCCTCCGGCCTGTCCACATACGATCAACACCGGACAGAGGATGCACCTTGCACTATTGCAATGCAACTCCCGAATTCGACGGTTGCACTCCGTGCGGGCGCGACCTGCGGATCTTGGCGTGACAGACTCGGAGGGTGACCGCCAGCCCCACCGTTCGCCGCCGCCGGATCGCTCGGGAACTTCGCCAACTGCGCGAGCACGCGGGGATGACCCTCGATGTCGCGGCCCGCCAGCTCGACATGTCCAAGAGCAACCTCTCCCGGATCGAGAACGCGCAGATCGGCATCAAGCCCCGGGACGTCCGCGCCGCGCTCGCCCTCTACCAGGTGACCGGCTCCGACGCCGAGGCACTGATCGAAATCGCCCGGGGGGCGCAGCAGCGCGGCTGGTGGCAGAACTACAGCGACGTGCTGCCGGAGTGGTTCGAGTTCTACGTCGGACTGGAGGCCGAGGCGGCCACCCTGCGGACGTACGAGGCCGAGTCGGTGCCGGGGCTGCTGCAGACCGAGGCGTACGCCCGGGAGATCTACCGGATCACCGCGGGCGAGGACGGCATCGAACGCAAGGTCGCCGCCCGCCTGCACCGGCAGGACGTGCTGCACCGCGAGTCGCCGGTCCGGCTCTCCGTGGTGCTCAACGAGGCGGTGCTGCTGCGCGCCGTCGGCGGCCCGGCCGTGATGGCCGCTCAGCTCAGCCACATGGCGAAACTCGCTCAGTTACCCAACGTAACCATTCACGTACTTCCATTCAGTGCCGGCGGGCATCCGGCGATGAGCACCCCGTACGTCATCCTCGGCTTCGCCGACGCCGCCGACGCCTCCGTGGTCTACCTGGACAATCTCACCATGGGGCTCGCTCTGGAGGATGCCGCGCAGGTGCACGGGTATAGCCTGCTGCATGAGGAGCTGTGCCGGATGGCACTGGATCCGGCGGCGTCGCTGACCCGCCTGGAGGAGGCTTCTCGTAACTTTGCGTGACGCTAAGCGGCACGCCGACGGAAGACGAGAGGTACGGGAATGACCGCGCTCGACCTGTCCCGGGCGGACTGGCGCACCAGCACGCGCAGCAGTGGCAACGGCAACTGCGTGGAGGTCGCCGCGGTGGGCGGTCGGATCGCCGTGCGGGACAGCAAGGACCGCGGCGGGCCGGCACTGGTCTTCCCGCCGACGGCCTGGGCGGCCTTCGTCACCGGCGTGGACGGGGTGCGCCGGGACTGAGCACCGGGTGCGAGAGTGGGACTGTGCTCTCCGACGTACCCCTCGACCTGCCGGTCCGGCCGGTGCTCCCGGCGCTGCTCAGGGCGCTGCGGGCGGCCGGCGACGCGGTGCTGGTGGCGCCGCCCGGCACCGGCAAGACGACGCTGGCCCCGCTCGCGGTGGCCGACGAGGTCGCCGGCCGGGTACTGATCGCGCAGCCCCGCCGGGTCGCCGCCCGGGCCGCCGCCCGCCGGATGGCCGGCCTGCTCGGCGAGCCGGTGGGCGAGCGGATCGGGTACGCGGTCCGGGGCGAGCGCCGGGTCGGACGGGCCACCCGGGTCGAGGTGGTCACCACCGGCCTGCTGCTCCGCCGCCTGCACCGCGACCCGGAGCTGCCCGGGGTCGGGGCGGTGCTGCTCGACGAGTGTCACGAGCGGCAGCTCGACGCCGACCTGGCGCTGGCCTTCGCGGTGGAGGCCCGTGGCACGCTCCGCCCCGACCTGTGGCTGCTGGCGATGTCGGCCACCCCGCAGACCGACCGGTTCGCCGCGCTGCTCGGCGCCGCCGGCCGACCCGCGCCGGTCGTCCGGGCGGAGGCCGCGCTGCACCCGGTCACCCGGGTCTGGGCGCCGCCGCCCCGGCCGGTGGCCGCGCCGGGCGCGGGCCGGGTCGACCCGGCGCTGCTCGACCACGTGGCGGCCACCGTCCGGCGGGCGCTGCGCGAGCGGGACGGCGACGTCCTGGTGTTCCTGCCCGGCGCCGGTGAGATCGCCGCGGTCGCGGGCCGGCTGGCCGACCTGCGGGACCGGATCGCCCTGCTGCCGCTGCACGGCCGGCTGCCCGGGGCGGCGCAGGACGCGGCGCTGCAGCCGACGGACAGGCGGCGGGTGGTGCTGGCCACCGCGGTGGCGGAGAGCAGCCTGACCGTGCCCGGGGTCCGGGTGGTGGTGGACGCCGGGCTGAGCCGGGTGGCCCGCACCGACCTGGCCCGCGGGCTGGGTGCGCTGGTGACCGTCCCGGTGTCCCGGGCGGCGGCCACCCAGCGGGCCGGCCGGGCCGGCCGGGAGGCCCCCGGCGCGGTCTACCGGTGCTGGTC
>NZ_QGKS01000081.1 GCF_003172935.1 Micromonospora sicca | reverse complement strand
ATCGCATGACCCACCGGATCACGTGGAGAGCCCGGTGCGGGGACGACCCGCACGCCGGGTTCGGCGGGCGGGGACGAGAAAACCGGCAGCCGAAACGCTGCACGGCGTCTCGTCCCCGACCCAACAGGTCCAAGCCCTGGACCGGTCGCAACCGGTGCTGCCGATGATGCCCGGCATGCCGGAACGGCGTACGCACGACTACGTTCGCAACGGCATCACCAGCCTGTTCGCCGCGTTCAACATCGCCGACGGCACCGTGATCAGCGAACTGCACCGCCAGCACCGCGCCACCGAGTTCAAGAAGTTCCTGACCACGATCGACAAGGCCGTGCCGGCTGAGCTGGACGTCCACCTGGTCTGCGACAACTACGGCACCCACAAAACCCCAGCCATCAAAGCCTGGCTGGCCAAACATCCCCGCTTCCACGTGCACTTCACCCCGACCGGATCCTCATGGATCAGCCAGGTTGAACGCTGGTTCGGCTACCTCACCGAGCAACTCATCCGCCGCGGCGTCCACAAGAGTGTCCAAGCCCTCGAAAGCGACATCCGCGCCTGGATCCGGGACTGGAACCACAACCCGAAACCCTTCGTGTGGGTCAAGACCGCCGAGGAAATCCTCGACTCCCTCGCCCGATATTGTCGACGAATTTCAGACGCGGGACACTAGTGGTTGCTTTCCTTTCTAGAGCTGTCCACAATTGACTGTCGTGGGTAGCGTGTATCGGATCGGCGAGTTCGCCAAGCGGGTGGGCCGCTCGGTGAGTACGGTGCGCCGGTGGGAGGCGGAGGGTCGGATCGCGGCCCGTCGTCTGCCGTCGGGGCAGCGGTACTTCGACGATTCTGATGTGCGCCGGGTGCTGCAGCCGGGCTTCGACGCCGACCGGCGGAAGGTCGTGGTGTACTGCCGGGTGTCATCGCCGGGTCAGAAGGCCGACCTGGCCTCGCAGGTGGCGGCGATGCAGCAGTTCTGCCTTGCTCGCGGTCTGGCCGTGGACGAGTGGATCAGCGAGGTCGGCGGCGGGATGAACCTGCGCCGTAAGAAGTTCCTGGTGTCAATCCCCTGGAAGCGTGGAGGGTTGTTTAAGCTGCCTCGGCCCGGCGGGCGTCGGCGATGAAGTGTTCGTAGTCGACCGGTGACATGCCGTCGCAGGCGCTGTGGCGTCTGCGGACGTTGTAGAAGTCGACGATCCAGGTAGCGATCTTGAGTCGTGCTTCGGCGCGGGTGCGGAACCGCTGCCGGTGGATGTATTCGACCTTGATGGTGGAGTTGAACGCCTCCGCGGCGGCGTTGTCCAGGGCGCAGCCAACGCGGCCCATCGACTGCAGGACACCGAGGCGGCGACACGCCTTGGCGTAGTCGGCGGCGGTGTACTCGCTGCCGCGGTCGCTGTGAAAGATCACTCCGTCGACGGTGCCGCCGCGGGTCGCCGCGGCCATGCTCAGGGTGGCCTGGGTCAGGTCGGCGTCGTGGTGGGCGCTCATCGCGTAGCCGAGCAGTCGGCGGGAGTACAGGTCGATCACGGTGGCGAGGTAGAGCTTGCCCTCGTCGGTGGTGACCTCGGTGATGTCGCCGCACCACAACACGTCCGGTGCGACGGCGGTGAACTGCCGCCGGACCCGGTCCGGGGCCACCGGACGTTTGCCCTGCTTGGTGAGGCTGCGTCGGCGCCTCGGTGTGCGTCCGGCCAAGCCGAGCGCGGCCATCCGCGCCGCGACGTGTTGACCGACACCTGCCACCCGTCGGCGTGCAGATCCTGGGCCACTCGGGGAGAGCCGTACGTGCCACCCGAGGCGTCGAAGGAGACCCGGATCGCCTCATCGAGGGCGTCGCGGCGGGTCTGCCGGGCGGTGGGCTGCCGGTCACGCCACTTGTAGAACCACGACTGCGACAACCCCAGCGCCCGGCAGGTCACCGCGTGCGGCACGGCGTGCTCGGTCCTCTGAGCGGAGACGAAGCGGGCCACACTCACTTCGTCGCCTCCTTGACCCACAGGACCACAGATCGCTTGAGCACTGTGAGGATGGGCGGGTGCCGCCCGGCGGGCGGGGTTTGACTCAGCTTGAGACTGGCCCTGTGGGTGCCTTCGTGATGACCCGTCGACCTCGCCCTCGGGCGGCACCGACCCGACCTGGGCGTGGATGTGTCCCGATAGGGGCCTCGCCGATGGGCACCGTCACAGTCCTGACCACCACGTCCGGTCGACGTCGATCCCTGTTACCGAGTGGAAGGATCTGATGTTGCCCACCGACGTCCCGACCAACGTCGCCACGATGGATGAGGAGATCATCCTCGGGGTGGACACGCACAACGACGCGCACGTCGCCGCGGTGATCACCGTGCTGGGTGCGCTGGTGGACACCCAGGCGTTCCCGACCACCGTCGCCGGCTACACCGATCTGGTGGACTGGGCGCGCGGACACGGCCGGCTGCGGCGCGCGGGTGTGGAGGGAACCAGCTCCCACGGCACCGCCTTGACCCGGCACATGCACCGCGACGGGCTGCAGGTCATCGAGGTCAACCGGCCTGACCGTGCGGTGCGCCGACGCCGCGGCAAGACCGACGCGGTCGACGCGGAGAACGCCGCCCGCGCGGTGCTGTCCGGGCAGGCCACCGGCCTGGCCAAGAGCGGCGACGGTGCCGTGGAGATGATCCGCATGTTCAAGATCGCAAAGGATTCGGCGGTCAAGGCCCGCACCCAGGCCATCAACCAGCTCAAGGCCGTGCTGGTGCGCGCCGACCCGACACTGCGCGAATCGCTGAGCGGTCTCGGCCGCGTCGCGCTGATCCGCCGCTGCGCAGCCCTACCCCCCACCACCGACCACAGCACCCACGCGGCGACCACCACGGTCCTGCGCAGCCTGGCCCGCCGCGTCCTGGCCCTCACCGACGAAACCCGCGCCCTGCAACAACAGATGAGCAGCGCCATCGCCGCCTGCGCGCCGCAGCTGCTCGACCAGTACGGCGTCGGCCCCGACACCGCCGCGGCGCTACTCATCACCGCCGGCGACAACCCCGACCGGCTGACCAACCAGGCCGCGTTCGCCGCCCTCTGCGGCGTCAACCCCATCGAGGCATCCTCGGGCAAGACCACCCGCCGCCGGCTCAACCGCGGCGGCGACCGCCGCGCCAACAGCGCCCTCTACACCATCGTCCTGACCCGACTCGGCCGCGACCAACGCACCCGCGACTACGCCACCAAACGGGCACACGAGGGCAAATCAACAAAGGAGATCATCCGCTGCCTGAAGCGCTACGTCGCCCGACAGATCTTCCCCCTCATCACCGCAGCCCTGCCACCAGCGACAACGCCGACTCCCTCAACTTGACAAACATAGGGGCGTCGTCGCGCTCCATCGCCAACTCGGCGTTCTCCCTGCGCAGCCTGACCAGCTCGGCGCGTTCGTCCTCACCGAGACCGCCCGCGGCCGCCTCGCCGCGAGCCCGCCGATCCTGCGCCACCCAGTTGGCCAGAGTGCCGTCGTTGATCCCCAGATCCCGGGCGACCTGCGCGATCGGCTTGCCCGTCTCCCGCACGATCCGCACCGCGCCCTCACGGAACTCCCGGTCGAACCGTCTCCTCGTCTCAGCCATGACCATCTATCCCCTTAGGTCTAGCCTCCACGCTATCGGGGGAACCTCATGTACGTGATCACCGCGAAGTGGGTGTAGGCCGGCGCCTCCCGCCAGAGCGCCTCGCTCTCCCCGCTGGGATTCCGGTCGGTGTGCTGGAAGGTGTTGTACGCCGGCGATTCGGGGGCGGCGTTCCACCAGTCGTCCGGCGCGACCCGGTGGTACGGGTAGCGGACGCCCGGGTCCGGCGAGATGCCGTACATCGTCGGTCCGAAGGCGAAGACGCCGGTGGGGGTGGTGGGTACCCCCTCCACGTGCCGGTCGCTGAACCCGTCGCGGCCGATCCGGGCGGGCAGCTCGGACACCGGCTCCCATCGGTCGCCCGTCCTGACCAACGTCTCCAGGGTGGCGTGGCTCGGGCTCCGGTCGTCGTCGGTGACGATGACGACCTGGGTGCTGTCGCGCGGCAGCGTGGTCAGCAGGTGGGCGCGGTTGGCGACCCGTGCACGGGTACGGGATTCCGCGGTCATGCCGCTGATCATGGCAGCCGGCGCCGGGGACGGGTCAGGACCGGGTCCGCAACTCCCCGGTCCTGACCCCCAGCCGTCCGGCGTGGTAGCGGAATTCGCCGTTGCGAGCGCGGCAGGCGTGGCACGCCGCCAACGCCGGGCTCAACACGGCGAGCCGGCCCGCATGCACTCAGCTCCACGGTGCCCAACTACCGGACTTCGGCGCGTCCCCGACTCACCCCGAAGAGCCGTGAACGCGGGCCCAGGTTAGGCATCCCGCCGCAGGTCGGACAAGCTTTTGCGGGCCCGCGAGAATGTGATTGATACCAACGTTGAAATACGGCATGTCGACGTAACAGGGTCAGCCGGATTGTCGCTGTTTCTCATCGAAGCGACCGGTCCGCCCACCGACCCGTCGAGCCTCGGACCGGCCCGCTGCCACGGCCCCGGCGATCAGCGCGAGCGCGCCCAGATGCAGCAGTCGTACCCCACCGGGGGCCGGCATCGTCGGATACGGCAGCGCCGGCAGCACCGCCGCGCCGACGGCCGTGACGATCAGCGCCACCCCCCAGAAGACCGTGGGGCGCGCCGGTGGCGCCGGCGGTCGTACGCCGTCAAAGATCTCATGCCGGCTGGCGGCGCGCAGCGCCAGGCCGACCACGACGACCGCGCCGACCAGAGTGCTGAGCAGGTCGGCGAAGAACCACCAGTACATGCCGGTGAGCGCGTGCCAGTCCACGCCGAGGGCGCGCAGCCAGCGGTCGGTGTGGGTGACCCGGTCCCAGGCGACGTGGCTGGCCGCGCCGATCAGCGCTGAGCAGACCGTGACCTGCCAGGGGTGCCGGACGCCGCCGAGCGCGGCATGATCCCGCCAGGCGAAGGCCCGCTCGCCGGGCAGGTGCACCGCGATCCCGGCGATCGTCCGGCGGACGATCCAGGTGTAGCCGAGCGCCACCGGCAGGCACCACCAGAGCAGCCCGCCCAGCGTGTGGGTCCGCAGCCCGAGGTCGTACCGGGTGCCGGTGAACAGGTAGGCCACGTCCGGCGACACCGCGCCGGTGGCCAGCGCCACCCCGTCGAACCAGTGCGGGCGCCACAGCTTCAGCGGCAGCACCGGAGCCAGGTGCGAGGGGAACGTCAGCGGCACGACCCGGACGTTACCGGCGGATCAGAAATGCCGGAGCAGGTCGGGGAAGGCGGCCAGCCGGACCACTCCGGTGTCGGTCGGGTCCAGCTCGTCGTGCTCCAGCACCCAGGTGTTCTCGTTGGGGATGAACACCGCGTTCAGGCCGGCGGCCCGGGCCGGCAGGATGTCCGACCGCGGGGAGTTGCCGATCATCCACCCGTCGGCCGGGTCGAACCCGTGCTCGGCGACCAGCCAGCGGTACGTGTCGACGTCCTTCTCCCGGACGATGTGCGCGGCCCGGAAGTGGCGCAGCAGACCCGAGGCGTCGAGCTTGCGCTGCTGCTCCTCCCGTTCCCCCTTGGTGAGCAGCAGCAGCTCGTGGCGGGTGGCGAGGTCGTCCAGCGTCTCCGCGACCCCCGGCATCAGCTCGACGGTGTGCCCGACCAGCGCCGCGGTCAGCTCGTCCAGCTCCCGGCGCTCCCGCTCCGTGGCCGGCCGCTCCCGCAGCCGCTCCAGGCAGTCCCCCAGGCTGCGCAGGAAGACCTTGCTGCCGTACCCGTGCGCCACCGCGTTGGCCCGCTCGATGTCGTCGAGCACGGCCCGGATCTCGGTCCGGTCCAGCGTGGGGTGGTCCAGCCAGGCGAGGAAGTCGTCGATCACCCGCTCGAAGAGGACGTTGTTCTCCCAGAGCGTGTCGTCGGCGTCGAAGATGAGCACCGTCGCCTCCCGGCGCTGCCGCATCGCGTTCCCCTTCCGTGTGCTGGACCGGGACACGCTACTGCGCCCCGGGCGGCCGGGACAGCCCAGTTTCCGGCGCGGCGCGCGGACGGTGCCGGGCGGGCGGGAAGGATCACCGGGGCCGGCCGGACGGCCGGTGCGAAGTGGCCGAACGCCGAGGCGCGGACGGCGGGAACCCGACTGCGCGTACCCGGCTGGGCGCGGCATGCTTCGGCCATGACGACCTCTCGTGATCATCCACACCAGACCCGGGGCCGGCCGGAGGGCCGGCGCCGGCGTCGCCGGAGAGCGGCCACCGGAGTGCTCGCCGCGCTCGTCGCGGCCGGCAGCGCCCTTCCCGCGACCCCGGCCCACGCGGTCAACGCCACGCACGCCACCGTGGTCAGCGCCGACCCGGCGAACTGGACGCCGCACGCGCTCGACGGCACCGTCTACCGGATCCTCCAGATCGGCAACCGGGTGTATCTCGCCGGGTCCTTCACCAAGGTCCGCAACGCGAACAACACCGCGCAGCTCGCCATGCCCCGGCTGGTGGCCTTCGACGCCACCACGGGCCGGATCGACACCACCTTCCGGCCCGTGGTCAACGGGACCGTGAAGGCGCTCGCCGCGTCGGCCGACGGCCGGTCGCTCTACATCGGCGGAGCGTTCACGACGGTGAACGGGGTGGCCGCACCGCGGGTGGCCCGGCTCGACGTGGCCACCGGGGCCCGGGTCGCCGGCTTCGCCCCGGCCGCGCTCAACAACCAGGTCAACGACGTGCGGCTGGTCGGCGGTCGGCTGATCGTGGGCGGCGCGTTCCAGACCGTGGCCGGGGTGGCCCGCCGAGGCCTGGCCGCGCTGAACGCGACCACCGGCGCCGCCGACCCGACGGTGAACCTGCGCCTGGAGGGGCCGCGGGTCACCACCAGCGGGGTCACCGCGCCGGTGAAGGTCGAGGCGCTGGACGTCTCCGCGGACGGCAGCCGGCTGGTCTTCGTGGGCAACTTCAGCTCGGTCGCCGGCCAGCCCCGCCACCAGCTCGCCGTGGCGGGGCTGACCGCCGCCGGCGTCACCCTCTCCGGGTGGTCGACCACCCGGTACCAGCCGCAGTGCGCGGCGAGCATGCCCACCTATCTGCGGGGGGTGGACATCTCGCCGGACGGCTCCTGGTTCGTCGCGGTCACCACCGGCGCCGCGTTCCCGGGCACACTCTGCGACGCGGCCTCCCGCTTCGAGTTCGGCGCGGAGACCGGCGGCAAGCAGCCGACCTGGGTGAACTACACCGGCGGGGACACCCTGCTCTCGGTGGCGATCACCGGCTCCGCGGTCTACGTCGGCGGGCACCAGCGCTGGCTGGACAACCCGCTCGGCCGCAACTCGGCCGGCGCCGGTGCGGTCTCCCGCCCCGGCATCGGCGCGATCCACCCGGTCACCGGCCGGGCCCTCGCCTGGAACCCGACGAAGGACCGGGGCGTCGGCACCGGCGAGCTGTACGCCACCGACCGGGGCCTCTTCGTCGGCAGCGACACCACCATGGTGGCCGGCGAGTACCACGCGCGGGTGGCCTTCTTCCCGCTGCCCTGAGCGGGCGGGGCGCGGCGGCCGGGCGGCCGTCGCGCCCCGGCTCAGCGGCGCCGGGTGAGGATCAGGTCGGCGACCAGCGCCGTCCAGCCGGTCTGGTGCCAGGCCCCCAGCCCGGCGCCGTTGTCGCCGTGGAAGTACTCCGGGAAGCAGATCAGGTCCCGCCAGTCCGGGTGGGTCTGGAAGAGCTGGGCCGCGCCGTAGATGGGGCGCCGGCCCCAGCCGTCCCGGGTGAAGAGCGAGATCAGCCGCGCGGAGAGGTCGTCGGCGATCTCGTCGAGCGTGTGCTTGCTCCCGGAGCGGGTCGGGTACTCGACCTGGAGGTCGTCGCCGAAGAAGGCCGCGTAGTCGCGCAGCGCGCTGATCAACAGGAAGTTGGTCGGCATCCAGATCGGGCCGCGCCAGTTGGAGTTGCCGCCGAACAGGCCGCTGGTCGACTCGGCCGGCTCGTAGCCGACGCTGAACTCCTGGCCGCCGAGGGTCACCGTGAACGGCTTGTCCAGGTGGGCGCGGCTGAGCGTGCGCAGGCCGTACTCGGAGAGGAACTCGTCGGTGTCCAGCATCCGGGCGAGCAGCCGGACCACCTGGTCCGGGCCGACCATGGAGAGCAGCCGCTGCTGCCGCCCGTCCGGGCCGAGCCGGCGGGCGCCGATCACGTCGGCGTACTCGGGGCGGTTGGTGAGGAACCAGCGCAGCCGGGCACCCAGCTCGGGCAGCCGGTGCAGGGTCTTCGCGGTGAGCCGGGTGGTCGCCGCGAGCGGCAGCAGCCCGACCACCGAGCGGACCTTCAGCGGCACCTGGCTGCCGTCGGCCAGCCGCAGCACGTCGTAGAAGAAGGCGTCCTCGTCGTCCCAGAGCCCCTGGTCGTACGCGGCCGCGGCGATGTACGCGAAGTGCTCGAAGAACTTCGTCGCGGTGTCCACGTACGCCCGGTCGTGCTCGGCCAGCACGATGGCCATGTCGAGCAGGTTCAGCGCGTACATGGCCATCCAGCCGGTGCCGTCGGACTGCTCGAGCACCCCGGCCACCGGCAGCGCGGCGGAGCGGTCGAACGGGCCGACGTTGTCCAGCCCGAGGAAGCCGCCCTCGAAGACGTTGTTGCCGCCGGTGTCCTTGCGGTTCACCCACCAGGTGAAGTTGAGCAGCAGCTTGTGCATCACCCGGGCGAGGAACTCGTGGTCGCGGGAGCCGTCGATCTCGAAGACCTTCAGCGCCGCCCAGGCGTGCACCGGCGGGTTCACGTCGCCGAACGCCCACTCGTACGCCGGGATCTGCCCGTTGGGGTGCAGGTACCACTCACGCAGCAGGAGCAGCAGCTGCTCCTTCGCGAAGCCGGGGTCGACCCGGGCGATGGTGACGCAGTGGAAGGCCAGGTCCCAGGCCGCGTACCAGGGGTACTCCCAAGGGTCCGGCATGGAGATCACGTCGAAGCTGGTCATGTGCCACCAGTGGCTGTTGCGCCCGTGCCGCCGACCGGCCGGCGGTGGCGTGGAGCCGGGGTCGCCCTCCAGCCACCGCTTGACGTCGAAGTGGTAGAACTGCTTGCCCCACATCACCCCGGCGATGGCCTGCCGGGCCACCAGCGCCTCGTCGGCGCTCGCGGCGGCCGGGACGACGCTGTCGAAGAACCGGTTCGCCTCGGCCCGCCGGGCCCAGAGCACCGCGTCGAAACCGTCGCCCAGCTCGGCCGGCGGCGGCGGGGCGGATGCCGGCGGCGGAGCGGTCCGGGTCAGCCGCAGCCGGATCTGCCGCTGGCCCCCGGCCGGCACGTCGAACACGTAGTGCAGCGCGCCCTTGGTCCCCTCCCGGTCCGGGTTGACCGTGGCCGCGCCGGCCACCACGTGGTCGTTGATCCCGTCCTTCGGGTACGCCGACCGGCCCGGCAGCCCCCAGAGCCGCTCGGCGTTGGTGTCGTTGTCGCAGAGCAGCGGGGTCGGCGCGCCGTCGCCCTCCAGCAGGACCTGGCCGAGCACCCAGTGCTCGCCGACCAGCCGGGCGCCGTCACCCACCAGTTTCGGCACCCGGTCGCCGCCGGGCAGCCCCCACGACCAGGTGTTGCGGAACCACAGCGTGGGCAGCACGTGCAGCCGCTCGGCCCGGTCGCCCCGGTTGGCGACCGTCACCAGGATGCACATGTCGCTCGGGGACGCCTTGGCGTAGTCGACGGTCACCGCCCAGTACCGGTCGTCGTCGAAGATCCCGGTGTCGACCAGCTCGTACTCGGTGTCGTCCCGGCCGCGCAGCGCGTTGACCGCCACCAGCTCGTCGTACGGGAAGGCGGCCTGCGGGTAGTGGTAGCGCCAGCGCATGAAGGAGTGGGTGGGGGTGGAGTCCTCGTACCACCAGTACTCCTTCACGTCCTCGCCGTGGTTGCCCCCGTCGCCGCCGAGGCCGAACATCCGCTCCTTGAGGATCGGGTCCTTCCCGTTCCAGAGGGCGAGGGCGAAGCAGAATGTCTGCCGGTCGTCGCAGACGCCGGCCATGCCGTCCTCGTTCCACCGGTAGGCTCGGGACCGCGCGTGATCGTGGGGGAAGTAGTCCCACGCCGTGCCGTGTTCGCTGTAGTCCTCCCGTACCGTCCCCCACGCCCGCTCGGACAGATAGGGACCCCATGCGCGCCAGTCCTGCTCGCCGGCATCGGCCTGGGCGAGCCGGAGCCGCTCGGGGTCGGGGGCAGCGGAGGTCGGACGGTCAGTGATCACCTGCACATCTTCGACGCCGCCGGGGTACTTCACCACAGCGGCCATTCTCGTCGTGGCGTGCGGCACGCCGCCCCGGGTGGAGGAAAGATGAACGGGATTCGCTTCGGTCCGCAGGTCTGCGGCGACCTCGACGCCGGGTCGACCCGGGAGTGGCTGCTCCCCGACGGGCGGGGCGGCTACGCCATGGGCACGGTCAGCGGGCTGCGTACCCGCCGCTACCACGGGCTGCTGGTGGCGGCCGGGGAAACGCCGGCGACCCGCCGGATGGGGCTGGTCAGCCTCGACCCGGCGGTCACCCTACCGTCGGGGGCGCGGGTGCGCCTCGGCGCGCACGAGTGGGCCTCCGGCGACGTCGACCCGCGCGGCTTCGAGCTGCTGGAGCAGTTCGCCCTGGTCGACGGGGTGCCGCGCTGGCGCTGGCGGATCGGTGACGTGGTGATCGAGCGGGAGATCGCCATGGCGTACGGCCGGTCCTGCGTGGCGGTGGTGCACCGGCTGGTGTCGGGCGGCCCGGTCCGGCTGGACCTGGCGGCGGCCTGCACCTGGCGGGACGCGCACGGCGAGCGGCGGGCCGACGGCCCGACGCCCCGGCTGGAGCCGGCCGCCGGCGGGGCGGTGGTCGAGGGGGCGTTCCGGCTGGTCGGGCCGGACTGGGCGCCTGAGGGGAAGTGGTGGCTGGGGGTGCGCCACCGCGAGGAGGCGGCCCGCGGGCTCAACCCGGACGAGGACCTCTGGTACGCGGGCCGCTTCGCCGGCGCGCTGGACCGCCCGGGCGACACGGTGTCGGTGCTGGCCTGGGCCGACGACCTGACCGACCACCCGCCCGCGGCGACCGCGCTGGTCGAGGCGGCGCGGCGGCGCAACCGGGAGGTGGTGGCCGCGGCGAAGCCGGCCGACCCGGCGGCGGCGACCCTCGCCCTGGCCGCCGACGCGTTCGTGGTGCGCACGGCCGCCGGCCCCGACGTGGTCGCCGGCTACCCGTGGTTCGGCGCCTGGTCACGGGACACCATGACCTCGTACGAGGGGCTGTTCCTCCGCACCAACCGGGCCGACGAGGGGCGGGAGCTGCTGCGGGCGTACGCGGCGACGCTGTCCGAGGGGATGCTGGCGAACACCGCCGACACCGGCCGGGTGGAGTACAACACGGTCGACGCGACGCTGTGGTTCCTGCACGCGGTGAGCCGGCACGTCACCGCCACCGGCGACACCGACCTCGCCGGCGAGCTGCTGCCCGCGCTGCACGCCGTGGTCGAGGCGCACCTGGCCGGCACCCGGTACGGCATCGCGGTCGACCCGGCCGACGGGCTGCTCACCCAGGGCGGCCCGCCGGACACCGCGCTGACCTGGATGGACGCCCGGGTATGCGGGGTGCCGGTGACGCCGCGTACCGGCAAGCCGGTGGAGGTCAACGCGCTCTGGGTGAACGGGCTGGCCGGCCTGGCCGAGCTGACCGAGCTGGTCGGCCGGGACGCCACCGCGCTGTGGGGGCTGCACTCGAAGGCGACCACGGCGTTCCGGAAGCGGTTCCCGGCGCCGGTGGGCTGGCTGCACGACGTGGTGGACGCGCCGGCCCCGGCGTACCCGCTGGGCGGGGCCCCGCACCACGACGACGACCTGCTCCGCCCGAACCAGCTGCTCGCCTGGTCGCTGCCGTACGCCCCGCTGGAGCCGGACGAGGCGACGCTGCGCCGAATCACCGCCGCGCTGTTCACCCCGCTCGGGCCGTGCAGCCTCTCCCCCGACTCGCCGGGTTTCGTCGGCCGGCACCGGGGCGGTCCGGCGGAGCGGGACGGGGCCTACCACCAGGGCACCGTGTGGCCGTGGCTGATCGGGCCGCTGGTCGACGCGTACCGGCGGGCCGGGCTGCCCACCGACGATCTTCTGGTCGGACTCGAGGGGCATCTGGGCGAGTACGGGCTGGGATCGGTGAGCGAGACGGCCGACGCCCTCGCCCCGCACGGCGCGACCGGCTGCCCGTTCCAGGCGTGGTCGGTCGCCGAGCTGTTGCGCGTCCGGCGGGCCGGATAGGCACGCGTTACACACCGGCAACCACCGCGTCTCCGCTGGTTATCGACCGGTCGGCAGGATTGGCCTCGACCCACCCGAGACGGCCGGCATCCGGTGTGGTGCCCGCCGCCGCGTGGTGCGGGAACAACTCAAAGGGGGCCGCATGTCACCTGACGCCGACGTGATCGACATCCACCCCGCCCGGCACCAGCGGGTGCTGATCCTCTCCTGGGAGTACCCGCCCGTGCTCGTCGGTGGACTCGGCCGCCACGTGCACGCCCTCTCCGTCGCTCTGGCCGTCGCCGGCCACGAGGTCACCGTGGTCACCCGGCACGCCGAGGGCGCCCCGCTGGAGGAGTACGCCGACGGCGTCCGGATCCTCCGGGCCGCCGAGGACCCGGTCGCCTTCCCGCTCGCCACCGGCTCCCTGCTGGCCTGGACGATGGCGTTCAACCACACCCTCACCCGCACCGCCCTGCGGGCCGCCGGGTCCGGCGGGTACGACGTGATCCACGCCCACGACTGGCTGGTCGCGCACTCCGCGGTCACCCTCGCCGAACACCTCGACCTGCCGCTGGTCACCACCATCCACGCCACCGAGGCCGGCCGGCACCAGGGCTGGCTGCCTGCGGAGATGAACCGCACCATCCACGGCGTCGAGCACTGGCTGAGCAACGCCTCGGCCCGGGTGATCGCCTGCTCCGGTTACATGCGGGACCAGGTGGCCCGGCTCTTCGACGTGCCGACCGGGCGGATCGACGTGGTCCCCAACGGGGTCGACCACCGGGCCTGGCACGCCCGCCCGCGGACGGTCGCCTCCGCCCGGGCCCGCTACGCCGGCGACGGCCCGCTGATCGGGTACGCCGGCCGGCTGGTCTACGAGAAGGGCGTGCAGCACCTGGTGCACGCGGTGCCGTACCTGCGGGACCGGCACCCGGGGCTGCGGGTGGTCATCGCCGGGGACGGGCCGTACCGGGAGGAGCTGGTCGCCGAGGCGCGGCGGCTGCACCTCGGCGACACCGTGCGCTTCGCGGGCTTCATGGACGCCACCCAGCTGCCGGCGGTGCTCGCCGCGACCGACGCGACCGTGATCCCCAGCCTCTACGAGCCGTTCGGCATGATCGCCCTGGAGGCGGCGGCCGCCGGAGCCCCCCTCGCGGTGGCGAGCACCGGCGGGCTGGCCGAGATCGTCGAGCCCGGCGTCACCGGGGTGACCTTCCCGCACAGCGACCCCGGCGCGCTCGGCGGCGCGGTCGACCAGCTCCTCGGCGACGAGGTCTTCGCCCGCCGGGTCGCCCGCCGGGCCCGCACCATGGTGGCCGAGCGGTACGGCTGGTCCACCATCGCCGCGCACACCGCGGCCAGCTACGCGGCCGCCCGCCGGGAGCACGGGGCGTTCCAGGCCCGGCGGGCCGCCGCCGTGCTGGCCGGTGGCCGGCCCGCCATCGCCATCCCGGACGGGAATCTGCTGACCGGGGCCGCCAGCTGACCCGGAGCGGCCCTGACGACCGACAGGTCACACCCGACCCGTTGGCTACGGTGGACGTCGACCAGCGGTGAGGAGAACCGTGCGGCAGGTAGTGATCGCCGGCCGGTACCGCCTGCTCGAGCTGGTCGGACGCGGCGGAATGGGGCGGGTCTGGCTCGCCCGGGACGAGATGCCGCACCGCGAGGTGGCGGTGAACCGCGCGGTTGAAGCCGCCACCGCCGCAGATGCGTCGCGTGAAGACGATGCAGGCGTACCGGTTCGCCCTGGACCTGACGCCGTCGCAGGAGCGGGCCGCGCTGGCCCGCCGCGTCGAGGCGGGCGCGGCGCGGATCCTGTCCGCGACGGTGCGCCGTGACGGCGGACGCTGGTACGTGGCGTTCACCTGCGAGGTGCAGCGCGCTGACCGCGTCCCGACTCACCCGCGCCGAACGGGGAGAACCTGGACGCCCTGCGGCTCCTCCAGGCGAAGGCCGGCGCCTGGACGTTCGGCTGGACCACCCTGGACGGTGACTGGGCCGCGGCGGGCGCCGACCTGACCCGCGTCCGGCAGAGCTTCCAGCCGGGCGGCCCGGCCGGCTCGCCGGGCTGACCGCCTGCCGCTCGCCCACCACGGATGAGAAAACACCGACCGCTGACTATCGTGTACGGGGAGTGGCCGAGGGGGCGCCGAGGTGCTGCAGTTGCTGGTCGCCGGGCGTTACCGGCTGCTCGACCAGGTCGGGTCCGGTGGCATGGGCCGGGTCTGGCGGGCCCGCGACGAGATGCTGCACCGGGACGTGGCGGTGAAGGAGGTCGTCCCACCCGGCTGGCTGACCGAATCGGAACGGGACGAGTTGCGGCTGCGGACGCTGCGCGAGGCGCGTACCGCCGCCCGGCTGAACCACCCGAACGTGGTCCGCATCTACGACGTGGTGCACGACCGGGGCAGCCCCTGGATCGTCATGGAGTACGTGCCGTCCCGTTCGCTGCAGGAACTCCTGGACACGGACGGACCGCTGCCGCCCCGGCGGACCGCCGAGATCGGGCTGGCGGTGCTGGCCGCGCTGCGCGCCGCACACGCCGCCGGCGTGCTGCACCGCGACGTCAAGCCGCACAACGTCCTCGTCGCCCACGACGGCCGGGTGGTGCTGACCGACTTCGGGCTGGCCACGTTCGTCGGCGGGGACGGGGCGATGACCGGGCCCGGGATGGTGCTCGGCTCACCGCACTTCGTCGCCCCGGAGCGGGCCCGGGACGGGATCTCCGACCCGCGTACCGACCTGTGGTCGCTCGGGGCGACGCTCTACGCGGCGGTGGAGGGGCGGTCCCCGTACGCCCGGGCCAGCGCGATGGCGACGCTGAGCGCGCTGGCCACCGATCCGCCCGACCCGATGCGCCGGGCCGGCCCGCTGCGGCCGGCGCTGGCGGGGCTGTTGCAGCGGGAACCGTGGCGCCGGCTGACGGCAGCCGAGGTGGAGCCGCTGCTGCGCGCGGCGGCGACCGTCCCGGACGGTCCACCGGGGACGGCGGACGGCCCGAACGAGCCGCGTCGGGTGCCGGAGGGCGCCGGTCGGCCGGGGCGGACGCCGGGCGCCGGACGGCCCGGGCGGGCGAGGGAGCGCGCAGGCACGGCAGGTCGGACGGCGGGCCGGGCGGGTCCGCTCTGGCGGGC
>NZ_QGKS01000168.1 GCF_003172935.1 Micromonospora sicca | reverse complement strand
GACGAGGTGCCCGCCCCGCCCCGGCTCGGGCCGTTCCCGCCCACGCCGGGCGTACCGGTGCACCGCCCCGACCAGCAGCCGCCGGTACCCGGACCGGTGCCGCCGTACGGCGAGGGGTACCCGCCGGCGCCGCCGTACGGCCAGCCCGGCTATCCCGGCGCGTCCGCGTACCCGCCGCCGCAGGCGCCCGGACCGGCCCCGCCCGGCTGGTACCCGTCGGCCTGGCCGCAGCAGGCGGGCGCCGGACCGCACCCGCCCGGCCCGCCGCAGCAGCCGGTCCCGCCGCAGCCGACGCCCGGGGCCTACCCGGACCCGGTCTGGACGCCGGAGACCGGCGCCACCCCGACCGCCGAGGACTTCGCCCGGCGGCGGCAGGCCCGGCCGGTGGACCCGGTGGCCACCATGGGCGTGCGGGCCGTGGTCAACCGGACGGGGCTGGTCCGGCTCGCGCCCGGGCGGCACGAGCAGGAACTCAAGCGCGACATCGAGATGGTCCGCCGCAACTTCGGCGGGCTGCGCCAGGTGACGGTGGTCAACCCGAAGGGCGGCGCCGGAAAGACGGTGGCGATCCTGCTGCTCGCCATGACGTTCGGGCAGAAGCGCGGCGGCTACGTGCTGGCCTGGGACAACAACGAGACCCAGGGCACCCTGGGCATGCGGGCCCAGCAGGACTTCCACTCCCGTACGGTCCGGGACATGCTGCGCGACCTGGGCCAGTTCCAGGGCGCGCACGGCCGGGTCGGGGACCTGTCGCAGTACGTCCGCTCGCAGGGCGAGGGGATGTTCGACGTGCTCGCCTCGGACGAGTCGGCCACCGGCGGGGAGATGCTCACCGCGGCCGCGTTCGCCGAGATCCGCGAGGTGGTCAGCCGCTTCTACAAGCTGATCTTCGTGGACACCGGGAACAACGTCCGGGCGCAGAACTGGCAGGCCGCGATGGACGCCACCGACCAGTTGGTGGTCACCATGTCAGCCCGGAACGACTCGGCGGAGACCGCCGCCCGGATGCTCGACCACCTGGAGCAGAGCGGCCGGCAGCGGCTGGTCCGGCAGGCGGTGACGGTGGTGTCGATGCCGCCGTCCCGCAAGGAGATCGACCTGCCGGCGATCCAGGAGCACTTCGCCGCCCGGACCCGGGCGGTGCTGCTCGCGCCGTACGAGCGACTGATCGACACCGGGGAGCCGATCCGGTACGGGCAGCTCTCCTCGGCCACCCGGGACGCCTGGCTGAAGATCGCCGCCGCGGTCGCCGAAGGGCTCTGAACAGGCACGACGGCCGGTCCGACGTCTGGACCGGCCGTCGGCGCGGGTCAGTTGCTGGCGAGGGCGTCCCCGGCGGCCGGGTCGCAGTCGCGGAGGAACTGGGCGCAGCGGGCCGCCTCGTCGGCCTCGCCGATCTCGCCGGCGGCCCGGGAGAGCAGGTAGAGGCAGCGCAGGAAGCCCCGGTTCGGCTTGTGCGACCAGGGCACCGGCCCGTGCCCCTTCCAACCGCTGCGGCGCAGCTGGTCCAGGCCCCGGTGGTAGCCGGTGCGGGCGTACGCGTACGCGGGAACGACCTGGCCTGCGGCGAACGCGCGGGTGGCGAGCGCCGCCCAGGCGGCGCTGTAGGTCGGGAAGCGGGCCGCCACCGCGGCGTACGCCTCGTCGGTGTCCTTCTCGACGGCGTCAGCCAGGGCGGCGTCGGCCTCCTCATGCGCGGGCAGGAGGGTGGCCGGTGGCTCAGGCAACAGGTTCTGCATCGCCCCATTCAACCCGCTTCGCCCGGGGCCGCGCGAGGGGGTCGGGCGACCTGGTCGGCTGAACGGATGAGGGTTTCGTCACGCCTGCGGCCCGCCGCGCACGTACCCGCGGCCCATGCCACGCGGCGGTGACTTCCACTACAACTATGGGTCCGGAGCCTCCCCAGGACCCGGTTACGCAGGAGCCCGGCGGCCAGACCCGCCGGGCTCCTGTCCGTCCTGCCAGAGTTTGCCGGGGTTGCCCGGTGCGGGCAGGATGGCCTGGTGCCGACCCCACCTCCCGCGGACGTCATCGAGCCGCACGACACCCACGAGATCGAGACCCGCGGCGAGTTCGACCGGCACCTGGCCACCGGCAGCCTCGCCGGATTCACCGTGCAGGGGCTCCGCCTCGACGTAGATCCCGTTCCCGACCTGACCCGGACCGACGTGGCCGACACGCTCTTCGTGGGCTGTCGGTTCGCCAACCGCGAGATCGGCGCCGACCTGGTCCGGCGCGGGGCGAACGTGGTTCCCCCTTTCTCGAAGCTGCCCTACCCGACCCAGCCGGCCCGCCTCTACACTGCGGAGGACCTGGCCGCGGGCTTCGCGGAGGCGGGGTTCGCCGGGATGTACGACACCCGGGTGTACGAGCACTTCCGCGCCCACGGCGGGGCCCTGCCGGACGTCCGGGAGGCGCTCGGCCAGCGGCTGCACGACCACGGGGTGGACAACGCCCTGGCCGACGCCACCCGGGCGTGGTTGGCCGCGCACGGGCCGCAGTCCGTGGTGGGGGTGATGGGCGGGCACGCGGTGCCGCGCGGCAGCGCCGCGTACCGGATGGCGGCGGTGCTGGGCTGGGAGCTGGCGCGGGCCGACCGGCTGGTGGTGACCGGCGGCGGTCCGGGCGTGATGGAGGCGGCCAACCTGGGCGCGTTCCTCGCGGCCTGGCCGGCGGAGGAGTTGACCGCCGCGATCGACCTGCTCGCCACCGCCCCCGACTTCACCGACCACGACCGCTACACGGCCGCCGCCCTGGCGGTGCGCGAGCGGTACGCGCCCGGGCCGACGCTGCCGGCGCAGCGCCCCGCGGCGGCCGGCACCGAGTGGGCCCGCTCGGGCGGGCTGGCCATCCCCACCTGGCTGTACGGGCACGAGCCGGCGAACCTGTTCGCCGGCCGGATCGCCAAGTACTTCTCCAACGCGATCCGGGAGGACACAATCCTGCGGCTGGCCCGGGGCGGGATCGTCTTCGCGCCCGGCCGGGCCGGGACGGTGCAGGAGGTGTTCCAGGCGGCCACCAAGACGTACTACGGCACCGACGGGGCGAGCGGCGCGTACGTCTTCCTCGACCGCGCGTACTGGACGACGGAGCTGCCGGTGGAGTCGTTGCTGCGGCCGCTGCTGGCCGCCTCGCACTTCGGTGACCTGTCGGCCACGGTGCACCTGACCGACGACGTCCGCGAGGCGGTCCGGGTGCTGACCGCGACGGCCTGACCCGGAAGGGCCGGCCCCCCGTGCGGGAGCCGGCCCTTCCGGGTTGCGTGCTGGTTACTTCATCTTGGTGCCGGTGGAGCGCAGGTGCTCGCAGGCCTCCACGACGCGGGCGGCCATGCCCGCCTCGGCGGCCTTGCCCCAGACCCGCGGGTCGTACAGCTTCTTGTTGCCGACCTCGCCGTCCACCTTGAGCACGCCGTCGTAGTTGCGGAACATGTGGTCCGCGACCGGCCGGGTGAAGGTGTACTGGGTGTCGGTGTCGATGTTCATCTTCACCACGCCGTAGTCCAGCGCCTCGCGGATCTCCGACAGCAGCGAGCCGGAACCGCCGTGGAAGACCAGGCTGAGCGGCTTCTCCTTGCCGTACTTGGCGCCGACCGCCATCTGGATGTGGTCGAGCACCTCCGGGCGGAGCTTGACGTTGCCCGGCTTGTAGACACCGTGCACGTTGCCGAAGGTCAGCGCCGCCATGTAGCGGCCCTTCTCGCCGAGGCCGAGCGCCTCGACCATGGCCAGGCCGTCCTCGACGGTGGTGTAGAGCTTCTCGTTGATGGCGTTCTCGACGCCGTCCTCCTCGCCGCCGACCACGCCGACCTCGATCTCGAGGACGACCGCGGCCTTGGCGGCCTCGTCGAGCAGCTGGGACGCGATCTCCATGTTCTCCGCCACCGGCACGGCGGAGCCGTCCCACATGTGCGACTGGAACAGCGGCTCCTCGCCGTGCTTCACCCGCTCCTGGGAGATCTTCATCAGCGGCCGGACGAACTTGTCCAGCTTGTCCTTCGGACAGTGGTCGGTGTGCAGCGCGATGTTCACCGGGTAGTTCCTGGCCACCTCGCGGGCGTACGCGGCGAACGCCACCGCGCCGGTGACCATGTCCTTCACGGACGGGCCGGAGAGGTACTCCGCGCCACCGGTGGACACCTGGATGATGCCGTCGCTCTCCGCGTCGGCGAAGCCCTTCAGCGCCGCGTTCAGCGTCTGCGAGGAGGTCACGTTGATCGCGGGGTACGCGTACCGGCCGGCCTTGGCGCGGTCCAGCATCTCCGCGTACGTTTCGGGGGAAGCGATGGGCATGTCTAACGCTCCTTACTTACCGCTCTCGGCCGTGCAGGCCGCTGTCTTCCATGGGTGCGCCGGACCGCGCTGTCCACCGCGGGCAGTATCCCGTAGAAGGTGGCGACGGGCACAACCGACCCGGGACGTGCCCGCCGGCGTGCTCACCGGTTCTCCAGCCGGTCCGGGACCACGACGCTGATCAGCCAGCTCACCACCGCCATCACGATGGCGCCCCAGAAGGCCGCCCAGAAGCCGTCCACGTGGAACGGCAGGTCCAGTCCCCGGGCGATCCAGTCGGTGAGCAGGAACAGCAGGGCGTTGACCACGAGCGCGAACAGGCCGAGGGTGAGCAGGTAGAACACGCAGCCGAACACCTTGATGACCGGCTTCAGCACCGCGTTGACCACGCCGAAGATGAGCGCCACCACGATCAGGGTGAGCGCCGTGTCGGCGCCGCTGCGGCCGGTCACCTCGACCCCGGGCACGATGAGCGTGGTGACCCACAGCGCGATCGCGGTGATCGCCAGTCGGATCAGGAAGCCCACGCCCCCATCCTGGCACCGGGGTCCGGTCACGGAGGGACAATCCGCCGACTCCGGTTCCGCTCGGCTCCGAGCAGGCTCCGCGCACAGCCCGTACGGTGTGTGGGTAGCTGTCCGCACCGAGATCCAGGGAGGGACGATGGGTCAGCCCGACGAGGACTTCGCCCCGAGCGACCACCTCGCTCCGGAGGAACGGGATCTGGAGGCGGAACCGGCCGACGCCGTCGAGCAGGCGATCTCCACCGATCCGGGCGACGTCGAGACCGAGCCGCACCGCGGCCTGGAGGTCGCCGACTGGGACGCGATGGAGCAGGCCCGGGTGGTCGCCGGCGACGAGGACGACTACCGCTGACCCTCACCCCAGGCCGGTCACCCGGTCCGGGTGGGCGGCCGTCCACTCGCCGAGCCGGTCCTCCCGCAGCGCGGTGAGGAACCCCGGGCCCAGCGCGGGGTCGAGCCGGAACCGGTAGTTCGGCTTCTCGACGTACTCGACCGGCAGGACCATCGCGACCGGCGCGGCACCGGTGCCCTTCGTGGCCACCGAGAGCAGCGCCGGCAGGGAGGTCTCACCCGTCTCGGTCACCAGGCCGGTGCCGACCTGCGTGAGCAGCTTGGAGAGGAGCACCGGGTCCGTCAGCACACCCCGCTCGTCGACCCGCCGGAGCAGCCCGGCCGCGTACCGCTGCGCGTTGCGGTCGCGGTCCAGGGAACCGTCGGGCATCCCCTGACGCTGGCGGAGCAGGTCCACCGAGGCGGCGCCGTCGAGCTGCTGGCAGCCGGCGGGGAACACCCGGCGGGTGTGCGCGGAGCGGATCTCCGCCGGCAGGCAGACCGGCACGCCGCCGACCGCGTCGGCCAGCTTGCGCACCACCGGGTACGTCAGCACGGCGCCCGCGTCGATCCGTACGCCGATGGTGTCGGAGACCACCCGCCGGGTCAGCGCGTAGCCGCGGGCCAGGTCCGGACGCGGCTGGCCGGCACCGAAGGACAGGGCCGCGTTGAGCTTGTCCCTGCCGTGGCCGGGGATCGACACCTCCAGGTCGCGCGGCAGCGAGACCAGGTAGAGCCGGCTACGGTCCGCCGGGACGTGCACGAGCAGCACCGAGTCGGCGAACCGGTAGGGCCGGTCCGCCGGCCCGTCCGCCCCGACCAGCAGCACGTTCAGCGCCCCGGTGGGCGTCGGCGGGGCGGACCCGGTCAGCAGCGGCACCGTCACCGTCCGGTCCGGGGTGAACGCCGGTACGCCGACCAGGGCGGCCACGACCAGCGCCAACGCCGTACCGCCGAGCCGGAGCCGGAGCCGGAACCGGTGGCGCCGCCGGCGGACCACGGTCCGCTCGATGGCGGCGCGGACCGGGCCGGTGGACGGGGTCAGGGTCTCGTGTCGCGCGAAGGCGGCCCGCAGGTCGTCCTCGATCATCAGCAGGCCTCCACGTACTCGGCTCGGAGGGTGGCCAGCGCCCGGGAGATGCTGGAGCGGACGGTGCCGACGGCGCAGCCGAGGATCTCGGCGATCTCGGCGTCCGGCAGGTCCTCGTAGTAGCGCAGCACCAGCGTGGCCCGCTGCCGGCGGGGCAGCCGGGACAGCCAGGACCAGAGCTGGTCCCGGTCCACCGCGGACTGCGCGTGGTCGGTCGGCGCGGGCACCCCCACGTCCGGCTCGCCGCGCAGCAGCACCCGGCGCGCCCACGACCCACGCCGCCAGTCGACGTACTGGTTGGTGAGCATCCGGCGGACGTACCGCTCCGGGGAGTCGGTCCGCGCCACCCGCCGCCAGTTCAGCTGGACCCGGACCATGGTGTCCTGCACCAGGTCCTGGGCCTGGTGCGGATCTCCGGTCAGCATGACCGCGTACCGCAGCAGGGCGCCCAGCCGTGAGTCGGCGAACTCCTCGTACGTCACTGCACCTCCCGGTGTCCCGCCCTGTTGACGGGTGCGGGCCCGTGGAACGTTGCGGCAGCGCCGATCATCCTTTCGGCTCATTCCCGCCGCGATCCCTGACCAGGGGCAGCGCCGCGACTTAAGGGTTCTTTAAGATCCACGGGCTCCACCTGCACCCCCACGGGAGGAACCCAGCAATGTTCACGCACTCCACTCGGCGCTGGCTGGCCGGGCTCGGCATCGCAGGCGCGTTCGTCGCCGCCTCCGCCACCCCCGCCCTCGCCGAGCCGGCTGTCGACGATCTACTGCTCTACGCGAACGACGCGCTGATCGCCCCCGGCGGCGAGGCCAGGTCGGTCGCCCTGCTGGCCTTCACCGACGCCCTTCCGGACGACGTGACCGTCACCGTCGACCGGCACGCGGTCACCGGCTTCGCCACGGTCACCCTGTCCGACAAGCTGAAGGGCTGCACGGAGACCGACGCGGTCATCACCTGCGACCTCAAGGGCGCGGACCTCATCGACTACGTGCTCGACCTGACGGTCAAGGCCACCGACAAGGCCGAGGCGGGCGCCAAGGGCGACCTGGTGCTGAGCCTGGCCAGCAAGGGCAGGGAGACCGTCAGCACCCGGTCCACCATCGAGGTGGGCGAGGGCGTCGACCTGCAGGCGCAGGAGCAGCTCAACGTGTCCGGCGCGCCCGGCGCGACGGTCAAGACCCCCGTCGGGGTCGCCAACATCGGCGACACGACGACCCATGGGGCCGTGCTGTTCCTGGCCACCATGGCCTCACTCTCCCCGGCGCAGCGCTACGGCAACTGCTCCTCGACGGAGGAGTTCGGCTCCCAGTTGACCGTCTGCCGCTTCGACGACGAGATCGCCGCCGGTGACGCCCTCCAGCTGGACGGCTCCGCAGGCCTGAAGATCGCCGCCGACGCGTGGGCCCCGAGCCGGCAGTACGGTCAGGCGATCTGGTTTACCAAGGATGACTTCGAGGAGTTCGCCAAGGGACTCCTGCCCGAGGACGGCTGGCAGCAGGGCACCGGCGACGCACTGAAGCTCGTGCCGGCACCGGCTAAGCAGGCCAGCGTGCTGCGACAGACGGACAAGGACCCGAAGAACAACTACACCTTCATCCAGGCCTCCGTCACCGGGAACCAGCGTGCCGACCTCGCCGCCACTGGCGCGGAACTGCCGGGCGCCGTCGGCAAGACGGTCACCGCGAAGATCGGTTTCGTGAACAACGGCCCGGCCATGACCAACTCGTACACGCCGGGTGAGATCGTCACCGGCACCCGCGTCACTGTTCCCGCCGGCGCCGTGGTGGTGAAGGCGCCTCGGGAGTGCTCGCCGGGCACCGCCGAGGAGCCCACCGGCGGGTACGGCGAGCCGGGCGGCCGCGTCTACTTCTGCGAGTGGTACGACACCCTGCACAAGGGCGACGCGGCTGTCTTCGAGTTCGGCCTGCGGATCGACAAGGTGGCCGGCACGCCGGGCGAGGTCAAGCTGTTCCACTTCGACCTGGAGCAGGGGGACCAGGTAGCTGACCTGAACCCGAAGAACGACATGGCTGCCCTGGTCATCAAGGGTGCCGGCAACGGCGGCAACGGCGGCAACGGCGGCAACGGCGGCGGCGGCGGCGGCGGCGGCGGCGGCACCCTGCCGATCACCGGTAGCTCGACCGCGCTGATCGCCGGCCTGGGCGCGCTGCTGCTGGCGGCCGGCGCGGGCGGCTACGTGGTGGCCCGCCGCCGCAAGACCCGCTTCGTCGCCTGACGGATCCCGCACCACCCAGCGACACCCGGTGCCCCGCCGACCACCACGGTCGGCGGGGCACCGCCGTATCCGCCGCGACCGAAAACGGGACGACGCAAGATCGATCGCCCTGACACCATCGACGCGTGCTGCTCACCCTGACGACCACCCACCGCCCGGCGACCGACCTCGGTCACCTGCTGGTCAAGCACCCGGACCGGCTGCAGAGCTTCGACCTGCCGACCGGCACCGCGCACGTGCTCTACCCGGAGGCGGACGAGCAGCGCTGCACCGCCGCGCTGCTGGTCGAGGTCGACCCGCTCCGGCTGGCCGGCGGTCGCGGCCGCGGGAAGGCGAAGGCGGCCACCCCGGAGACCTTCACCCTCGGCCAGTACGTCAACGACCGCCCGTACGCCGCGTCCAGCCTGCTCTCGTCGGCGCTGGCCAAGGTGTTCCGGTCGGCGCTGCGCGGCGAGTCCCGGGACCGGCCGGAGCTGGCCGCCACCGCGATCCCGCTGGAGGTCCGGGTGCCGGTGCTGCGCTGCCGGGGCGGCGCGGAGCTGGCCGTGCGGGTCTTCGCCCCGCTGGGCTGGACGGTGACGGCCGACCCGATCCCGCTCGACGGCACCCACCCCGAGTGGGGGGACAGCCGGTACGTCGCGCTGACCCTCGCCGGCACGTTCCGGGTGGCCGACGCGCTCAACCACCTGTACGTCCTGCTGCCCGTGCTGGACGACGCCAAGCACTACTGGGTGGCGCCGGACGAGGTCGACAAGCTGCTCCGGGCCGGCGCCGGCTGGCTGGCCGACCACCCGGAGCGGGCCCTGATCACCCGCCGCTACCTGGCGCACCGCCGGGCGCTGGCCGGCCAGGCCCTGGCCCGGCTGGCCGAGCTGCGCCTCGCCGACGAGACCCCGGCCGAGGACAGCGTCGCCGACGAGCCGACGGCCGAGAGCCCGCAGCGGGCCTCGCTGGCCGTACGGCGCCGCGAGGCGGTGCTGGCCGCGCTGCGGGCCGGCGGGGCGACCCGGGTGCTGGACCTGGGTTGCGGCGGTGGCGCGCTGCTCACCGCGCTGGCCGCCGACCGGCGGTTCACCGAGGTGGTCGGCACCGACGTGTCCAGCCACGCGCTGACCCTGGCCGCCCGCCGGCTCCGGCTGGACCGGCTGCCGGAGCGGCAGCGCGACCGGATCCGGCTGTGGCAGTCGGCGCTGACCTACCGGGACGACCGGCTGCGCGGGTACGACGCGGCGGTGCTGATGGAGGTGATCGAGCACGTCGACCCGCCCCGGCTGCCGGCGCTGGAGGACGCGGTGTTCAGCCACGCCCGGCCGGGCACGGTGGTGATGACCACCCCGAACGCCGAGTACAACGTCCGCTACGAGGGGCTCGGCGCGGGCCGGTTCCGGCACGCCGACCACCGCTTCGAGTGGACCCGGTCCGAGTTCACCTCCTGGGTCGAGCGGGTGGCCGCGACGTACGGCTACACCGCCACGACCAGCGGGGTAGGCGACGAAGACCCCGAGGTGGGCGCACCGACCCAGCTGGCCGTGCTGACCCGACAGGAGGAGAGCCGATGACCACTCTCGACATCCCCGAGCTCGCCCTGGTGGCGCTGGTCGGCGTCTCCGGTTCGGGCAAGTCCACCTTCGCCCGCCGGCACTTCCTGCCCAGCCAGGTGCTCTCCTCAGACATGTTCCGGGCGATGGTGGCCGACGACGAGAACGACCAGTCCGCCTCGGCGGACGCGTTCGAGGCGCTGCACCACGTCGCCGGGACCCGGCTGCGTCGCGGCCGGCTCACCGTGGTGGACGCGACGAACCTCCAGCCGCACGCCCGCGCCGCGCTGATCCGGGTGGCCCGCGAGCACGACGTGCTGCCGGTGGCGATCGTGCTGGACGTGCCCGAGGCGCTGGCCTGGGAGCGTACGCGGGGACGGGCCGACCGCACCTTCGGCCGGCCGGTGCTGGCCCGGATGCAGCGGGACCTGCGCCGGTCGCACGGGCAGCTGGCCCGGGAGGGCTTCCGCAAGGTGCACGTGCTGCGCGGCATCGAGGAGATCGACGCCGCGGAGATCCGGTACGAGAAGCTGTTCAACGACCGGCGGGGGCTGACCGGGCCGTTCGACATCGTCGGTGACGTGCACGGCTGCCGGGAGGAGCTGGAGGCGCTGCTGCTCCGGCTCGACTGGACGCTGCGCCGCGACGACACGGGCCGCCCGGTGGACGCGGTGCACCCGGCTGGTCGTACCGCGGTCTTCGTGGGTGACCTGGTGGACCGCGGCCCGGACTCCCCCGGCGTGCTCCGCCTCGTGATGGGCATGGTCGCGGCCGGGCACGCGATCTGCGTGCCCGGCAACCACGAGCAGAAGCTGCTGCGCAAGCTGCGCGGCCGGGACGTGCGGCTCACCCACGGCCTGGCCGAGACGATGGCCCAGCTGGCGGCGGAGCCGGACGGCTTCGTCGCGGAGGTCGCGGCGTTCGTGGACGGTCTGGTCAGCCACTTCGTGCTGGACGGCGGCCGGCTGGTGGTCGCGCACGCCGGGCTGAAGGAGGCCTACCAGGGCCGCGCCTCCGGCCGGGTCCGGGCGTTCGCGCTCTTCGGGGAGACCACCGGCGAGACCGACGAGTACGGCCTGCCGGTCCGCTACCCGTGGGCGCGCGACTACCGGGGCTCGGCCATGGTCGTGTACGGCCACACGCCGACGCCGGAGCCGGAGTGGGTGAACAACACCATCTGCATCGACACCGGCTGCGTCTTCGGCGGGAAGCTCACCGCGCTCCGCTACCCCGAGAAGGAGCTGGTCTCGGTCGCCGCGGTCAAGGAGTGGTACGCCCCGGCCCGCCCGCTGGTCGCGCCCACGCCGATCCGACCGGACACCGTGCTCGACCTGGCCGACGTCACCGGCCGCCGGCACCTGGAGCACGCGTACGGGACGCTGACCGTGCCGGCGGAGAACGCCGCCGCCGCGCTGGAGGTGATGAGCCGGTTCGCGGTGGACCCGGGGCGGCTGGTCTGGCTGCCGCCGACCATGGCGCCCTGCTCGACCTCCACTGTCGACGGGTTCCTCGAGCACCCGGCCCAGGCGTTCGACGACTACCGGTCGGCGGGCGTGGAGCGGGTGGTCTGCGAGGAGAAGCACATGGGCTCGCGGGCGGTGCTGCTGGTCGAGCGGGAGCCGGGCCGGTTCGGCGGCGGGGTGGTGCACACCCGGACCGGCCGGCCGTTCTTCGGGCCGCCGCTCGACGACGAGCTGCTGGGCCGGGTCCGCGCCGCGGTCACCGCCGCCGGGCTCTGGGCCGAGCTGGACACCGACTGGCTGCTGCTCGACTGCGAGCTGCTGCCCTGGTCGGCGAAGGCGGATGGGCTGATCCGGGAGCAGTACGCGGGCGTCGGCGCCGCCGGCCGGGCCGCCCTGCCGGCGGTGCTCGCCACGCTGGACGCGGCGGCCGGACGGGGACTGCCGGTCGACGAGCTGCGCGGGCGGATGGCCGACCGGGCGGCGGAGGTCGAGGCGTACTCGGCGGCGTACCGGGCGTACGTCGGGCCGACCGACGGGCTGCGCGGGGTGACCCTCGCGCCGTTCGCCGTGCTGGCCGGGGCCGGGGTGAGCTACGCCGACCGGGACCACGGCTGGCACCTCGACCTGGCGGACCGGCTCTGCGCGGCCGACCCGGAGTTCTTCACCCCGACCCGCCGTCGGGTGGTCGACCTGACCGACGCCGCGGCGGTGGCGGCGGCCACCGAGTGGTGGCTGGCGCTGACGGCGGCCGGCGGGGAGGGCATGGTGGTCAAGCCGTACGCCGGCCCGGCCGCCCGGTCGGCGCGGGGTTCGCTGCTCCAGCCCGGCATCAAGTGCCGGGGCCGGGAGTACCTGCGGATCATCTACGGCCCCGGGTACACCGAGCCGGGTCAGCTCGCCGCGCTGCGTAAGCGGTCGCTGGGCCGCAAGCGCGGCCTGGCCCTGCGCGAGCACGCCCTGGGCCTGGCCGCCCTGGACGCGCTCGCCGAGGACACCCCGCTGTGGCGTCGCCACGAACTGGTCTTCGCCATCCTCGCCTGCGAGTCCGAGCCGGTCGACCCGCGCCTCTGACAGCCCGCCCGACCCGGTCCGGCGCGACGCCGGACCGGGCTTCGGTAACCTGTGTGGCCGTGGACACAGCAGAGAAGACCCGGGTGCTTTCCGAGAGCATCGCCCTGAACCCGCTCGACCCGAAGGACCTGATCCACACCTTCGGGTTGATCGGCGTCTGGGCCATCCTCTTCGCCGAGACCGGCCTGCTGGTCGGCTTCTTCTTCCCGGGCGACTCGCTGCTGTTCCTGGCCGGCGTGGCCGCCTCGCCGGTGGCCGACGCGATCTTCGGCAGCGGAACCCGGCTCTCGCTGGCCGGCCTGCTGATCGGTGGGCCGCTCTGCGCGATCGTCGGCGCGCAGGTGGGGCACTGGCTCGGCCACCGGTACGGCCGCCGGATGTTCGACCGCCCCAACTCCCGCCTCTTCAAGCGGGAGTACGTGGAGAAGGCGGAGTACTACTTCCAGAAGTTCGGCCCGGCGAAGGCCGTGGTGCTGGCCCGCTTCATCCCGATCGTCCGTACGTTCCTGAACCCGGTGGCCGGAGTGCTCGGCATGCCGGCCCGGCAGTTCCTGATCTGGAACATCGTCGGCGCGGTCCTCTGGGTGGACGGCATCCTGCTGATCGGCTACCTGCTCGCCGACCAGATCTACAACGCGATCGGCGACAAGATCGACCGGTACATCCTGCCGGTGGTCGCCCTGATCATCGTGGTCTCGGTGCTGCCGATCTTCTTCGAGTTCCTCCGCGACCGGCGGGCCCGCAAGCGCGGCGAGGCGGCCGCAATGGTCGCCGCGGCCAGCGCGGCGGGCGTGGTCGACGCGGTGCGGGACGCCGTCGACGGCGAGGACGACCGCCGCCACGGCCAGCAGGGTCGCTGACCCCGGGTACGCCGATGGCCGGTCCCCTCGCGGGGGCCGGCCATCGGCAACGACCTGTTCGACCTGCGGGTGGTACGGATGACGGGCAGCCGTCACCGTCCGGTGGTGGCGCCACCCCTGGCACGCCACCCGACGTCGCCCCGGGCAGGGGCGACCATCCGGCCGTCGGACACGTCCGGTTTCAGCGGGCCTTCTTGGTGGCCCGCTTGCGCGGCGGGGTCAGCAGATCCGCGATCGTCGCGATCGCGCTCGGCACCAGCCGGTAGTACGCCCAGACACCGCGCTTCTCCCGCTCCAGCAAGCCGGCCTCGGTGAGGATACGCAGGTGGTGACTGACCGTCGGCTGCGAGAGGCCGAGCGGCGCGGTCAGGTCACAGACGCACGCCTCGCCCTCGGGGGCCGACTGGATCAGGCTGAGCAGCCGCAGCCGAGCGGGATCGGCGAGGGCCTTGAGGACCCCCGCGAGACGCTCGGCATCGGCACGTTCGATCGGCTCGCCGGCAAGCGGCGAGATCTGAGGCATGGTCATTTCAGCCAACGCAGTTCCCACGTATTCCATCCTTCCACCAGCAGCATCGATCCGCCTGCATATCAGCAGATCCGAATCGGCAAACTTTTACGCCACAAGGCCGAGGTCAGCCAACGTATAGGCCGCCCGATAAGGCAGTCCGGCGGCTCGCACCGCGTCTCCGGCACCTCGATCAACAATAACCGCCACGCCCACCACTTCGGCCCCCGCCTCGCGCAACGCCTCGACGGCGGTCAACACACTGCCACCCGTCGTCGAGGTGTCCTCCACCGCCAGGACCCGACGACCCGCGACCTCCGGCCCCTCGATCCGGCGTTGCAGACCATGCGCCTTGCCCGCCTTGCGGACCACGAACGCGTCCAGCGGGCGGTCGGTCGCGGCGGCCGCGTGCAGCATCGAGAGGGCCACCGGATCGGCCCCCAGGGTCAGCCCGCCGACCGCGTCGTACTCCCAGTCGGCGGTCAGGTCGCACAGCACCCGGCCGACCAACGGCGCCGCGCGGTGATGGAGCGTGACGCGACGCAGATCGACGTACCAGTCCGCCTCGCGACCCGAGGAGAGCACCACCCGTCCATGGACCACAGCCAGGTCGGTAATGAATTTACGCAGGTCGTCGTGGTGCCCCATGGCGATAGAGGGTACTGCGCAAGTCTGGGAGCCGTGTGCGGGGTCCACCCAGGTCAACCCAGCGGGCGACCGAAGGGTGGCGATGTCCGGCTACTCTGCGCGACCGTCCATCCGGGCCGGCGCCGCCAGGTCCCGCCAGCGGTGGCGTCGGCCGGCCGGCCGGCGGTCAGCCGCGGTTCGGGTCCACCCGGCCCCGGGTGTCCCGGGAGACTCCACGCAGCAACCGCCGCGGCGCGTGCCGCAGGCCCGCCACCGCCAGCTTGTACTTCCACGTCGGAACGCTGACCGGCTTTCCTTTCCCCAGGTCACGCAGCCCTTCGGCGACCACGTCGTCCGGCTTGAGCCACAACCAGCGCGGGGTCCCGGACATGTCGATGCCGGCCCGCTCGTGATAGCCGGTGCGGGTGTAGCCGGGGCAGAGCGCCATCACCCGTACGCCGAGCGGGGCCACCGACCGACCGATCGATTCACTGAAATTCGTCACCCACGCCTTGCTGGCCGAGTACGTCGAACCCGGCATGACCATCCCGAAACCCGCAACCGAAGAGACATTTATCACTGTCCCTCGCCCCCGTTCGATCATCGGAGCGAGGACGGCGTGGGTCAGCCGCAGCACCGCCAGCACGTTGAGCCGCAGCAGCCGGGCCTCGTCCTCGACGGTCGACCGGACGAAGGGCGTGTTGAGACTGATCCCGGCGTTGTTGACCAGCAGCTCGATCGGCGGGTCGGCGGTGAGCCGGCGTTCCACCGCCGCGCAGCCGTCGTCGGTGGACAGATCGGCGGAGATCGTCTCGACGTCCCGCCCGTACCGGCCGGTCAGCTCGGCGGCCGTGGCGTCCAGCCGCCCGGCGTCCCGGGCCACCAGGACCAGGTCCCAGCCGTCGGCGGCGAGCCGGTGCGCGAAGGCGGCCCCGATGCCGGCGCTGGCGCCGGTGATCAGGGCACGTCCCGGGGTGGATGGTTCGGTGG
>NZ_QGKS01000079.1 GCF_003172935.1 Micromonospora sicca | reverse complement strand
ACCGGTCCGCGACCGGCGTCTTCCCGCCCACCCCGCTAGAGAAGGCCGCCGCCGACCCCGGCGCCCAGAAGCCGGGCGGCTTCTTCCAGGACCCCTGCCCCGCCGGCCGCCCCGAGAAGACCTTCGAGATCTCGGCGATCCAGCTGAGTCAGACGTACAACGACAAAGTCAACTGGCGAAATCCGCAGTCCCGGGTGTACGTGTTGAACACGGACCGGGACGCGGTGCTGGCCGGGAAGAAACCCGAGCCGTTCTCACCCCTGCTGAACGTGGGTGACTGCGTCATCTACAAGCTGACCAACAAGCTGCCGTTGACCTACGGCGGCACCACCTTTGACCGGCTCCAGACCACCAATGAGGTCGGGCTCCACCAGCACATGGTGCAGTTCGACGTACTCTCCTCCGACGGCGCCGCGAACGGTTGGAACTACGACCAGGGCGCGGACGGCGGCCCGAACCTCAACGGGCAGACCATCACATACCGCGACTTCGTGCACGAGAACACGTCCACGAACTCGTTCCACGACCACTTCTATGCCAACGTGCACCAGGACGCCGGACTGTTCGGTGGGGGCACCATCCACGACGCCGGCTGCGTCTTCCGCGACACGAAGACGAACGAGCCGGTGGCGATCGGCACGATGGTCTCGGTGCACTGCACCCAGGGGGTCGTCGACTACACCGGCGCCACCACCTCGGGCCAGGACTACCGCAACGTGTCCCTCTTCATCGAGGACCACGTGCCGATGTTCAAACCCGCGGACCCCAGCACCAGCAACGACGACCAGTTCGTCACCGCCAACGGGGTGCCGATCCACCCGGCGAAGTTCCCGTCCAGCAACGACGACCAGGGCGTCATGGGGATCAACTACGCGTTGGAGCCCATGGAGGCCCGCAAGGACATGGACCCCTCCCGGGTCTTCACCACCGGCGACAGCAACCGTCTCCCGGCGACCCCGATGCCGATGGCGTTCCCCGGCGACAAGATCAAATGGCGAATATTCCAGCTCTCGCAGGAGGAGTCGCACGGGATCAACCTCGACGCGTCCTGGGACCTCGAACCCAAGGACCCCGAATCCAACAGGGTGAGTGCCCAGCACATCGGAATCCTCGAGTACTTCGAGATGAACGTGAAGGCGATCAAGGAGGGTAAGAAATACGGCACCCCGGTCGACCGGGACGAGCTCTACTATCTCGGCGGCTCCGACGACATGTACCTCGGCGCCTGGGGCTACCTCCGGGTCATGCGGTGCCAGTACGACGGCCCGTACATCGCCCCCGGCCCGGACGGGCCGCCACCCAGGGTGCCCAACATGTACCCGCTGCCCGACAACCCGACCGCCGGCATCGACTGCGTCGGCGAGTGGGACAACCCGCCGAAGCCGGGAGACGGCCGCTCCCAGCCACCCGGCACGCCCTGCCTGACCAGCCAGCCGGTGAAGAGCTTCAGCATCGTTGCGATCAACCGGGACATCACCTACAACAAGGCCGGCGACCACGACCCGTACGGCCTCCAGTACGCGCTGGAGTCCGACTACACGAACAACACCGTGAAGAACGAGCCGCTGGTCATCCGGGCCAACGCCGGCGACTGCGTCGAGATCACTCTCAAGAACCGGGTCGATCCCGCCAAGATGACGGCGAGCTGCTTCGAAGGCGTGGAACCGGGACAACTCGGCTATCGGACCAGCACGCTGAGCTTCCCGGGCTGTCTGGACCAGCCGCCCAAGGACGAGGTCAACGTGCCGGGCTTCATGCCGCTGCCGGTCAGCAACCGGGTGTCGATCCGACCCCAGTTGACCAACCACTACAGCTACTCGGCGGGCGTGAACGTCGGCGAGAACGTGGACGGCTGGGGCCGGTTCTACGACCGGACCGTCGGGCCGGGCGAGCAGATCACCTACCGCTGGTCGCTGAGCAACGGCCCCGGCATGGCGATGCTGCGCGACATGGCCGACCCGATGCACCACGCCTCGCACGGCCTCTACGGTGCGCTGGTCATCGAACCGCAGGGCAGCAGCTACCTCAACCCGGCCGACGGCACGCCGCTGACCAGCGGGGTGAGCGCGGTGATCTCGCACCCGACGTCGGCCGACTACCGGGAGAACGTCGTCCTGATGAACAGCGACCTGGCGCTGTTCCGCCAGAACACCAACGCCAACGTGGCCGACGACCAGCCGGTCCCGGACAACTTCGACCTGGTCAGAACGCCGAGTCGGGAAGCCGACGACGCCGAGGACCAGGGCGAGTTCTCCGTCAACTACAGCAACGAGCCCTGGGCGCACCGGTACGCCACCGACCAGAACGTCACCAACATCTTCAGCTCGTACGTGCACGGGGACCCGTCGACCCCGGTCTTCCAGGCGTACGCCGGGGACAAGACGGTGTTCCACGTCGGACAGGCGGTCGGTGACCCGCGTTCGACCAGCTTCGCCCTGCACGACCATCTGTGGCGACGGGCGCCGAACGACCCCGAGTCGCAGCTCGCGGCGGCGCAGGGGCAGTTCAACCCGGGTGTGTCGTACCCGATCGTCCTCGACCCGGCGGTCACCGGCGGCGCCGGCGGCCGGCGGGCCGCGGCCGGTGACTACCTGTACCGCTCCGGCACCCTGGCCCGCCACCTGACCGGCGGCCAGTGGGGGATCTTCCGGGTGCACGGGACCGGCCAGCCCACCCTCATCGCGCTACCGGACAAGCCGATGGCGGGCAGTGCTCCGCTCGCGCCCAGCCCCGGCCCGTCGCCGACCACGTCGCCCACCACCAGCCCGTCGCCCACCACCAGCCCGTCGCCGACGACGAGCCCGTCGCCGACGTCCACCACCACACCAAAGCCGTCGATCTCCGCGCCGTGTGGGGACTGCGGCGGCGGAGGGGGAGTCTGACCATGGAGAACGATCTGTCGACGCCGGCGCGGTGGCGACCATGACCGCGCTGAAGGAGAAGCTGCGACTGCCGGACGAGATGCTGGGCCGTCCTGCGGCCGCTGGCAAGCCGGTCCGGACTCGGAAGGCGGGCCGGCCGGGGCGGCGGCAACCGCACCGAGGACCGCGCCCGTTCCGCCAGGGCATGATCCTGGGGATCTGCATCGGGATGACGGCGGCCCTGCTGGTCGGGGTGGTCGGATTCCTGACCACCCGTCCGCGGGGGTCGATCCCGGCCGCCGCGGAGCCCGCGGCGGACCGGCGCGCCCCCGGCGGCCAGCAGCAGGACCCGCAGGCCGCCATCTCGATCAACAGCGAGCACCTGGGTGACCTGCAGGTGCGGATCGAGGCGAAGGTCAGCGCGCCGGGCAGCTACGACCCGATCACCAAGGGCCAGGTGGTCGCGTACACCGACATGGTGGCCATGCCGCTGGCACACAAGCAGGGGCCCATCGTGATGGCCGAGGTGTCCGGGCAGCCAGGCGTCTACCAGGCCCTCACGAACGTGCCGATGGTCGGCGAGTACAACGTCGTCGTCGAGGTGAAGCAGCCGATGGCGTCCACCGCCAACCAGCGACTGAAGATCGACACCGTGTCGAAGTAGTACCGGACAGGACGGTGGGCGGGTCCCGTGCGGGGCCCGCCCATCGTCGTCCGTACCGGATCAGTCCTCGGCCTTGCCGCCCTGCATGCCCGAGGAGATCAGCTCCATCACGGAGGAGTCCTGGAGCGTGGTGACGTCGCCCAGCGACCGGTGCTCCGCCACGTCCCGCAGCAGCCGGCGCATGATCTTGCCGGAGCGGGTCTTCGGCAGCTCCGGCACCAGCATGATCTGCCGGGGCTTGGCGATCGGGCCGAGCGTCTTCGCCACGTGGTTGCGCAGGTCGGCGATCAACTGCTCGCCCGCCTCGCCGGAGACCTCCGTGCTGCCGCGCGGGATGGCGAACGCGACGATCGCCTGCCCGGTGGTCGGGTCGGTCGCGCCGACCACCGCCGCCTCCGCGACCGACGGGTGGCTGACCAGCGCCGACTCCACCTCGGTGGTGGAGATGTTGTGCCCGGACACCAGCATCACGTCGTCGACCCGGCCGAGCAGCCAGATGTGCCCGTCGTCGTCCTTCTTGGCCCCGTCGCCGGCGAAGTACATGCCCTCGAACCGGCTCCAGTAGGTCTCGATGAACCGGTTGTCGTCGCCCCAGATGGTGCGCAGCATCGACGGCCACGGCTCGCGCAGCACCAGGTACCCGCCGCCGCCGTTCGGCACCGACTGGCCCTGGTCATCCACCACGTCGGCGACGATGCCGGGCAGCGCGGTCATCGCCGAGCCCGGCTTGGCCGCGGTGACGCCGGGCAGCGGGGAGATCATGATCGCGCCGGTCTCGGTCTGCCACCAGGTGTCCACAATCGGCAGCTCACCCCGGCCGACGTGCTGGCGGTACCAGATCCACGCCTCCGGGTTGATCGGCTCGCCGACGCTGCCGAGCAGCCGCAGCGACGAGAGGTCGTAGCCGGCGGGAATGTCCTCGCCCCACTTCATCATGGTGCGGATCAGCGTCGGCGCGGTGTAGAGGATCGTCACCTGGTACTTGTCGACGATCTCCCAGAACCGGCCCTTGTGCGGGGTGTCCGGGGTGCCCTCGTACATGACCTGGGTGGCGCCGTTGGAGAGCGGGCCGTACACGATGTAGGAGTGCCCGGTCACCCAGCCGATGTCGGCGGTGCACCAGTAGACGTCCGTCTCCGGCTTCAGGTCGAAGACCGCGTGCGTGGTGTACGACGTCTGGGTGAGGTAGCCGCCGGTGGTGTGCAGGATGCCCTTCGGGCGGGCCGTGGTGCCGCTGGTGTAGAGGATGAAGAGCGGGTGCTCGGCGTCGAACGGCTGCGCGGTGTGCTCCGGCGCGGCGGTCTCCACCGTCTCGTGCCACCAGTGGTCCTTCGCCGACCAGGCGACCTCCTCACCGGTGCGCCGGACCACCAGCACGTGCTCCACCGACGGGCAGTTCGCCACCGCCTCGTCCACTGTCGGCTTCAGCGCCGACGGCTTACCCCGCCGGTAGCCGCCGTCGGCGGTGATCACCACCTTGGCGGTGGCGTCCTGGATCCGGTTGGTCAGCGCGTCGGCGGAGAAGCCGCCGAAGACCACGCTGTGCGTCGCGCCGATCCGGGCGCAGGCCAGCATCGCGACCGCCGCCTCCGGGACCATCGGCAGGTAGATCGCCACCCGGTCGCCGGCGGTGACGCCGAGGTCGGTCAGCGCGTTCGCCGCCTGGCAGGTCAGCCTGTGCAGGTCGGCGTACGTGAGGGTGCGGGTGTCACCCGGCTCGCCCTCCCAGTGGATCGCCACCTTGTCGCCCCGGCCGGCCTCCACGTGCCGGTCCAGGCAGTTGTACGCCACGTTGAGCTGCCCGCCGACGAACCACTTCGCGAACGGCTGGTTCGACCAGTCGAGCACCTGGTCCCACTGCTTCGACCAGGCCAGCCGCCCGGCCTGGCGCGCCCAGAAGCCGAGCCGGTCCTCGGCCGCCTCGGTGTACACCTCGGCGGTGACGTTGGCGTTCGCGGCGAGCTCGGCCGGCGGCGGGAACTGGCGCGTCTCGTTCAACAAGTTGGCCAATGCCTCGCTCATGCGGTGACTCCTTCGTCGCGTGACCTGCGTCTCCTACCCGGCTGAGGTTAGTCGTGCCGCGGCGCGCCCGCGACAGCCTGGTGACCGCCGACGCGCCCAGCGGCCCCCGTTGCGCGCCGGGTGGCCCCGGTCGCCTTCCGGCCGGGTGGCGCCCGGCGGGATAGGCGGGCTCGCTAACGTGGCGGGGTGACCACCGATCCGCTCGGCCCGCTGCTCGGGCTCGCCGACATCGCGCCCGCCGTCGAGCGCGCCCGCGACCGGGTCGACCAGGCACACCGCCACCGCGCGCTGCGCCGGCACGGCGGCCAGGTCGCGGCCGAGGTCAGCCTCCGGTCCGCGGTGGCCAGCGCCGCACTCGAGGGTCGTACGCACGAGCGCGAGGCGGTCCGGGCCGGCACCGTCACCGACCCCGTGCTCCAGGGCGCGCTGCGGGTCGCCGGCGCGCTCCCGGGACTCAGCGAACTCTGGCCGAAGGCGCCGCGCCAGGTCCTCGCCAAACTGCACGTCCTCGCCGCCCGTGACGTCGTGGCGGAGCCCGAGCTGGGCCGCCCGGTGGCCGACCCGGTGGTCGCGGCCCGCCTCGACGGGCTGGCCGACCTGGTCGCCGGCGGCACGAAGGTCTCCCCGCTGGTGCTGGCCGCCGTCGTGCACGGCGAACTGCTGAACCTGCGCCCCTTCGCCGGGCCGTCCGGGGTGGTGGCCCGGGCCGCCGCCCGGCTGGTGCTGCTCTCCACCGGCTTCGACCCGCGCGGGCTGCTCGCCGTGGACGTCGGCCACCAGGAGCGGGAACCGGAGTACGTCGGCGCGGCCGGCGCCTTCGCCACCGGCACCCCGGACGGCCTCCGCTCCTGGCTCCGCCACTACATGACGGCGGTCGAAATCGGCGCGGACCAGATCGAACTCATCGGCGACGAGGTCCTCGCCGCGACCTGATCCGCCGGCCGCTCGCTGCCGCTGTTTCCGCGACTTGTCGCAGGTGGGTGCCCCGGGCGACCGGGAGGCAGCGACATGCGGGAAACGGCGCCGATCCCCGGCCAGGCCGAACGGCCGGGCGGGCGGCGTCTTGAGGGCGGGGCGATGCCGTGCGGTCGGGGCGTCTTGAAGGGCGGGGCGGTCAGGCGACCGGGGCGATCTTGGCTCGGCGGTGCCGGCCGTACCAGGCGATGCCGATGGCCACCCCGACGCCGACGCCGAGGGCCGCCGCGGCAACCGGCACGGCGGGCCGCTCGCGTAGCCGCCGGCCCAGCGGGACGGGGTGCCGGAACTCCAGCACCGGCCAGGAATTCTCCACCGCCAGCCTGCGCAGCGCCCGGTCGGGGTTGACCACGGTGGGATGCCCGACGCACTCCAGGAGCGGCCGATCGCTGTACGAGTCGGAGTAGGCGTACGAGTCGGCCAGGTCGTAGCCGCGCGCGGTGGCCAGCTCGCCGACCGCGTCGACCTTGCTCGGGCCCGCCGCGTAGAACTCGACCTTGCCGCTGTACCGGCCGTCCTCGACCGCCATCCGGGTGGCGATCACGTCGGTCACCCCGAGCAGCGCGCCGATCGGGCGGACCATCTCCTCGCCGGAGGCGGAGACGAGCACCACGTCCCGCCCGGCGGCCTGGTGCTCCTCGATGAGGGCGGCCGCCTCGGCGTACACGTACGGGTTGATCAGCTCGTGGAGCGTCTCCGCGACGATCTGGCGGACCTGTTCCACCTGCCAGCCCTTGCAGAGCGTGGCCAGGTAGTCCCGGGTCCGGGCCATGGTCTGCTCGTCGGTGCCGCCCAGCCGGAACATCAGCTGCGCGTACGCCGACTTGACCACGTCTCGCCGGGTGATCAGACCGTCCCGGTAGAACGGCCGACCGAACGCCAGGGCGCTCGACTTGGCGATGACGGTCTTGTCCAGATCGAAGAAAGCGGCACTTCGGCCCACGGCGCGAAAGTCTAGCCCGATGGTGCCCGGTCGGCTGGTGCGCGGGGTCTCCGGGCCGGTCCGGACGCTCCCGCCTCTGCCGAGAGTGATAACGGTCACACTCTCCGAACACGAATTGGCAGTGGGTGGAGCGCAGACCACTCGACGTATACCGGTCCATTGCGGCATGCTTGTGCGCGACGAGAGCTCACGTCTCGTCCCCCGGAAGCCCTCGGCGGTTGCACCCCCCGTGACCGCTGAGTGGGTTCGGCTCGACCCCCCCGGAGCCGAACCTCCGACGACCCCCGTCTCCCCCCGACGGGGGTCGTCCCTTCTTTGGCTGAGCGCTCCGACGCAGGTCACAGGTCGTCTCCCACGCTGTCGGCCAGGCCATCGCTGGACGGCTCGGCCGCCGGAGTCAGCAAATCGTCAGCAGGCAGCGTGAAGGCATCCAAGATCCGAGCGGCGTAGTCAGCCGGAGTATGCGTATAACGATTCAGCGTCGTCGACGCCTGCTCGTGGCCCATGACGCGCTGCACCAGGTTGACCGGGACGTCGTCGGTGACCAGCCATGTCGCGTAGGCGTGCCGCAGGTCGTGGAAGCGCATTCCGCCGACGGCCTTGGCCGCCACACAGGCGACCGCTTCCCGCTCGGTCGTGAACTCCGTCGACCACTCCACGCCTTCGCGGTCCGGCCAGGTGGCTCGGTAGCGATGCGGTCCGGTGGTGACTACCTGGCCGAGCAGCCCGGCGCGAACCAGCGAGGGCAACCACACCCGCCGGCGGAAGTTCGACCGGCGCAGCGGGCGTCCGATCCGATCGCGGAAGACCAGCGTTTGCGGGTCCGGATCCCCGGCCTCGGTGCGTAGCTGGCGCAGCGCGGATACCAGGAAGCCAGGCAGCGGCACCGTCCGTACTCCGGCCCGACTTTTCGGGTAGGGACGGAGCAAGATCCCGGCGTGCGTCTCCTCGGCGACCTGGACCACGCGTAGCAGGGCGCGATCGAGGTCAACCGAGGACCAAGCCAACCCAGCACACTCGCCCCAGCGCAGGCCCGCGCCGGCGGCAGCGCAGACGATCCCTCGGTGGCGGGCCGGCACGGCCGGGTGCAGCTTGCCCAAGAAGTCCTTCCGGCTGATTGTGGTGTGCTCCTGCGTCCGGAATGGATTGATCCCGATGGATCATTGTGCTCCCGGACGCCGGGCGGGTGTCGACCCGGCGAAGAAGAGACAGATGACTGTCGACGGCTGGGCTCCGGCGGCCCCGTCGCGCCGGCGTGGGCGAAACCGCGCCGCGTCGGGCATGGCCGGCGGTCGCACGGGTAGCCCGCGGGGCATAGGCTTCACTGGCGCATCTGCACGGCGGGCCGCTCGACGGTGTGCAGCGGGAGCTGCCCGACGGGCCCGGCGACATCGTGGAATTCACCCACGAGGCGCGCCGGCACCTGGTACGTGGAGTACCGCAAGGTTCGCCCGGCCGGCGACGGCTGGCACTACGAGGCCACCGGCGGGATGGACAAACAGGACGAGGAGTGACGTCGGCGGCGCGTGCCTGATCCGGGGTTTCCGTCCCCGGCACGGGGGAAGCCAGCGGCATGGCCGAGACCTTCGCGGATCAGGACCTCACGACCCTGCGGTCGATCGCGCGCGGTGCGGGGATACCGGACACGGACCGGATGCCGCACGACGAGCTGGTCGAGATGTTGCGCCGGGCCGGACTGGCCGAGCCGGACGGCCGGCCGGTCGACACCAACCTGGCCGAGCAGGGCGGCGCACCGACCTCGGGCACGTACCGCGCCGAGGGCGTCGGACGCCGCGAGTCGGCCGGCGGGTCGGGCGCGCAGACGGCCGCCGCCGTCGACCAGCCGACGCAGGATCCGGCCGGGTTGTCCGGCCTGCCCCGCAGCAGTCTGGACCTGGGTGACGAGAGCACTGGCGGTCGGGCCGCCGAGGAGGCGGTCGGTGCCCGGCGGGGCGAGTCGGTGGTCGACGACCGCGCCCAGGACGCGCGGGGCGTGCAGGGTGAGAACCAGGACCCGGCCGGGCTGTCGGGCCTGCCCCGCAGCAGTCTGGACCTGGGTGACGAGAGCACTGGCGGTCGGGCCGCCGAGGAGGCGATCGGGGCCCGGCCCGGCGAGTCCGGCACTGAGATCGACGACCGCACGCAGCGCTGACACCGCCGTTCACGGGAAGTTCGGCGCCAGGGCATTGACACCGGGAAATTCATTCATGACCATGCCTGTCTATGATCATGAACCGTGTGGGCCGGGTCGGCGTCGGCCAGGACCGCAGTCAGGAAATCCACCCACCGGTCATATTCCACGGCCGGGTCGAAGGCCGACCCCAGCATCGCCCGGATGACCAGACACACCCACGGGTTGTTATCCACCCCCCGGGTCACCGCCAGCCCGATCGCGGCGTACGACAGTCTCTTCTCCGCCGTGTGGACCGAGGCGGAGACCAAGACGGGGTTCTCGTCAAGCTGCTTCAGCGAAGCCGCCCACCGCTTGTCGGAACGACGAACAGCACGCACCGGATCCCGCTCGGTGGCACACACGACCAGCGAAGCGGCCGCGTCCGGATCCTTCGCCGCCACCGCCCGCGACACCTCACCGAACAGCTACGGACCAGAAGGTGCCGTGTCAGCACAAAGTCAGCGAACGCTGTGCTCGGCGAGCGACTCCAATGGTCACAGCCGGCATGACACCGAAGGCAGGACCACAGGGAACCACACCCGCTGACACTGGCCGACAACGCCGACCAGACTCCCCCCGACGGGGGTCGTCCCTTCTTTGGCTGACGCTCCGCAGCAGGTCACAGGCCCTCCTCGTCCTCGTCCAGGACGCTGTCCGGCGTGGCTTCTTCCGCGAAAGGCAGCAGAGAGGCAGCAGAGCCGTCGAAAGCAGCGAGAACGCGAGCCGCGTAGTCGTCCGGGGTGTGCGTATAACGATTGAGCGTCGTGGGCGCCTGCTCGTGGCCCATGACCCGCTGAACCAGGTTGATCGGTACACCGTCCGTGACCAGCCAGGTGGCGTAGGCGTGCCGCAGGTCGTGGAACCGCATCCCGCCAGCCGCTTTGGCCGCCACGCAAGCGACCGCCTCCCGCTGGCCGCGCAGCGTGCCAAAGCATGGGCGCGACTCGGCGACAGGCGACAGGTAGAGACAGCGCTGGACAAGGGCCGTACGTTGCTTGAGTCTCTGCCGTATCCCGAGGACACCGACCACCACTTCGTAGTGGACCCGGCGAAGTTCGACTTCTACGCCATGGACTGCTACCGCATCGCAGGCGAAGACCGCCTCGCAGAGATGTATGCCCGTGAGGTGATCCGTTCCTCGACCGACCCGGACGGGACCGACCGGAAGCCGATGCGCCAAGTGGAAGCCCGGATAACGCTGGGCGTGGCGGCGGCCAGAGCAGGCGACCTAGAGAGGGCTGTCTAATACGGGCGACAGGCGCTAGAGGAAGATCGCAAGTCCCTACCCTCGCTGCTGATGGTCTCGAAGGAGCTGGCGACCCTGCTGCGGGAGCGATACCCGAAGGAGCCGGAGGCCACCTCGTACCTCGATGAGGTGCGAGCCCTCGGCGCGAGCTGACCCCGTCGTCGTCTCCACCTCCGCTTGCTCGGCTCGGACGACCGCCGACGCCTGGGCGTGGGCGACTTTCATGCCAGGACATGACCCGGCTCGGGCGCCACATGTGAGTGCGGCCCACCGTCGAGGCACCAGTCCTGCCGGGTCGCCGGGCGGCGGCAGGCAAACCGTTGGTGCGGTCGCCGCGCCATTGGCCGTGGGTGGTTCTCTCGCTCGTGGCCGTGCTGTGTACCGGGGTCGTAGCAGTGCCGGTGTCGTGGGCTGTTCTGCGGCAGGCGGAAGCAGATCGAGGTGAGGCGACGCCGGAGGCGGCCGTGAACGTGTACGCGCTCCAGATGAGCAGCGGAGAGCAGATCGGCCTGTCACGGGTGCTGACCGGCAAGCGTCATGACGAGCTCCTGCGGCAGTGGCGCGAGTACCGCGGCGAGATGGAACGCGGCAATGTTCCGTCAAAGCTTGAAGTGGTCGGACCGATCGACGTCGAGGACCAGGCTGACGACCGTGCGACGGTGACCGCCCAGGTTCATGCGGTCTGGTGGAACGAACAGGTCAACCTCAGCGGCACAGCTCACCCGTGGCGGTTCGAGACTCGGCGAGACGCCGGCGGCTGGCGGGTGTGGGCAGCCGAGCTGCCGCCGTGGTGCGGTGTGCACGTCCGGGCAGACGCCTGCCGCTGAGCCCTATCGGGCGCGACCGGTCCAGCTAGTGAGTCCGCCGGCGTCTTCCTGACCTGGTGCACCGACCAGGACCTGGGGCCGCTGTCGGTTGCTCGCGTGGACATCGAGCGGTACGTGCGCTGGCTGCAGGACGTACGCCGCTTCCAGCCCTCGACCGTCTCCCGCCGGCTGTCGGTGGTGGTCGGCTTCTACCGCGTCTGCGTCATCGACGACATCCTGCCGCACTCACCAGCCGACTACGTCCGCCGGCCGACGGTGCCACCCGAATCACCCACCCTCGGGCTGGGTCACCTGCAGTTCGAGGCCCTGATCACCACCGCACGACTATCGGCCAACTCGAACGACTTCGCGCTGATCGCCATGCTCGGCCTGCTCGGGTTGCGGATCTTGGAAGGCTGCGGCGCGAACATCGGCGATCTCGGTGAGGAACACGGCCACCGCGTCCTGCGGGTGCGTGGCAAGGGCGGCAAGGTCGTCCTCGTCCCGCTGCCGCTCGCGCTGGCCAGGGCCGTGGACCGTGCGGTCGACGGCCGCCTCGATGGTCCGATCCTGCGCAACACCCTCGGGACACGGATGGACCGTGCGTGGCTGTCGCTCCACTGGGTGATCATTGGTTTCTGGGACCGACCAGGCCCGGGGACCGGGCTTCGCCCCACGCCCGATCCCCGGGTCGTCGGGATGTCACCCTCGCCTGTCAGCCTGGCGGAGCATCGCGTCTTGTTCGGGGTCGGGCATGAGCTCCCGGACCTCTTGCGCACAGCGGCAACCAACGGCGATCTTGGCAGCCCACGCCAGCGCCTCCTCGCGTGAGGCCACGTCGACGACCGAGAACCCGCCAATGACCTCCTTGGTCTCCGGGTAAGGGCCGTCGGTGACAGTCCCGTCCGTGGCCACGACGCTCGCCCTCTGGCGTTCGAGTCCGGCGCCGAACACCCACACGCCAGCATTCACGGCCTCCTGGACCACCGCGTGCGAGGCCTTGCCCACGTCGGCCCACTCCTCGTCGGGGATGTGGTCCATCGCGCCGTCATTGAACGAGATCAAGTACCGGGTCATCCCATGACTCCCTTGTCCCGGCGGCCTCGTCCGGCCGCCTCTCACCTGTTCTACGATCGACCCGCCCCGGATCCGACGCTATGCCAGAAGAATTTTCACGGGGCCCCCGCCGCTCGGCGCCTGCGGGCGTCATGTCGCCCCTGTTCGCGGAGATCATCGCCGCTGCCACCGGCTACGAGTAGTCCCACCGCACTTATCTGCCGCCGGTCGGGCGTTACGGCACGCGACGGAGGAGCGGCTGCGGCCAGCGGGGTCGTGCTGGGAAGCGCACTGGAACATATCGGGACAACGCTCCGGCTTGAGCATCTGACACCGAGGCCCGGACTGGACAAGCCCCTTCGCGAGGGTAGGCGTCCCGCGTGTCTCGGGCCGCGGTTGCGGATGCCTCCGCCCATCTCACCGGTGGGCGAAGATGAACCCGCCCTCGATGTTCGGGGCTGGGCGGTGCATCATCTCGGCCTCGACGGTGAAGCCAGCGGCGTCCAGCCAGGCCGCGACCCTATCCGGTGGGCGGCGGTGCACGTAGACGTTCATCGGGTGTCCGCCGTAGCCCTCCGTCTTGAGCCGACTGCCGTCGCCGGCGTAGAACCCGAGCAGCATGATCGCGCCGGGCCGCAGCACCCGGTGGAACTCGGCAAGGACCGTCGGTACCTCGTCGTCGGGGACGTGGATCAGGGAGAACCAGGCGAGCAGGCCGGTCAGGCAATCGTCGGCCAGTTCGAGGCACGTCATGGAGCCGACCTCAAAGCGTAGGCCGGGATGGTCCCGCCGGGCCACGTCGATCATCGCGGGTGACAGGTCGATGCCGAACGCGTCCAGGCCGATGCTGTGCAGGTGGGCTGTGATGCGGCCGGGGCCGCAGCCGACGTCGGCGACCGGCCCGTTCCCCTGGGCGCGGACCAGTTCGGCGAAGAGGGCGAGGATGCCCCGCTGGAACGGTTCGTGGGCGAGGGCGTCGCGCAGCAGGTCGGCGTAGCTGACCGCCACCGTGTCGTAGGAGGTCCGGGTGTCGTCGAGCCAACCGGGAACGCGCATGCGCTGCACGATAGCGCCGACTCGGCCGGCGGCGTCGGTCTGGCCGACACCATGATCGATCTGCGTAACTTCGTCCCCAGCTCCTAATCGCGTGCACGGATCTGCCGCCGACCGGGCGCTACGCAGCGTCACGACAACCGGATCACGCCGGCGCCCGGTCGTGCCGAGATCAGTGCATCAGTGTGTGAGGGATGCGGCGCGTTGGGAAGCTTCGATAATTCGTTGGTCGCTTGTTGGAGGCGGCCGTCCGGCAACGCACTCGGCGCGGCGGGTGCGGGTCCGGCCCGTAGCAGCGGGTGAAGGGGATAAATGGCTTGCACAGGCGCCGGGCTGAGAGTTTGACTGCTCGCCATGCCTTTCCCCTCACCGATCTTCGTTGCGGGTACGGGTCGTTCGGGAACGTCACGGATCGCCGACATCATCGGCGAACATCCGCTGATCCATCGGATTCCCATGGAGACCCGGTTTCTCATTGACCCGGGTGGCCTGCGGGACCTGGCCGACGCGCTCACCGATCGATACGACCCCACCGTCGGTGAGGACGCCCTGCACCGGCTGAGCGACTTCCTCACCGTACGAGTGCCCGGCCGGCGCGACGATCGCGGCAAAACCGTTCCCGAGCTGGTCGGCGAGCGGCGCTACCGGGACGCGGTGCAACAGCTCTGGCCGCAGTTGATCGCGTACACATACGACGAACCTGCGCCCGCGGAAGGCTTCGGGAACGCCGACCGGCCTGCCGGGCCGTTCGAGCCGCTGAGCCGCCGGCGGGTACTACCCAGGTATTTCAGCGACCGGGGCGAACTGCTCGGAATCTTGCGGGGCCTGATCGACACCATGTTCGGCGGAGCAGCCGCCGACGCGGGCAAGCCGACCTGGTGCGAGAAGACACCGTTCAACCTGCTGTGCATGGAGTTCCTCTGGGAACTGGTCCCCGAAGCGACCATCGTGCACATCAAGCGTCACCCGGTCTCAGTGCTCGCATCCCACCTGGCCCAGCCATGGGCGCCGCCCACCGTCGACGGCGCGCTCGCCTACCTCAAGCCGGTCTACCACCGATGGCTCACCTGGAAGAACACGGTCGACCTGACGGGCAGGCGATACATCGAGGTGAAAGCAGAAGATCTCGCAGCCGACTGGCCCGGGCAGCGCCGCGCCCTGTTCGAACGGCTCGACGTCGACGACTTCGCCACCCCTTCAACGTTTCAGTCGCACAAGCTGACGAACCGCAACGACCAATTCGACGACGAAACCCGCGAGTTCATCGAAGAAGCACTCCGCAAGGTCATCCCGGCCATGGGATATGAGTGACGGCTCTGGCTCTCCACCTTGACGACGCCGCGTCGTGCCCCTCGAACGCCCGGTAAACGTTGCTTCAGCCGAACCGCATCGCAGACCACTCGTTCCTAACTTTCCGGCCGTCTTTTGAGCCCGCGCTTATGGGCGGGTGCACGCTTCTGCCGCCGACCGCGCGTTACCGACAGTGACCCCACATCGACGCGCGGAGACGCCCGGTCGTGCCGAATTGAGGACGCGTCGCGCACTGGCGGGCGACGGGTGATGTTCAGGCAGGCAGTGACGGGCGCTCTTCCTCGACGTCCTCACGGAAGCGCCCTCTTGCCCGCATCATTTCGAGGGCCTGCCTAGCACTCGGCAGGTTCAGCCGGTCGTAGCATTTGATCTTGGCGGTTCGGTGGGACAGGATGTTCCGCCGTGCGTGCGATGTTGACCCTGGCTGATCGTGAAGAGATTTCCCGTGGCCTGGCCGAAGGCTTGGA
>NZ_QGKS01000083.1 GCF_003172935.1 Micromonospora sicca | reverse complement strand
GTACAAGGGCGCCGGCGAGGACCACCACGACGACGCCGGCCAGCAGCAGGGCCAGGCCGGGCAGCGCCAGCGGCCGGGGCAGCTGGCCCAGCCACACCCAGCCGATCAGGGCCGCGCCCGGGGCCTCCAGCAGGATCAGCACGCTGACCGTGGTGGCGGAGATCCGGCGCAGGGCGTAGTTGAACATCGAGTGGCCGAGCAGCTGCGCGCCGGCCACCAGGGCCAGGATGGCCAGCCAGGTGCCGCCGTCGTAGCGGTGCAGGCGTACCCCGCCGACCAGGCAGACCACCAGCAGGATCAGCGAACAGACCCCGTAGCAGATGGTGGTGTACGTGGTGGTGCTGATGGTGGCCCGGGCCCGCTCGCCGAAGGCGGTGTAGACGGCGGCGAACATCCCACCCGTCACGGCGAGCAGGTCACCGGCGAAGGCCCGGCCGGAGGCGCCGAAGTCGGCCCCGGTGGCCAGCGCCGCCCCGACCACCGCCACCGCGATGCCCGCCCACACCGTTACCGGCAGGCGCCGCCCCTGCCAGCGGGCGATCAGCCCCTGCCACACCGGCTGCGTCGCGCCCAGCGCGGTGGCCGCGGCGACCGAGGTGAGCTGCGCGCTCGGCATCCAGGTGGCGAAGTGCGCGGCCAGCGCCGCCCCGGACAGTACGCAGTACAGCCCCTCCCGCCGGCCGGCGCCGACGGTCAGCGCGTGGAACTCCGCCCGCCGCCGGAGCAGCGAGAACGGGCCGAGCACGGCCACCGACAGCAGGTTCCGCCAGAACGCCACCGCGAGGGCGGGGGCGGCCGCGAACGCGATCAGCGGGGCGGAGGACGAGACGGCCGCGACGGCGACCACGACCACGCCGACGGTCAGCGGGTCCAGGGGCGGGCGGTGCGGAACGGAGGACACGGAGAGCAATCCTCACACGACACCCGACAGCACGGACCGTCAGCACTCCGTTACGATCATGCCCGTCCGCGCCGGCGACCCCCCTCGACGCCAGGAGGCGCTCCCCATGCCCAGGTTCCAGGCGGTGCTGTTCGACTTCTTCGGCACGCTCACCCGGTCGGTGCAGCGTGGCGCGGCCCACCGCTGGACCGCCGAGCTGCTCGGCTGCCCGAGCGACACCCTGGTCGAGGTCCTCGACCGCACCTACTACCAGCGGGCCAGCGGGCTGCTCGGCAGCGCCGAGGCGACCCTGCGCTGGGTCTGCGACCAGGCCGGCGTGCACCCGTCGGACCTGGCGGTACGCGCCGCCGTCGCGTCCCGCCACCGGGCCGTACGCGCCGACACCCGGCTGCGCGACGAGGCGGTGCCGGTGCTGGCCGGGCTGCGTCAGCGGGGCGTACGCACCGGGCTGATCAGCGACTGCACCCACGAGCTGCCGGCGTTCCTGCCCCAGTTGGCGATCGCCCCGTTGCTGGACGTCCGGGTCTTCTCGGTCCAGTTGGGGCGCTGCAAGCCGGACCCGGCGCTCTACCTGGCCGCGTGCCGGCGGCTCGAACTGGCCCCGGCCGACTGCCTCTACGTGGGCGACGGCGGCAGTCAGGAACTCACCGGCGCCCAGCGGGCCGGGATGACCGCCGCCCGGCTGGCCGCGCCGGACCTGGCCGGACACATGGTCTTCAACGCCGAGCGGGGCTGGGCGGGGCGGGTGCTGACCTCGCTGACCGAGGTGCTCGAACTGGTCGACCCGGCCGTCGAGCCGATCGCCTGCGCCGTCCCCTGACCCGGCCGCCGGTGTCGGCGTCGGGCGCCCGGCGCCGGTGCGTCGGGTGCCGGGCGGCGCGGGGGGTCAGCGGCGGCGGACCTTGTGCAGCCGGAACGGGCTGCGCGTGGCCCGCACCACCGGGGCCGGCCGGGGTTCCTCCGCCAGCGACTCCGCGGGCAGGTCGGCGCCCGTGGCGGGCGCGCCCGCCGGCGTCAGCCGGTTCAGGGCGCAGCCCTCGGCCGCCCAGCGGTCGACCAGGCCGGCCGAGGGACCGGGCGCGTTCAGCCGCTTCGCCGCGACCAGCGGCGCGGCCGTGGTCCACTCCTCGGTGCCGGGCCGCAGCCGGGTCACCCGGGCCGGCCAGGTGACGATCCGTCCGCCGTGGTCGCCGCGCAGGGTGACCCGGGCCTCGGTGGCGTCGGCCAGGCCGGGCGCGGACTGCTCGCCGGGCCCGGTGACCACGAGGAGCGCGCCGTCGAGCGGCAGGCACCACAGCCCGTACGCCGGCCCGTCCGCGACGCTCACCCAGCAGACGGCCGCCTTCTTCACCGCCTCGTCGACCAGCGGCGTCGTCTCCCGACCGTCCAGCTCGTCCGTCACCCGGACATCCTCTCGTACGCCGCCGGCCGGGCCGGCGGGGACCGTCAGCCGCACGCTATCGCCCACCCGGCGTCGTGGGCGGCTCCGGTGGCCCGGTCAGCCCACGAAGGGCGGGACTGCGATCTCGCCGCGCGCCACCGGCATCACCTGGCCGGCCACCGTCGCGCCCACCGCCACCCCGCCCGCCGCGGTGACCGTGCAGGCCAGCGCGGACGGCCGGTGGATCTCGACGCCCTGGCGGACGGCGTACTCCGAGCGGCCCTCGCCGGGCAGCAGCCCGCTGGCGACCAGCCAGACGCCCAGCCCGAGGGCGGCCGAACCGGTCGCCGGGTCCTCCGGCACGCCGAGGCCCGGCACGAAGACCCGGGCGTGCGCGGTTTGCGTGTCGGCGTCCCAGGAGAAGACGCTGACGTGCTCCACGCCGTACCGCTCCGCCGCCGCCGCATTCACCCGGGCGCGGGCCACCGCGTCGGGACGTACCGGAAGGTAGGGGAACTCCAGGCCGCAGCCGGCCACCCGCGGCGCGGGGCCGGCGTGGTCGGCGGCGGTGAGGCCGGCCATCTCCAGCAGCGGCTCCGGATCCAGCTCGGGGCCGAGGGTGGGCGAGCCGCCGGTGAGCGTCGCGCCCGTCGCGGTGACCTCGATCGGCAGCACGCCCGCGCCGCACTCCTGGGTGACCCGGCCCACCTCGAACATGCCGCGCCGGCTGGCGGTGACCGCGGCGCCGACGCTCGGATGCCCGGCGAACGGCAGCTCCTCGGCCGGGGTGAAGATCCGCGCGCGGTAGGTCGCCCCGACCTGGGTGGGCGGCAGCACGAACACCGTCTCGGACAGGTTGAACTCCAGCGCGAGCGCCTGCATCTGCTCGGTGGCCAGCCCTTCGGCGCCGAACACCACGGCCAGCGGGTTGCCGGCGAAGGGGCGGTCGGTGAAGACGTCCACGATCTCGTAGGCCAAGGTCGACATGTTGATAAACACTAGGCGCTTAGGCTGGTGCCCGTGAGCACGCCGAACCGGGTCTACATCGCCCGACTCGCCGGAGTCGCCGTCTTCGACCCGAACGGTGACCAGGTGGGCCGGGTACGCGACGCGGTGGCCCGGCTCCGGCCGACCCAACGTCCGCCCGAGGTGGTGGGGCTGGTCGCCGAGATGCCGATGCGGCGGCGGATCTTCCTCTCCATCAACCGGATCACCTCCATCGACGCGGACGCCGTCGTGCTCGGCAGCGGCACCCTCAACCTGCGCCGCTTCGAGAAGCGCCCGAACGAGCTGCTGGTGCTCCAGGAGCTGCTCGACCGGCGGGTGCAGCTTGAGCCGGGCGGCCAGGCGGGCACGGTGGTCGACGTGGCGATGGAGCACAGCCGGGGCGGCGAGTGGGCACTGACCCGGGTCGCGGTCCGCGAACACACCGGCCGGCTCACCCGCCGTGGGCACCTGCACCAGGTCGAATGGGACCGGGTGCGCGGCCTGAGCGACATCGCCGCCAACCGGGGTACGGCCAACCTGCTCGCCGTGCTGGAGGACATGCGCCCCGCCGACCTGGCCAACGCCCTGCAGGACCTGCCCGACGCCCGGCGCAACGAGGTGGCGGCCGCGCTGGACGACGAGCGGCTGGCCGACGTGCTCAGCGAACTGCCCGAGCACGACCAGGTGGAGATCCTGGCCGCGCTGGACCGGGAACGCGCCGCGGACGTGCTGGAGGAGATGGACCCGGACGACGCCGCCGACCTGCTCAACGAGCTGCCCCCGCCGGAGCAGGACGTGCTGCTCGACCTGATGGAGCCGGACGAGGCCGACCCGGTCCGTCAGCTACTGCGGTACGCCTCGGGCACGGCCGGCAGCGTGATGACGTCGGAGCCGGTGATCCTGCCGCCGGACGCCACCGTCGCGGAGGCGCTCGCCCGGATCCGGGAGGAACAGCTCTCCCCCGCCGTGGCCGCGCAGGTCTTCGTGACGCGGGCGCCGCTGACCACCCCCACCGGCCGCTACCTGGGCATGGTCCACTTCCAGCGGCTGCTCCGCGAGCCCCCGGCGGACCTGCTCGGCGGGGTGGTGGTCAACGACATCGACCCGCTCCGGCCGACCACGCCGCTGCCCGAGATCACCCGCCGGATGGCCACCTACGACCTGGTCGCCATGCCGGTGGTCGACCGCAGCATGCGGCTGGTCGGCGCGGTGACCGTGGACGACGTGCTGGACCACTCACTGCCCCGCGACTGGCGGGACCGGGACGCCGTACCGGCCCCGCCCGCCGCCCACACCGGGCCGGACGGCGCCAATGAGTGACCAGCGGCGGGCCGAGCGGCTGGACCAGCCGCGCGAGCCCCGGGGCGTCAAGCTGCCCCGGTTCGACCCGGAGGCGTTCGGCCGGTGGTCCGAGGGCATCGCCCGGGGCATGGGCACCGCGAACTTCATCGTCTACATGACGGTGGTGATCGCGGCCTGGTTCGCCTGGAACACCCTCGCCCCGCCCGACCTGCGCTTCGACCCGTACACCTTCACGTTCCTGACCCTGGTGCTGTCGTTGCAGGCCTCGTACGCGGCGCCGCTGATCCTGCTCGCGCAGAACCGGCAGGCGGACCGGGACCGGGTGGCGCTGGAGGAGGACCGGCGGCGGGCCACCGCGCAGAAGGCGGACACCGAGTACCTGGCCCGGGAGATCGCCGCGCTGCGGATCGCGATGGGTGAGGTGGCCACCCGGGACTTCCTCCGCTCCGAGCTGGCCCGGCTCGCCGAGGAGCTGGACGAGGCGGCACAGCGCCGGCACAGGCTGGAACGCCGGCAGCAGGAGCGCGCCTCCCGCGGCAGCGGGGGCGAGCCGCTCGACGAGCCCCGCGACGACCTGGACGGCGACTTCGCCGCCCGGGACGGCCGCCCGGAGGGCTGAGCCCGGTCCAACCGCCCGCCGACGGGTGCGATCGATTCGCTCACACCGGCCCCCGCCAGCGGCGGCCGCCGATGACCACCGACGTAACATTGCCCGCATGTCAGCACCCGTCAGCACCGTCTCCGACGCGATCCAGGCCGCCCTGGCCACCGTCAACGACCCGGAGATCCGTCGGCCGATCACCGAGCTGGGCATGGTCCGCTCCGCGGTGGTGGGTGACGACGGCGTCGTCCGGGTCGAGTTGCTGCTCACCGTGGCCGGCTGCCCGCTGAAGGACAAGCTGCGCACCGACATCACCGCCGCGGTGGCCGCGGTGGCAGGCGTGACGGGTGTCGAGATCGAGTTCGGCGTGATGAGCCCCGAGCAGCGCCAGGAGCTCCAGTCAAAGCTGCGCGGCGGCGGTGCCACCCAGGAGCCGGTCATCCCGTTCGCCCAGCCCGGCTCGCGCACCCGGGTGTACGCCGTGGCCAGCGGCAAGGGTGGCGTCGGCAAGTCCAGCGTCACGGTCAACCTGGCCGCCGCGCTGGCCGCCCGCGGCCTCGCCGTCGGCGTGGTCGACGCCGACATCTACGGCCACTCGGTGCCCCGGATGCTCGGCGCCGAGGGCAGCCCGACCCGGGTCGAGGACATGATCATGCCGCCGCAGGCGCACGGCGTGAAGGTCATCTCGATCGGCATGTTCACCCCGGGCAACGCGGCCGTGGTCTGGCGTGGCCCGATGCTGCACCGGGCGTTGCAGCAGTTCCTCGCCGACGTGTACTGGGGCGACCTGGACGTCCTGCTGCTGGACCTGCCCCCGGGCACCGGCGACATCGCCATCTCGGTGGCCCAGCTGCTCCCCAACGCGGAGATCCTGGTGGTCACCACCCCGCAGGCCGCGGCCGCCGAGGTCGCCGAGCGGGCCGGCGCGATCGCGCTGCAGACCCACCAGCGGGTGGTCGGGGTCATCGAGAACATGTCCTGGATGGAGCTGCCGGACGGCTCCCGGGTGGAGGTCTTCGGCGCCGGCGGCGGCGAGGCGGTCTCCGAGTCGCTGAGCCGGACCATCGGCGCGCAGGTGCCGCTGCTGGGTCAGATCCCGCTCGACACCCGGGTGCGCGAGGGCGGCGACGCCGGCATCCCGATCGTGCTGGCCGAGCCGGACGCCCCGGCCGCCAAGGCGCTCAACCAGGTCGCCGACCGCCTGGCGGTCCGGCGTGAGTCTCTCGTCGGCAAGCCGCTGGGCCTCAAGCCCGCCGGCCGCTGACCGACTGACGAAGGGGCACCCCGTGACGGGGTGCCCCTTCGTCGTGTCCGGAGCGGGGGGAAGCAGGGAGAGAAGGAACGGCCCGACGGTCAGGTGGCGTCGTCGTAGCTGGGGCGGGGGGCCGGGGCGGGCGCGGTGCCGCCGGTGGCCGTGGCCGGGCGTTTGCCGTTGCCCCGCGGGTCCGCCGCGTTCGCGACGTCCTTCAGCTCGTTGTGCACGCCGGTCACGTCCGAGCGCAGGTTGTCGTACACGCTCTGCAGGGGCTTCCGGATGGCCTGCTCGTCCTCCTCGGTGAGCAGGTGCTTCCGGATGAACGCCTTCGGGTGCAGATCCTCCAGCTGGATGTCGGTGCCCAGCTCGCGGCTCAGGTCGCCGGTGGCGTTGCGGGCCATGTTGCGCAGGTTGCGGACCATCCGGAGGCCGTCGTTGATCACGGTGGGCAGCCGGTCCCCGAAGATCAGCAGCGCCAGGAGCAGCAGCGCGCCGATCTCCCACCAGTTCAGGTTGTCGAGCACTCCGGCCTCCTCGTCCGTGTCACGGCAAGACTACGCACGTCGGGGGCCGCTCCGGGAGGGGGTGACCGCTGCTCACTTCGCATCTGCGGCGAGCGTCACCGAGGCGTTCTGGCGGGCGGATCCCCGCCGGTACTCGACCGTCACCACCGAGCCGGGCGCGTACTTGCGGACCAGCGCGACCAGATCCGCCGGCTCGGTCATCGGCCGGCCGTTCAGCCGCAGGATCACGTCGCCGGCCTTCAGCCCGGCCGCCGCGGCCGGGCCGGACGGCTCCACCGCGTTGAGGCGTACGCCGGTGCCGGCCGCCGCGCCCGTGCCGCCGACCTGGGCGCCGATCACCGTTCGCCGGGCCTTGCCGGTGCCGATGATGTCCTGGGTGACCCGTTTCGCCTGGTTGATCGGGATGGCGAAGGCGAGGCCGATGTTGCCGGCCTCCTGCCCGTCGGCGACCAGCGACTTGATCGTCGAGTTCACCCCGACCACCCGTCCGGCACCGTCGACCAGCGGGCCACCGGAGTTGCCGTGGTTGACCGCCGCGTCGGTCTGGATCGCCGCGTAGTAGCGCACCGGGCCACCCGGCTCGCCGGCCTGCATCGTCCGGTCCAGGGCGCTGACGATCCCGGCGGTGACCGTGTTGGCCAGCGAGAGCGGCGAGCCGATGGCGAGCACCGGGTCGCCGACGGCCAGCGCGTCGGAGTCGCCGAACTCCACCGGCTTGAGCCCGGTACGGGACACCTTGATCACCGCGATGTCCGACTCCGGGTCCTGCCCGACCACGGTCGCCGGGGTGGAACTGCCGTCGTCGAAGACCACCGTGGCCTTGCCGGAGCCGCCCGCCACCACGTGGTCGTTGGTGATCACGTGCCCGTCGGCGCTGACGATGAAGCCGGAACCTTCGCTGATCCCGCCGAGGCTGGCCACCCGGACGGTGACCACGCTGGGCAGGACCCTCTCGGCGACGCCGGCCAGTGACTCCGGCTTGCGCTGGGCCAGGGCCGGGGCCTCGGCGGGACCGCCGCCGAGCACGCTGGCGCCAGCCCCGCCGTGCAGGAAGGCGTAGGTCAGGGCGCTGCCGAGCGAGCCGGCCAGCAGGGCGGTGAGCAGCGAGATCAGCACGACCTGCCGCAGCTTCGGGCGGCCGGGGGCGTCCGGGTCGGTGACCGGCTCCGGCTCGCCGCCGTCGGTGGGGAGGGCCGGCACCACCACCGCGGCGGGGGCGTACGGGTCGCGCCACGGGTCGGCGAGCGCGTCGGACCACCAGGGCGACGCCTGGTCGCCCCCGTACGGCCCGGGCGGGGAACCGGACGCCGGCCGTCCCGCCGGTGCCGGAGTTCCGCCGGGCTGGCGCCAGTCCCAGCCGTCGGTCACGTCGGTGCCTCCCAGTCCGTCCCGCATCCCGCGCCGCGATCCGGCGGAGCCGTCCGGCAACGCCACCCGGGATACCGTCCAGGATTGCACGGATGCCCCGGGTGGAGTCAGCGGTTGCCGCCCGTGATCGTCAAGCGACGGACTCGCGGCTGCGCCCGTCGGGTCCCGCCTCTAGGCTCATACCGCCAACCCGCCCCCCGCACCACTCCCGCCGCCCGGAGGTGTCCCATCGCCACGGTCGCCAGTTCCGGCAACTCGACGGCCCAGGCCCTGCAGTTCGCCGAGTCCTACGTCACCGAGGATCTGGTGCTGCGGACCGCCCGCAGCCTCGCCCGCGAGGTGGGCGTCGACGCGGTGACGCCGGGCGCCGGCGCCGCGCTGCGACTGCTCGCCGCCGCCGGCAACGCCCGGGCGGTGGTGGAGATCGGCACCGGCACCGGGGTCAGCGGCGTCTGGCTGCTGCGTGGCATGCGGCCCGACGGGGTGCTCACGACCATCGACGTGGAGGTGGAGCACCAGCGGATCGCCCGCCGGATCTTCGTCGAGGCGGGGTTCGCGTCCGGGCGTACCCGGATCATCACCGGCCGGGCCCTCGACGTGCTGCCGCGGCTCGCGGACGGCGTCTACGACCTGGTCTTCGTCGACGCCGAGGCGACCGGCTTCACCGCCTGCGTGGACGCCGCGCTGCGGCTGCTGCGGCCCGGCGGGGTGCTCGCCCTCAACGGCACCCTGGCCGGCGGGCGGATCGGCGACCCGGCCGCCCGCGACGTCGAGACGGTCACCGTCCGGGAGACGATCAAGGCGATCCGGGAGTCGGAGCACTGGATCCCCGCGCTGCTCCCGGTCGGGCACGGCCTGCTCGCCGCCGTGAAGTGCTGAGCCGACCCCGCGCGCGGCGGGCCGCCGGGCGCGGGGTCGGAACGCGCCGTCAGCCCAGCGTGGCCAGCCAGCGCAGCAGCCCGCGTACGCCCCAGCCGGTGGCGCCCCGGGTCAGTTCGGCGTCGTCGTCCTCCGCCCAGGAGGGGGCGGACATGTCGACGTGCACCCAGCGGTCCCGCAGGTCGCCGGTGAACTCGCGGAGGAAGAGCGCGGCGGTCACCGAGCCGGCGCCCTGGGCCGGGGAGCTGTGCAGGTCGGCCAGGTCGCTGCCCAGGTACTCCACGTAGTCGGCCGGCAGCGGCATTCGCCAGGCGGCCTCACCGGCGGCGTCGATCGCGGCCAGCAGGTCCCCGGCGAGCTGGTCGTTCTCGCTGTAGAGGGCGCCGTGCCGCTTGCCGAGGGCCACCGCGTTCGCGCCGGTCAGGGTGGCCAGGTCGACCAGCAGGTCGGGTTCGAGCTCCTGCACCGCGTACGCCAGCGCGTCGGCGAGCACCAGCCGCCCCTCGGCGTCGGAGTTGGTGGTCTCGCTGGTCAGGCCGCCGTAGTGGCGGATGACGTCGCCGGGCCGGAACGCGGACCCGCTGACCATGTTCTCGGCCAGCGGCGCCAGCGTGGTGATCCGCACCGGCAGCCGGAGCGCGGCGGCGCCCAGGGTCGCGGCGAGCACGGCGGCGGCACCGGCCATGTCCTTGCGCATCAGCTTCATCGCCGGCACCGGCTTGATCGAGATGCCGCCGCTGTCGAAGGTGATCCCCTTGCCGACCAGTACGACATGGGTGGCCGCGTCCGCCGGGCGCCAGTCCAGCTCGATCAGGCGGGGGCCGCTGGCCGAGCCCCGGCCGACGGCGAGGATCCCGCCGAACCCCTCGGCCGCCAGCTCCTCCGGCTGACGTACCCGCAGGGTCAGGTCGGCCTGACCGGCCACGGCCGCCTCGACCTGCTCGACGAACCACTGCGGGTTCTTCAGCGAGGAGGGGGTGTTGGTCAGGTCCCGGGCCAGCCGGGTCATCTCGGCGGTGGTCCGGGCCGCCGCCAGGGTCGGGGCGAGCGCGTCCGGGTCGCCCACCACGACGTCCACCTCCGCCAGCGCGGGCGCCCCGCCGGCCTCGGTCATCCGGAACCGGTACGACCCCAGCAGCAGCCCCTCGGCGAGGCCGCGCAGCGCCGCGGCGTCGGCCGGCAGCATCACTGTGACGTGTGTCTCATCCTTGACGGCCCGGGCGAGCGCAGCTCCGGCGATCCGCCAGCCCCGCTCGTCGCCCTCGCCGACACCGAGCAGCACCAGCCGCTGCGGTGTCCCGCGGGGTCGCAGGTGTTCGTGCAGTTCGCCGGCGCGCCCGGCCAGCCGCGTGGCGGGCAGCAGGGCGTCGGCCTCGGCGAGTACGTCGCCGGGAGCCGGCGGCGCGGTCGGGACCAGCGCGGCCGGGACGTCCGGTCCCTCGGCCGGCCCGACGGGACGAATGGGCAGGACGAGGGTGTCGAGCCGCTCGGGCCCGTTCACCAGACGAATGGCCAGCACGCTGGACCGTACCTCCAGAAAGTTCGCGAAGCGGGACAGACCGCCGCTTCCCGGCTTGTGAAGGCCCTGAGCCACCGGCTGGGCCGGTGGCTCAGGGCAAGACGAACCGTCCCCACGGCGCACGCCGTGCGGACCGCTCCTCGATCAGCCGGCGGCTGCCTTCAGCGCGTCACCGAGCGCGTTGGCCTCGTCGGGAGTCATCTCGACGACGAGCCGGCCACCACCCTCCAGCGGGACCCGCATCACGATGCCCCGGCCCTCCTTGGTGACTTCCAGCGGACCGTCGCCCGTCCGCGGCTTCATCGCCGCCATGTTGTCTCCCCTCAGACCTACACCAGGGTCGGTGGGTTGCCCCACAGCCATTTCGCCATCACCGCCGCAGCCTTCGCGGGGTGTCGACAACGATTTTCCCTGATGAACACCGCCGGACCCAAACCGAAGCAGCATTGATGTAACAGCATCTAGCTTATCTTGGATAGGCCTGTCACAATGTGCGGTCATGCAGGCACGGTCGGCACTCTTCGACCTGTACGGCGACCACCTCCGGGCGAGGGGTGGCCGCGCACCCGTCGCCGCCCTGGTCAAGCTGCTGGCGCCGCTCGGGATCGCACCACCGGCCGTGCGCACCGCGGTCTCCCGGATGGTCCGCCAGGGCTGGCTCGACCCGCTCCGGCTGGCCTCCGGGCCGGGATATTCGATCACGCCGAAGGCAGCCCGCCGGCTCGACGAAGCGGCCGCCCGGATCTACCGGACCGGACGGGTCAGCTGGGACGGACGGTTCGATCTGCTGGTCCTGGAGGCCCCCGCCTCCCGACGGGACCGCCAGCGGCTCGCCGCCAACCTGACCTTCCTCGGCTACGGCACGCTCGACGACTGCACCTGGGTGGCCACCCGCCCCGGCGAGGACGTGGACGTCCTCCTCGCCGAGGCCGGCGTGCGCTACGAGCGGTTCACCGCCGCGCACGCCGCCGGCACCCCCGGGGCGATGGGCGTGGTCCGCCGCGCCTGGGACCTCACCGAGATCGGCCGGGCGTACGAACGGTTCGTCGCCGAGCAGAAGCCGCTGCTGACGGGCGTGACCGTACGCAGCAGCGACGAGGAGGCGTACGCCGCCCGATTCCGGCTCGTGCACGCGTGGCGTACCTTCCTCTTCCGGGACCCGCAGCTCCCCCCGGCGCTGCTCCCCGAGCGCTGGCCGGGCACCAGCGCGGCCAGCTTCTTCGACCGACACGCGGCCCGGCTCCGGCCGGCCGCCGACCGGTACGTCGAGCAGTGCCTCGACGCCAACAACCGCCTCGCCCGACAGAAGGGTCGTTGAGAACGTGACCGAGCCGCTGCTCGTCGATCGCACCGACGCCGTCGTGACCCTGACGCTGAACCGCCCGACCGCGATGAACTCGCTCGACGTGGCGCTCAAGGAGGCGCTCCGGGACACCCTCGCCGAGCTGGAGAGCGACCGCTCCTGCCGGGCGGTCGTGCTGGCCGGAGCGGGCGGGTCGTTCAGCGCCGGGCAGGACCTCCGCGAGCACGTGCAGACCCTGGAGGCGGCCGACGCCGACCCGCTGGCCACCGTGCGGGCCCACTACAACCCGATCGCCGCCCGGCTGGCCAACCTGCCCAAGCCGGTGGTCGCCGCGGTCCGTGGCATGGCGGCCGGGGCCGGCGCCTCGCTGGCCTTCCTCGCCGACTTCCGGATCGGCGGCCCGAAGACCCGGTTCCTGATGGCCTTCGCCGGGGTGGGACTCGCCGCCGACACCGGCGCCTCCTGGACCCTGCCCCGGCTGGTCGGCCACGCCAAGGCCGTCGAACTGCTGATGCTCGCCGAGCCGGTGGGCGCCGAGGAGGCCTGCCGGCTGGGCCTGCTGAACAAGCTGGTGGACGACGACGAGCAGGTGCTGCCCACCGCGCAGGAGCTGGCCGCCCGGCTCGCCGCCGGCCCGACCGTGGCGTACGGGGCGATCAAGCGGCAGCTCTCCATCGCCGATGCCGGCACCCTCGCCGACGCCCTCGCCGCCGAGGCGCAGGCCCAGTCGATCTGCGGCGCCACCAGCGACCACAAGGCCGCCACCATGGCCTTCGTGAACAAGCAGAAACCGGTCTTCGAGGGACACTGACCCGCGCGGCGCCGCCCGCGTACCGGTGGCGGTCAGCGGGCCACGTAACCGCCGTCGACCGGGACGGTGTGGCCGGTGATCCAGGCGGCCTCGTCCGAGGCGAGGAAGGCGACCACCCCGGCCACGTCGTCCGGGGTGGGGATGCCCGGCTTCGGGTTGAACGACTCCATCTGCCGGCGCATCTGCCCCGGGTCCGGCGCGCTGTCGATGAAGTGCTCCACCAGCGGGGTCAGCAGCACCGTGGGAGCCACCGCGTTGACCCGGATGCCGCGGGCCGCGTACTCGATCGCCGCCGACCGGGTCAGGCCGACGATCCCGGCCTTGGTGAAGGTGTACGGGGAGATGTTCTCCTGAGCGGCCAGCGCCGTGGTGGAGGAGGTGTTCACGATCGCCCCACCGCCGCCGCGCAGCATCGCCTCGATGCCGTACCGGAGGACGAAGAAGACACCGTCGCCGTTGACCCGGCGCACCCGCTCCCAGTTCGCCACGTCCATCTCGTGCAACGGCTGCTGCTGCCCGTCGATGCCGGCGTTGTTGAAGATGACGTCGATCCGGCCGTACCGCTGCGCGGCGTCGGCGATGCCCTGCTCCACCGAGGCAGCTTCCCCGGTGTCCATGGTCACCGCGTACCCGTCGGGAAGCCCGGCCGCGACCCGCTCGGCGCCCTCGGCGTCGATGTCGGCGACCACCACCTTCGCGCCCTCGGCGGCGAACCGTCGCGCGGCCGCCTCGCCGAGCCCGGACGCCCCGCCGGTGACGAGCGCGACCCTGTCCTGGAACCGCATCGCACCCCCTCCGGGGACCGGCCGGCGCCGGCCCTCCCCGGCACCGTAACCGGGCGCCGGCCGGTCAGTCGTCCTCTTCGGGATCCTGGTTGGCCTCCTGCCCGAGCACGAACGCCTGCATGGCCAACTCGTCGCCGGAGGGCGAGACGAACGCCGGCAGCTCGCGCGGCCCCAGCTCCTGCACGTACGCCCAGAACAGCTGGACCGCCTCGGCGGGCGAGGCCGCCTCGATCGGCACGTCCAGGCTGACCAGCCAGGAGCGACGCGCCGGCGGCGGGCCGAGCCGGTCGGCCAACTCCCGCCAGGTGGCCACGTCCAGCCCGGTCACCGGCCCGTCGAGGGCCAGGCCGTCCGCCGGCACCGGCTCGTCGAAGACCCGCCGGGTGTACGTCACCACGAGCGCGCCCGGACCGGCCTCGGACTGCGGGTCGTCGGGATCCTCCCGGGTCTCGGCGGTGGCCGCGGCGACCCGACCGAGCGCCACCAGCCGGGGCGGCGCGTCGACCAGCACCGCGACCGGGTCACCGGGCCGGGGCCGGGCGGACCCGTCCAGCCCGGTCAGCTCCAGGGTGTCGTGGTGCACGAGCCGCTCGGCCTCGTACCGCTCGGCGGGCAGCAGCACCGCCCAGGCGCCGGGCCCGCCGCCGTCGATCGTTCCGCTCGCGCGGACCTCGGTGTCGGTCATGGTCCAATCCCATCACGCCGGGCCGGGGCCGGCGTCGTCACGTCGGCCGGACGCCGTCGCCGTCACGCCCGGCCGGTGGCCCCGGCTTCCGCGACGGTCACGTGACAGCCGGCGAGGTGGTCGTCGACCATCCCGGTGGCCTGCATCAGCGCGTACGCGGTGGTCGGGCCCACGAAGCGGAAGCCGCGCTTCTTGAGCGCCTTGGCCAGCGCGGTGGACTCGGGGGTGAGGGCCGGCACCGAGGCGAAGGACCGGGGTCGGGCGGCCCGGGGCGCCGGCGCGTACGACCAGAGCAGCGCGGAGAGCCCGTCGGGCAGGTCCAGCGCGGCCCGGGCGTTGGCGATCGCCGCCTCGACCTTGGCGCGGTTGCGCACGATGCCGACGTCGGCGAGCAGGCGGGCGACGTCCGCCTCGCCGTAGCCGGCGACCTTGTCGATGCGGAACTCGTCGAAGGCGAGCCGGAACGCCGGTCGCTTCCGCAGGATGGTCAGCCAGGACAGGCCCGACTGGAACGCCTCCAGGGTCAGCCGCTCGTAGAGCGCGTCGTCGCCGCGCAGCGGCCGGCCCCACTCGGTGTCGTGGTAGACGGCGTAGTCGGGGGTGCTCGCGCCCCAGGCGCAGCGGGGCAGCCCGTCCGGGCCGGTCACCAGGTCAGTCACGACGTACACGGTAGGCCAGCCCACCGACAACGGGCGCCGGTCAGGGCAGTCGGCCCTGCTCCACCAGCCGGGCGAACTTCTTCAGCGCCTGGGTCAGGCCGAACTTCGAGCCAGGCCAGAGCACCGGCCAGGCGACCCGGCCGGCGGTCCCGCCGGGCAGGTGGAACCACTCGTGCCAGACCACCTGGGTCCGGTCCCGCTCCACCGGGGTGCAGCGCAGCACGCCCGGCCCGCGCAGCAGCCGCCCGCAGTGCACCACCCCGACCTCGTACGGCGCGTCGACCCGGACCACCCGCATCTCGTCGCGGAGCACCGCCGGACCGAGCGCGGTGACCGCCTCGACCAGGGTGCCCTCGCCACCGTCCCCCTCGACCACCCGGACGGTGGTGAAGGGGATCCAGTCGGACTGCCGTTCCCAGGCGGTCAGCGCCGCGAAGACCCGCTCGGCCGGGGCGTCGACGATCACCGTGGCGGTCACCTCGCCGGCGCCGGGTTGGGCCGCCTCGGCCAGCCCGTCGGTGCCTTCCGGCCCGGTCACGCCGACTCCGACCGGACCACCGCGCCACGCTCCCGCTCATCGTCGTCGTCGCCGGCCGGGCCCTGCGCGGTCCGGCCGACCGTGCCGGCGGGGTCGGTGGCCGGGGCGTCGGCGGCAGGGGAGG
>NZ_QGKS01000088.1 GCF_003172935.1 Micromonospora sicca | reverse complement strand
CCGCCCCGGCTCCGCCTGCTGAGCCCCGACGATCCTGCCGGGGTCAACCGGCCAGCGGAAGGGGCTCGCGGGTAGCGCGGGTGCGGGTGCGGAGGCGGCGGAGCATCCGGGCGTCGGTGAAGCCGACGGCCCGGGCGGCGGACTCCACCGTGGCGCCGTGCCCGATCAGGTGCTCGGCCCGCTCCACCCGCAGCAGTTGCTGGTAGCCGAGCGGAGTCAGCCCGGTGGCCTGCCGGAACAGCCGGCTCAGGGTGCGCTCGGACACCCCGCAGACGGCGGCCAGCCCGGCCAGCGGGAGCAGCTCCGAGTAGTGGACGTCGATCAGGTCCTGCGCCCGGTGCACCGCGTCCGAGAGGTGCGAACGGTGTCGCATCATCGCGCTGGCCTGCGGTTCGTGGCCGTTGCGGCGGGCGTACACGACCAGGGTGCGGGCGATCCGGGCGGCCGCCGACGGGCCGTGCCGGGTGGCCACCAGGTGCAGCGCCACGTCGATGCCGCTGGCGATGCCGGCCGAGATGACCACCCGGTCGTCGACCACGTAGAGCACGTCGCGGACCACCCGGGCCGCCCGGTGCCGCCGGGCCAGCTCGTCCTGCACCTCGTGGTGGGTGGTGCACCGCCGCCCGTTCAGCAGGCCGGCCCGGCCGAGCGCGAAGGCTCCGGCGCAGATGCTCGCCACGGTGCCGCCGCGCGCGTGGTGGTCGGCCAGCCGCCGCAGGTCGTCCGCTCCGACCGGCCCTGCCAGCCCGTGCCCGGCGAGCGCGTACTCGGTGCGGGTCACGATCTCCCCGGCCGACAGGGTGCGCGGGTCGGCGAGGATCTGCTCCGGCGTGGCAGTCGCCGGGAGATCCCGGGTTGGGGTGGGGAAGTGAATGTGGCATCGGTCACGAAGATCATCTCTTGACGCTCTCTCTGCCCTAAAGCTAAAGGACGGAGATTCCCTCCACGCTGCGCGCGGAACACGCGGTGTGCGGGTGGATTCCTGCTTCTCGGCGCGGTGCCGGCAGGGGTGCCGGTCTTACCTGCGCTCCACAGGCGTTTAGGCTCTCGGCGCGTCCCGCCGCGAGGATGTTGATCGCCGCGTTGACGTCCCGGTCGTGGACCGCCCCGCATGGGCAGGTCCACGATCGGACGGACAGCGGTTTGGGTCCGTCGAGCCGCCCGCACGTGGAGCATGTCTGCGATGTGGGCGCGAACCGGCCGATCCGGCGGAAGCTGCGCCCGTACCGTGCGGCCTTGTACTCCAACATGTGCACGAACTGTGTCCAGCCGGCGTCGTGCACCGACTTCGCCAGCCGGGTTCGGCCGAGACCGGTGACGCACAGGTCCTCGACGTACACCGCTTGGTTGTCGCGGATGATCCGGGTCGAGAGCTTGTGCTGCCAGTCCCGCCGGCTGTCGGCCACCCGGGCGTGCGCCCGGGCGACCTTGACGACGGCCTTGCTGCGATTTGCGCTGCCCCGCTGCTTGCGGGACAGGTCCTGCTGCAACCGCTTGAGTTTGCGGGCCGCCCGGCGCAGGAACCTCGGCGCGGTGATCTTCTTGCCGTTGGACAGGACCGCGAAGTGCGCCAGGCCCAGGTCGATACCCACCTCGCCGTCGACCGGCGGCAGCGGTTCGTCCGCGGTCTGCACGACGAACGAGGCGAAGTACCGTCCGGCCGCGTCCCGAACGACTGTGACCGAGGTCGGCGCCGCCGGCAGTCGCCGGGACCAGCGCACCGCCACGTCACCAACCTTCGGCAGCCGGAGTCGGCCGTTGTCCAGGACCTTGAACCGGGCGTTCGCGGTGAACCGGATCGCCTGCCGGTTGTCCTTGCGCGACCGGAACCTCGGCGGCGCCACCCTGCGGCCCTTGCGCTTGCCGCTGACCGAGGCGAAGAAGTTGCGGTACGCGGCGTTCAGGTCCGCGAGGGCCTGCTGGAGCACCACCGCCGACACCTCACCCAGCCACACCCGCTCCGGCGTCCGCTTCGCCTCGGTGATGACCCGCTTCGACAGGTCGCCGTCCGACAGGTACGCCTCGCCCGCCTGGCGGGCCTGCTGACGTGCGCGCAGCCCGTCGTTGAACACCACCCGCGCACACCCGAACGCCCGCCCCAGCGCTGCCTGCTGTGCGGGCGACGGGTAGACGCGATAGTTGTACCGAAGCTGCACATCGGACAGTCTGGCATCCGCATCTGATACAAATGAACGCGGCGAGCGACCCGCACCTGGACCGCCTGAAGGAGATCAGGACATGGTGGTGCGCCGGCCCCGGCGGTCCAGCTCAGCGGCCTCCTCGAGGGTCGGCGCGCTGCCGCCCAGGTGCACCGGCTGCCACCAGGTGTCGTCGGCGCCGGCCGGGGCGTCCGGGTACTCCCGCTGAGCCCGGTCCACGAGCGCGCTCAGCCGGCTCTTCAGCTCCGCCGTCATGGTGCCGGCGTCCGGGTACCCGGCCGGGTCCATCGGCTCGCCGATCAGGATGGTGATCGGGGTGTGCCGCCGGGTCAGGGTGCGCGGCCGGCCCTTGGTCCAGAGCCGCTGGGTGCCCCAGAGCGCGACCGGGAGCAGCGGCACGCCGGCCTCCTGCGACATCCGGGCGGCGCCGTTCTTGAGCTCCTTGACCAGGAACGACCGGCTGATCGTGGCCTCCGGGAAGACGCCGACCACCTCCCCGCGCCGCAGCGCGTCCACCGCCGTGTTGTACGACCCGGCGCCGGCCGCCCGGTTCACCGGGATGTGCTTCATGCCGCGCATCAGCGGACCGGAGACCTTGTGCGTGAAGACGTCGTGCTTGGCCATGAACCGGACCAGCCGGCGGGACTCGTGCGCGCCGTAGCCGCAGAAGATGAAGTCCAGGTAACTGACGTGGTTGCTGGCCAGGACCGCGCCACCCGTGGGCGGCACGTGGTGGCTGCCCTGCACGGTCAGGCGCAGGTCGAGGACCCGGAACATCGTCTTGGCGGCGGCGATCACGGGCGGGTACACGAGTTCCGACATCCGGCAACTTTACCCCGCGTAGGTTACGGAACCGTAGGGGCGGAGCGTGCCGAACGGACACCCGGACCGGCCCGCCCTTCTGCCGTCGGCAGAGACCGCTGCGGGCGGCGGCGAAGCCGGACACCATGGCGGGATGACCGAACGCGCGGTGCTGCTCTGGATCCACGGCGGCGGCTGGCGAGGCCGGTACCACGAGGACGGCGCCGCGCTGGCCCCGCTCGGGCTGCGGGTGGTCGCGGCGACCTACCGCTTCGTGGCCGAGGCGCACTGGCCGGCCCAACTCGACGACGTACGGGCGGCCGCCCGGTCGACCCGGGCCTCGGCCGACGGGCTGCCGCTGCTGGTCGGTGGCGACTCGGCGGGGGCCACCCTCGCCCTGCACCTGGCCCTGCGCGGGGTCGACCGGCGCGGCGACGTGGCGGCCGGGCTGGCGTACTGTCCGGCGGCCGACCCGCTCGACGCGGAATGGCGGCGGCTGCGCGCCCACGACGATCCGTGGGCCGGCCTGCTCGGTCACCCGCCGGCCGCCGGCGACCCGGCCACCGTCGACGCGACCGTCGCCACCCACCTCGGTTCCGGCGTGCCGGTGCTGCTCGTACACGGGCGCGACGACCGGTCCGTGCCGGTCGGCCAGACGGTGGGACTCACGGCCGGCTGCTCGCCGCGGGGCACCCGGTGCACGCCTGGATCACCCACGGCGGGCACGCCCTCGACCTGGACCGTCCGGACATCCGGGCGGTCACCGCCACGTTCCTGGACAGCGTCCTGCCGACCGGGTGACGCGGCTACCGTCAGGGCATGCCCGACCTCGCCGCCATCGTCATCCACTGCCGCGACCCGTACCTGCTCGCGCCGTTCTGGAGCGCGGTCACCGGGCTGCCGGTGGCCGAGGTGGATCGGGTCCGGCTCGCCGACCGCTCGCTCGGGCCGACCGAGGCGGTGCTGCTGCGCGACCCGTCGGGGCACCGGCCCGACGTCTGGATCAGCCCGGCGGACGACGTGCCCGTCCCCGGCCGGATCCACCTCGACCTGGTCGGCGACGCCGAGGAGCGGGCGGCGGTGCTGGAGGCCGGGGCCACGGTGGTCCGCGAGTTGCCGCGGTGGACGGTGCTGGCCGACCCGGAGGGCAACGAGTTCTGCCTGCTCCCCCGGGCGGAGGCGCACGGCGACCAGACGCCGCCGGGGCACTGACGGGTGGCGCCGCCGGCCAGGGGCCGGTGGCGCTGTCACCGGGCGGCTACGAGGCGGCCAGTTCGTGCATGTCCATCCGGCCCCGGGCGAAGGCGTCCACCCGGCCCCACCGGCCCGGGATGTCCAGCACCTCGATCCGGCCCATGCCGATCGGCAGTCGCGGGTCGACCGCGAGGTGCCCCTCGTGCGGCTCCAGCCCGAGCATCGTGCGGAGCAGCAGCAGCGGCGTACCCGTCGACCAGGCCTGCGGGCTGCACGCCGTCGGGTACTCCACCGGGAACTTGGTCAGGTCCCGCGGGTAGCCGCCGAACGCCTCGGGCAGCCGCCCGTCGAAGTAGGTGGCCGCGTCCAGGATGCCGCTGGCGATGGTGGCCGCTTCCTCGGCGAAGCCGTACCGGCGCAGCCCCCAGGCGATGAACGAGTTGTCGAACGGCCAGATCGTGCCGTTGTGGTAGCCGATCGGGTTGTAGCGGACCTCGCCCTCGGCCAGGGTCCGCACCCCCCACCCGGAGAAGAGCCGCGGGCCGACCAGGTGCCCGGCGATCTTCGCCGCCCGGTCGTGGTCGACGATGCCGCTCCAGAGCAGGTGACCGATGTTCGAGCTGAGCACGTCCATCTGCCGACCGGTCGGGTCCAGGCCGAGGGCGAAGTACTCGCCGTCCTCCACCCACCAGTCCCGGTTGAACCGCTGCTTCAGCTCGGCCGCCTCACGTTCCAGCTGGTCGGCGTACGCCGGGTCGCCCCAGAACTCCCGAGCCAGCCGGGCGGCCCGCATCTTCGCGTCGTACGCGTATCCCTGTACCTCGCAGGTGGCCCGCGGGAACGGCGGCAGCGTCCCGTCGGAGTACGAGATCGAGTCCCAGGAGTCCTTCCAGCACTGGTTCTCCAGGCCGGTGTCGGTGTTGCGGCGCTCGTACCAGATGTAGCCGTTGCCGACCAGGTCGGCGTAGTCGTCGACCCACTTCAGCGCGGCCCGGCACTCCCGTTCCAGCTCCTTGACCAGCGCGACGTCGCCGGTCCACTTCTCGTACTCGTCGAGCAGCACCACGAACAGCGGGGTGGCGTCCACCGAGCCGTAGTACGGCGAGTGCGGCTGCTCCTCGAAGGCGGCCGTCTCGCCGTACCGCATCTCGTGCAGGATCCGGCCCGGGTCCTCGTCCCGGAAGTCGTCGAAGCGGGTGCCCTGCAGGGCGCCCAGGATCCGCAGCGTCGTCTTCGACAGGGCCGGGGCGAACGGCAGCACCTGCAGGCAGGTCAGGATGCTGTCCCGGCCGAACATGGTCATGAACCAGGGCAGGCCGGCCGCCGGTAGCGTCTGCCCGCCCAGCGACAGCGGCGAGAAGCGCAGCGCGGCCAGGTCGATCAGGCTGCGCCGGTATGTGTGGGACACCCGGCCGTGCTCGCTGTTCACCTTGGGCGCCCGGGCGACCCACTCCTCCAGGTCCTGCTGGAGGGCCAGCCGCTCGGTGCCGTGCGCCCGCAGTCCCATCCGCAGGTCCCGACCGCCCGGGCCGACCGCGGACGTCTGCACGTCGATCGCGGTGTTCCACTGCTCGTTCGGTTCCAGGTGGACGCTGAACGCGAAGCCGTTCTGGTCGTAGCGGGCCGGCACGGAGGAGCTGATGACGGTCTCCCGCCTGAAGTTCCCGCGTCGGTAGCCGATCCGCAGCCGGTCCGGCTCGATCTCGCGGTAGATTTCGCCCTTCTTGTTGAGGATCTCGTCCTTGACCTGGAACAGGTCGGCGAAGTCGGAGCCGGCGTCCATCCGGATCTCCACGTCGACCGGCTTCTCGTCGTGGTTGAGGAAGGTCAGGGTCTCCCGGAAGCTGCCGCCCACCGCCCGCTCCCGGATGATCGACAGCTTCGCGTCGATGTAGTGCGTCGCCATCCCCGGCACCAGGAAGAACCGCGCCTCGTAGTACTGGAGGTCGTCGTAGGAGAGCGCGTTGAGCCGCTCACCGTTGACGGTCAGCACCCACTTGGACAGGAAGCGGGTGTCGAGGGAGAACAGGCCGGTCGGCTCGCTCGGGGTGGCCTCGATGTCGCCGGTGTCCTCGGAGACCACGAAGGTGTTGCCGTCCAGGATCCGGACGGTGTTGGTGCCCGGCATCAGCGGGCCTCCCTCTGGAATGCGTGGCGGGGCCCGCGAGCATCCGGCGGACCGGGAAAGATCCGTTCGACCTGGAGCACCAGGCGCAGGTCACCCGAGACGGTCATGTCGCCCCGGAGCAGCGCGGCGATGGCGTTCTCACTGCCGGTGACCAGTTCGCCGAAGAGCCGCGGCGCGGTACCCACGACCGTGTCGGCTTCCCGGTCCTCCTGGCTCACGTGCAGGTTTCCCCGCTCGATCCGGAGCAGCCAGTGGGTGGTCTGCGCCCCTTCGTGCAGGTCGAAGCGCAGGGTTCCGGAGGTCTTCTGCAACAGGGGTTCGAACCCCCGCCGGTCCAGGTCCTCGAAGAACCTCGTGGTCGCGTCCAGCATCCGGTCCACTCCTCCCGCGGTCCGCGGCGTTCGACGTCCGAGGAGGGGTCCCCGTCGGGTACGACGTCAATCTCGCCCGGTTCGGGTGAGTCGCGCACGCCCCGGTGTCGGCGAACGGCGGTAACCTGCGACGGGAGGGGACAGGGAGGGCGAGTGGCGGGCCAACCGGAAATCGACCGGGAGCGGGTGCTGGCGTACCGGGTCGCGGCGCAGCAGCTCGACCGTCCCGGGCTGCGCCCCGCCGACCTCGACGTGCTGGCCCTGGGCGCGCAGGACACCCCGTACGGCTCGGCCCGGCTGGCGCTGGCCGCCCGCGTTCCCGCCGCCGGCGGGCTGGACGACGACCGGTTGGAGCTGGTCTGGTCGTTCCGCGGCGCGCCGCACCTGCACCGCCGGGCGGAGCTGCCGGCGCTGGCCGCCGCGCTCTGGCCGCTCAGCGACACCGACGCCACCCGTCGCATTCCCGGGCAGATCCGGGAGGGGGCGAAGCTGGGGCTGGTCGCGTTCCGGGCCGCCGCCGACGCGTTCCGGGCCGTGGTGACCGCGCCGATGGACCGGGGCGAGGTGAGCCGGGCGGTCACCGAGCGGATCCCGGCCGAGCTGAGCTACGAGTGCCGGCCGTGCGCCGCCCGGCACGTCTCCGGCGCGCTGTTCCAGCAGGCCGGCCTTGCCGGCGGCGTACGCCTGGCGGTGTCCGGGCGGACCGCGCGGCTCGCGCCGCTGGCCGAGCGCCCGGGGCCGCCCGAGGTGGCCGCCGGCACGGACGCGCTGGTCCTGGCCTACCTGCGGCTGCTCGGCCCGGCCACCATCGGCGACGTGGCCGCCTTCCTCGGCACGAGCGCCACCGAGCTGCGCCGGGTGTGGCCGGCGGACGCGTTTACGGAAGTCCGCATCGACGGTCGCCCGGCCTGGGTGTCGGCGGACCGGCTCGACGCGCTCCGGGCGGCCGAGCCGGCGGAACTGGTGCGGCTGCTGCCGCCCGGCGATCCCTACCTCCAGGCCCGCGACCGGGCCGTGCTGGTGCCGGAGAAGGCTCACCAGCAGCAGCTCTGGCGGATGCTGGGCAACCCGGGCGCGCTGCTGGTCGACGGCGAGGTCACCGGCACCTGGCGGGCCAAGCAGGCGGCCAAGGGGCGAGTGGACCTCATGGTCACCCCGTTCAGCGCGCTGCCCGCCCGGGTCGACCGGGAGGTGCGGGCCGAAGCCGAGGTGGTGGGCGCCACCCGCGGCGCGTCCGAGGTGCGGGTGGTGGTCGAGAAGCCCTGACCGGGTCGGCGGGGACACCCGGCCCCGCTCGGCACCAACGACGCCGGCCCCCGGATCGGGGGCCGGCGTCACCGCGGCGGACGGGTCAGTTGTTCGGTTCGTCGGCGCTGATGTCCGCGAGCACCGACTGGGGCTCCCGCTCGACGGCGAGGTCGCCCATCGAGATCAGCCCGACCAGGCGGCCGTCGTCAATCACCGGGAGCCGGCGGACGGCGTACGTCCGCATGAGGTCGGCGGCGGCCACCGCGTCGTCGTACTGGCTGACGGTGACCACGTCCTTGCTGGTGATCTGGTCGAGCCGGGTCGTGTTCGGGTCCATGTTCTCGGCGACGCCGCGGACCGTGATGTCACGGTCCGTGACGATGCCGACCACGTTGCCGCCATCGGTCACCACCACGTCGCCGATGGCACTGTCGCGCATCTCCTGCGCCGCGGCGGTGAGCGTGTCGCTGCCGTCCATCGTCACCAACCGGGTCGTCATGAACTCTCCGACCGTTGTCATGGTGCTCCCCTCTCGGTGTCGGCATGGTCGTCTACCCGCCCCCGCCGAGCGGTAACGCCCGCCGGTCGGCACGCGGTCAGCCGCGTGGGGGCATGCCGTAGACCCGCTCCACGTGCAACCGCAGCACGAGGCGGCGCTCGGCGACCATGGCGGCCCGGAAGTCGTCCCAGTCCGGGTGCTCGCCCTGCACCGCCCGGTAGAGCCCGATCAATTCCTCCACGGTCGCGTCGTCCGGCCGCTCGGCCACCGGGGTCAGCTCCGCCCGCGCCTCCGCCACCGCGTACGCCCACCCGTCGTCGCTGCTGACGTGGAAGCTCGCCCGGGGGTCGCGGCGCAGGTTGGCGGTCTTGGCCCGGCCGTCGGTGATCGAGACGCGGATCAGGCCCCGGTCGCGGTCGAAGGAGTAGACCACGTTGGACAGTTGCGGCCGGCCGTCCCGCTTGATGGTGGCCAGCACGCCCAGCCACCGGCCGGCGATCAGGTCGGTCAGGGCCCGCTGGGTCTTGTCGTCCGCCATGGCGTCCTCCGCGTCGAGTCGCTTGTTGCCGACTCCATCTCAGCGCACATTCGCGTCCACCGCGACGGTTCCCGCCCTGCGGCTCCGGTCCCGGGCGGCGCCGTCTCGGCAACCCGATCCGGCGAAGGCATATGCCCGACGAACGATATGCCTGACAGTCATAAATATGCCGCTCAGGCATATCGCTCGCGGGAACATCAGGTGGCGGCGTCCGACCAGCCGGCCGAGGCAGCCACCGGATGCGGCCGACACCGGCTGGTCGAGCCGCGGGCGGCGGGGGCCAGCGGCGGCGGGGGTCAGCGGCGCTCGGCGGCGACCAGCTCAGCGAGCTGCACGGCGTTGAGCGCGGCGCCCTTGCGCAGGTTGTCGTTCGAGCAGAACAGAGCCAGGCCGTGCTCGACGGTCTCGTCGGCGCGGATCCGCCCGACGTACGTCGGGTCCTGGCCGGCGGCCTGCAACGGGGTGGGCACGTCGGACAGCGCCACGCCGGGCGCGCCGTCGAGCAGCTGGCGGGCGCGGGCCGGGGTGATCGGGCGGGCGAAACGCGCGTTGATCTGGAGCGAGTGGCCGGTGAAGACGGGCACCCGGACGCAGGTGCCGGAGACCTTCAGCCCGGGAATCTCCAGGATCTTGCGGCTCTCGTTCCGCAGCTTCTGCTCCTCATCAGTCTCGAACGAGCCGTCGTCGACGATCGAGCCGGCGAGCGGCAGCACGTTGAAGGCGATCGGGCGGGCGAAGGACCGCGGCGCCGGGAACTCCACGGCGGCACCGTCGAAGGCCAGGCCGCTGGCGTGCTCGGCGACCTTGCGGACCTGCTCGTCCAGCTCGGCGACGCCGGCCAGCCCGGCGCCGGAGACCGCCTGGTACGTCGAGACGACCAGGCCGGCCAGCTCCGCCTCCTCGTGCAGCGGGCGCAGCACCGGCATCGCGGCCATGGTGGTGCAGTTCGGGTTGGCGATGATGCCCTTCGGCCGGTTCGCGGCGGCGTGCGGGTTGACCTCGGCGACCACCAGCGGCACCTCCGGATCCATCCGGAAGGCCGAGGAGTTGTCGATGACGACCGCGCCGGTCGCGGCGACCCGGGGGGCCAGCTCCTTCGCGGTGCCCTTGCCCGCGGAGAAGAGCACGATGTCCAGCCCGCGGTAGTCCGCGGTGGCCGCGTCCTCGACGGCGACCTCGCCGTCCCGCCACGGCAGGGTGCGCCCGGCCGACCGCGCCGAGGCGAACAACCGCACCTGCTCCGCCGGGAACGCGCGCTCCGCCAGCACCTGCCGCATCACGCCACCGACCTGGCCGGTGGCCCCCACAATGCCGATCCTCATGCCCGCGAGGCTACCCACGTCCCCGCCCGGGCGGGGAAGGCTTTCCCACCGCCCGGGCCGGCGACCGGCCTGCTCACCGGCCGGCAACGGGCACCGGTCCGACCCGGGGCCCGGAACGACGCCGCCGGACGGCCCGTTGGCCCGGAAGATCCCGCGCCACCGGGCCCCAGCGCCGAAGCATTCGCCGCCGCTCCCGGAACGCCCCGGCCGGCGGCACCGCGACCGACGTCACACCGCGCGGTCAGCCGGCGTGGTCGACGACCTCGCCGAGGTCGGCCGCCACGAGTTCGTCCCGGATCACCGCCGAGTCCCCCTCGACGACCAGGGTCAGCGCGTGCGGGTGCAGGTGCGTCGCGGCCGCCGCGGAGACCTGCTCGACGTCGGCGGCGAGCAGCGCCTCGCGCAGCCGGGCGTGGTAGTCGTCCGGCAGGTCGTGCACCACCAGCGTGGTCAGCGCGGCGGCGATCGCCCGCGGGCTCTGCAGCTCCACCGAGAGCTGACCGGCCCGCCAGGACCGGGCCACCGCCAGCTCGTCCTCGGTCACCCCGGTCAGCTGGGTCCGGGTGATCTCGCCGACCGCCTCGACCAGCGCCGGGGCGGTCACCGCGGTCTGCACCCCGGAGCTGACCGCGAACCGGCCGAACCGGCGGGACGAGGCGAAGTCGCCCCGGATGCCGTACGTGTAGCCGCGCACCTCGCGGATCAGGTGGTTGAGCCGGGAGGTGAACGCCCCGCCGAGCACCGTGCCGGCCAGCGTCATCGGCACATGGTCGGGGTGGGCCCGGTGCGGGGACGGGTGACCCAGACGCAGCGTGGACTGCACCGACCCGGGCCGGTCCACCAGGATGATCCGCCGCCGGTCGTGCAGCGTCACCTCGATCGGGCCACGCTTCTCCACCGGACCGCCGCCGGCGCCGGCGAACGCCGCCGCGGCGAGCGCGTCCAGGTCGATCCGTTCCAGGTCACCGGCGACGATCAGCGTCCCCGGGCGGATGAACCACTCGGAGTGGAAGACCGTGACGTCGTCCACGTCGAGCCCGGCCACGGTATCCGGGTCGCCGTACATCGGCCGCCCCCACCGGTTGCCAACGCCGAACAGGTCGGCCCGGAGCGCGGCGTCCGCCCGCGGGCCCGGGTTGGCCCAGTCCATCCGCAGCGCGGTCGCCTCGTCGTCCCGGACCCGCCGCACGTCGGCCGGGTCGAGCCGGGGCGTCCGGACGGCCTCGGCGAGCAGTTCCACGGCGGCACCCAGCCGCTCCACCGGCACCTGCACGCTCACCTGGAAGGAGTCCCGGTCCAGCCCGGTCACCAACTCGGTGCCGAGCGCCTCGATCGCCAGGGCGTACGCGGTGGCGTCCCGCTGCGCGGTCCCCTCCTCCAGGGCCTTGGCGAGCACCCCGCCGACGCCGTCCTTGCCGACCGGCTCCCGCCCGGCGCCCGCGTCGAGCAGCAGCAGCGCCACGGCGAGGTTCTGCCCGGGCAGGTGCGCGGCGACGACCTGCCCGCCGGCGACGGTACGGCGGACCACCTGCGGGAACCGGTACGGGCGGGCGGCGCCCGGGCCGGGACGGGCGGCGATCAGCGTCATGAGGTCTCCTCGGGCAGGTAGGTCAAGGTGGCCCGGTCGGCGGCGCCGAGCAACTCGGCGGCCTGTTCGGCGATCTGCTCGGCGGTGACCGCGAGCCAGGCGGGCAGGCGCTCACCGATCTTCGCCGGGTCGCCGAACTGGGTGGCGTACCGGCCGAGGACGTCGGCGCGCCCGTCCACCGTGGACATGTGCCGCCACCACTGGGTGCTCAGCAGCGCCTTGGCCCGGTCCAGCTCGGCCGCGGTCACCGGCACGGTGACCAGCTCGTCCACCACGTCGGCGAGTCCGGCGGCCAACCGGTCGGCGGTGACGCCGGGGCGGGCGGTGGCGGTGGCGATCAGCGGGGCGGGCCCGTGCGCGAGGTCGACGCCGTACGCCCCGACCAGGTCCGGCTGGGCGATCCGCTCGCCGTCGGCGAGGCGCTGGTAGAGCCGGCTGCCCCGGCCGGTGCCGAGGACGGTGGCGAGCACGGTGGTCACGTCGTACCCGGGGGTGCCGTAGGGGTGGGTGCGGTGCGCGACATAGACCCGGGGCGCGGGCACGTCGGCGGTGACCGTCTCCACCGCCGGGCGCCCGGTCGCCGGCACCGTACGCCCGTCCGGCGCGACCGGGATGTCCTCGCGGGCCGGGATCGCGCCGAAGTACTTGTCGGCCAGCGCGAAGACCTCGGCGGTGTCGGCGTCCCCCACCACGGTGAGCACCCCGTTGTTCGGGGCGTAGTACGTGGTGTGGAAGGCCTGGAAGGTGGCCAGCTCGGCGGCGTTCAGGTCGGCCATCGAGCCGATCGTGGCGTGGTGGTACGGGTGACCGGGCGGGTAGAGCAGCGGCAGCAGCCGCAACCAGGCGTCGCCGTACGGGACGTTCTCGTAGCGCTGGCGCCGCTCGTTCTTGACCACCTCGCGCTGGTTGTCCAGCGTCTCCTGGGTCAGCGCCGGCACCAGGCCGCCCATCCGGTCGGCCTCCAGCCAGAGCGCCAGCTCCAGGTGCTCGGCGGGGACGGTCTCGAAATAGTTCGTCCGGTCCGGGTTGGTGGTGGCGTTGAGCGAGCCGCCGGCACCCTGGACGAGCTTCATGTGTTCGGTCTTCGCCACGTTCACCGAGCCCTCGAACATCAGGTGCTCGAAGAGGTGGGCGAAGCCGGTCTGCCCGTCCGGCTCGTGCCGCGACCCCACGTCGTACCAGAGGTTCACGGCGACCGCCGGCGCGGTGCGGTCCTCGCTCACCACCACGCGCAGGCCGTTGTCCAGTCGGGTCGTCTCGATGGGCCAGGGGTAACCGCTGTCGGGCATGGCACGACGCTATCCGATCTCGCGGGCGGAAAGGTGACGAGCGGGGCGCATCGACGGTCCGGGCCGGGGTACTCGCGGAGCATGCCCAGCCTTCCCCCCGCCGCCGCCGAACGCGCGGCCGCCGCCCTGGCCCGCCGGCGGCACGCCCGGCTGCTGCATCCGACCGGCCGGACCTTCTCCGCCGAGGCGATGATCTGGGGTACGTCGGGGCCGCAGACGGGCGTTCCGCTGCTGGACCTGCCCGGCCGCTACCCGGCGACGGTCCGCCTGTCCAAGGGGGTGCCGACCCCGTCGGGCTGGCCGGACGTGCTGGGCCTGGGGGTGCGGCTCCACCGGGACCCGGAGCCGCCGGTGGACCTGGTGGTCTCGTCCAGCGGGGCGGCGCTACTGCGGAACCTGCCGCTGCCCCGGCGGCGCTTCACCGGGACGTACAGCTCGATCATGTCCTTCCGGGCGGGCCGGCGGCGGCTCTTCCTGGCCGCGCTGGCCGACCCGGACTCCCCCGACCTGGGCCGCAGCCTCGCCGACGTCTCCGCGGCGGCGGCCCGGGTGGACGCGCCGCGGCTGGTGCTGGCGGTGGCCTCGGCGGTCGGGCCGTGGCGGCCGTTCGGGCAGGTCTGCCTGGTCGACCAGCGCGGCGCCCGGGAGGACGCCGCGCTGGCCTTCGATCCGATCGGCAACGTGCCGCCGGGGCTGCGGGTGGTGGGTCCGATCGCGCGGTTGCGCGACCGGACCTACCGGGGTTCCCGCCTGGCCCGCGGCGCGTCGGCTCAGTCCGGCGGCTCGCTCGGGGTCACCGTCTGATCCGACGTACGGTGCTCCAGAACGGTGTCGGGGGCGACCTTCTGGTCCTCCCGGATGTCCGATTCGGTGAGGATGACGCCGGCCTGGGCCTCCGGGTCGTCGCTGCCCACCGTCGCCTCCTCGGGCAGCAGGTGGGCCCGGGACTCGACCCGGTCCTGGTCGTTCTGCTCGTGACTCATGCCGACCCACTTACCCGGCGCGGGGCTCAGCGGAACGGGCCGCGCACCTCGTAGGTGATCCCGCCGCCGTCCCGCCCTGCAGGTACGTCCGGCTGGTGAACCCGGCGGGAAGCTGGATGCCGTTGGCGTCGGCGCTGCCCAGCGGCCCGTACGGCCCGACGCCGGGCTGGGCCGGGGCGGCATGCGCGGCGCCGGCCCAGAGGCTGCCGGAGAAGGCGGCGGCACCGGCGACGGTGGCGCGCAGGACGGTACGTCGGTCCATCAGGAACCTCCACGAATTCGCGTTCGGTGCCGCCGAAACTACCGGGGGTCGAATCGAAGGAGGTGAACGTGAGGCGAGGCTTTCCCGACGACCTGGTGAGCCCGTCCGTCCCGTCGGGTACGCTGGCGGACGTGACGCGGTCGTATCGATGGTTTAGGCAGCCGGCTGGAGGAGCCGGTGACTTCACCATGATCTGACGTCACTCCTCTTCGAGCCGGCTGGGCAGGGATCGCTTCCCTGCCCTTTTGCGTACGAGCAGCCGGCTCGACCTCGGGCGCCGGCCCCGGGGCACGGTCGGCGGAAGGAACCCCACCGTGACGACCCCGGACGCCCATCGGGTCATCGACCAGCGGATCGACCGTGTCGTGCCGCTGACCACCCCGGCCCTGCTCCACCACCACCTGCCGCTGGACGCGACGCTCGCCGAGGCCGTGCTGGCCGGTCGGCGCGCGGTCGGCCGGGTGCTGGACCGTGCCGACGACCGCCTGCTGGTGGTCGTCGGCCCGTGCTCGGTGCACGACCCGGCCGCCGCCCTGGAGTACGCAGGCCGGCTGCGCGAGGTGGCCGACCGGCTCTCCGACGACCTGCTGGTGGTGATGCGGGTCTACTTCGAGAAGCCGCGCTCGACGGTGGGTTGGAAGGGCCTGATCAACGATCCCGGGCTGGACGGCTCCGGCGACGTCAACACCGGCCTGCGGACCGCCCGCGCGCTCCTGCTGGACGTGCTGCGCCTCGGCCTCCCGGTGGGCTGCGAGTTCCTCGACCCGATCACCCCGCAGTACATCGCCGACACCGTGTCCTGGGGCGCGATCGGCGCCCGGACGGTCGAGAGCCAGGTGCACCGGCAGCTCGCCTCCGGGCTGTCCATGCCGATCGGCATGAAGAACCGGCCCGACGGCAGCATCTCCACCGCGGTCGACGCGATCCGGGCGGCCGGCGTGCCGCATGTCTTCCCCGGCATCGACTTCTCCGGTACCCCGGCGATCATGCACACCCGGGGCAACGCCGACGGCCACCTGGTGCTGCGCGGCGGGGGCGGGCGCCCGAACTACGACGCCGAGTCGGTGGCCGGGGCGCTGGACCTGCTCCGCGCGGCCGGGCTGCCGGAGCGGGTGGTGGTGGACGCCAGCCACGCCAACAGCGGCAAGGACCACCGCAACCAGCCGAAGGTGGCCGCGGACGTCGCCGCCCAGCTCGCCGCCGGCCAGCGCGGCATCGTCGGCATCATGCTGGAGAGCTTCCTCCAGCCCGGCCGCCAGGACCTCGATCCCACCCGCGAGCTGGAGTACGGCAAGTCGGTCACCGACGCCTGCCTCGGCTGGGGCACCACGGCCGAGGTCCTGACGGACCTGGCCACCGCCGTCCGCACCCGCCGCGCCACCCTCCCCACC
>NZ_QGKS01000201.1 GCF_003172935.1 Micromonospora sicca | reverse complement strand
CTGCCCTTGCGACGGCAGGTTCCCGCCCCGGCAGAATCCCCATCGGGATCCTCCGGTCAGCGTCCGGCGGGACGGACACCCCAGGAGACCAACCCGAAAGGGCCGGTCAGCCAGGTGCCGCACACGGCTCCCACCACCACCCCGCGACACCCTCACCGGGTCCGCGGGGCAGCCCTCGGTCGCGGCTTCCACCGCCACGTACACGCCACCCCCGTAACCGACCGGGATGGTAGCGCCAGCCGGATGTCCGGCTTGCCGAGAATCGCATAGGGAACCAGAGACGCTTCCACGAACGGCACCGGGCGCGGCCCCGGCCGGGCCCCGTCCGGCGGGGGTGGGTCAGGGAGTGGGCGGCTCGACGGGCTGGGGGCGGTTCTCCCACTTGGTCGACAGGGCGATCCCGGTGCGGGTGGAGGCCACGCCCGGGGTGCGGTTCAGCCGGACGATCAGCTGCTCCAGCTCGGCGATCGTGCCCACCCGCGCCTTGAGCAGGAACGACTCCACCCCGGCCATGAAGTAGCAGGACTCGATCTCCGGCATCTGCCGGAACGAATCCAACACGTCGTCGGTGTCCCCGCCGGAGTCCTCGACGATGCCGATCAGCGCGGTCACGCCGAGCCCGATCGCCTCCGGCTCCACCTCGGCCCGGTACGCCCGGATGACGCCGCTGGACTCCAGCTTGCCGACCCGTTCGTGCACCGCCGGGGCGGAGAGGCCCACCTGGCGGGCCAGTTCGGCGTACGACAGGCGGGCGTTGCCGCGCAGCAGCTCCACGAGGCTCAGGTCGATCGTGTCCACGGAGAGTGACCCTATCCGTTCGGGCGTAACGCGAGACGCTCGGCATCAGTTGAACGTGACAACATGTACCCATTCACAAACTGATGGTCATGGGAGTTCTCTGCCGGTAGCATTTACTAACTTCTCAAGCCGTGCGTTTTTCGCGTTTTGGCGGACAGGCCAGGTCGCTGGTGCTGTAATTGCCATACGTCCCTCATGACGGCTCTGGGCTCGCACCGGCCGGGGGCAGTGTGTTCAGCCGGGGGCTTCGTCGACGCGAGGAGGGGGCTGTGGACACTGGAGATCGCCTGCTGACACCGGGTGAGGTCGCCGCGCTGTTTCGGGTTGACCCGAAGACTGTGACGAGATGGGCGGCGGCCGGCCGGATAGGCAGCATCCGGACTCCAGGCGGGCATCGCCGGTTTCGGGAATCCGAGGTGCGGGCCCTGCTTGAGGGGGAGGGCATGCTGGACGAGGCGGAGGACATGGGCAAGCCACGCAACATGGGCCCGGCGGCCGCGACCGGCCCCGGACCGGCCAACGCCGGCATGTACTGAGTACGGATCGGCACGCGGACCGGCCGTCAGGTCCGGTCCGCGTCCCGTTGGGCGGCGGCCAGCTCGCCCGACCAGCGACGGAACAGCGTGTGCGGTACGCCCAGCGCGTCCAGCACCTTGCCGGCCACGAAGTCGACCAACTGCTGCGCCGAGGCGGCCGCGCCCGCGCCGTAGAAGCCCGGACTGGCGGGCAGCACGACCGCGCCGGCGTCGTGCAGCGCGATGAGATGCTCCAGGTGGCTGCGGGTCACCGGCGTCTCCCGCGGCACCACCACCACCGGCCGCCGCTCCTTCAGGTTGACCTCGGCCGCCCGCTGCAGCAGGTCCTTGGAGAGCCCGATCGCGATGCCCGCGCAGGCCGCCGTGCTCGCCGGCACCACTGCCATGCCGCGTACCCGGTAGGAGCCGCTGCTCGGGCCGGCGGCCAGGTCACCGGCGGGCCAGTGCCGCAGGTCCGCGCCGGTCAGCTCACGACCCAGCCAGGCGGCCAGGTCGTCGGCCCAGTGCCCGTCCCGGAAGGGGCGGCCGGTCTCGTCCAGGATGGTCAGCCGGGCCGCCCGGGAGACGATCAGGTCCACCGCCGCGCCGGCGTCAAGCAGGCCCCGCACGACGGCTGCCGCGTACGGCGTGCCGGAGGCACCGGAGACGCCGACCACCCATGGTTCGCGCATGCGACAAGCGTGCCTGGTCGGCGGCGGGGACCGGCGGGCACCCCCGTCGTGCCGGTCCGGAGCGTCCCCCTTGTCCCGGGAGCGTCGTCGTTGTCCCGCCGGGTCACGGCCGTCCCGGCGACCTGGCATGCTTCCGTCGGCGATCCACGGCCACGGGAGGGATCGGGATGACGGAGGCGCTGCTCTGGTCGCTGCGGTCCGGCTGCCCGCTCGCGCCCCGGCTCTCCCCGTACGCCGACCGCACCCAGCACTGGCTGCTCGACCAGCTCGTCGGCCTCGACCTGCCGCTGGACGCGGTGGCCCTGGGTCGACTGCGCCGGGCGGGTTTCGCCCGGTACGCCGGCCGGCTCTACCCGGACGCCACCGAGCCGGACCTGCGCGTGCTGACCGCCCTGTTCACCTGGTTCTTCCTGGTGGACGACGCCTGTGACCGGCCGGACCGGCTGACGCCGCCGCAGATCCGCGCGCTACGCGACGGGGCGCTCGCCCTGCTGCGCGAGGGGCCCCGGGCACGCCATCCCGGCTTCTCGGGGCCGCTGCGGCGGCTGCTCGTGCAGGCGTGGCGGGAGCCCCGACGGCGGATGCCCGCCCGCTGGCGGCTGCGCTTCGCCGACGCGGTCGCCGACCACTTGGACGGCGCCTGGCGGGAGGCGGTCGCGAAGGCCGCCGGCCGGGCCCCCGGGGTGGCCGAGTACGTCCAGCTGCGCCGGGCGACCTCGGCGGCGTACGTGTCGTACCCGCTGATCGAGTTCGCGACCGGCCGGCCGCTGCCCGATGCGGTCTACCACCATCCCGCGCTGGGCCGGATCGCCGACCTCGGCAACGACCTGCTCTCCTGGTTCAACGACCTGGCGTCGCTGGACCAGGACCGGGCCAGCGCCGGTGGGCACAACCTGGTGCTGGCGATGGCGACCGAGTACGGGGTGCCGGTGGGGACCGCCGTGAACCTGGTGGCCGAGCGCTGGCGGGCGGGGATGGCCCGGTTCGTGGCGCTGCGCGCCGCGGTGCCGTCGTTCGGTCCGGCGCTGGACGAGGCGGTCACCGCCCACCTCGACGGGGTCGCCTACGCCGTGCGCGGCACGGTGGACTGGACGTTGGAGAGCGGCCGCTACCCGGTCGCCCCCGTGTCCTGACCTCGCCGCTCAGGGGCGCAGGTCGAGCCGGACCACCAGGTCGAGCAGGGCGAAGACGAAGAGCGCGATTCCGACGAAGCCGTTGGCGGTGAAGAAGGCCCGGTTGACCTTGCTGAGGTCGGTGGGGCTGACCACCAGGTGCTGGTAGCCGAAGGCGACGGCGGTGAACGCCAGCCCGATCCACCAGAGCCAGCCGAAGCCGACCAGCGCGCCGAACCAGATGAACAGCGCGAAGGTGACCACGTGCGCGACGGTGGAGGCGTGCAGCGCGAAGCGCCGGCCGTACCGGGCGGGCACACTGTGCACACCGATCTCCCGGTCGATCTCCGAGTCCTGGCAGGCGTAGATCAGGTCGAAGCCGCCGATCCAGAGGCCGACGGCCGCGCCGAGCAGCCAGGCCGGCCAGGAGCCGGCGAGGGTGCCGGTGACCGCGAGCCAGGCGCCGACCGGGCCGACCGCCTGGGCGATCGCCAGGATGGTGTGCGGCCAGTTGGTGAACCGCTTGCCGTACGGGTAGACGACCAGCGGGATCACGGCGAGCGGCGCGAGCACCAGGCAGAGCGGGTTGAGCAGGGCGGCGGCGGCGAGGAAGACCACCAGCGCGACGGCCGCGCCGGTCCAGGCCGTCCGCACGCTCACCGCCCCGGTGACCAGTTCCCGCCCGGCGGTACGCGGGTTCCGCGCGTCGATCCGCCGGTCGAGGATCCGGTTGGCGGCCATCGCGAACGTCCGCGCCCCCACCATCGCCACGGTGATCAGCAGCAGGTCGAGCCAGCGCACCCGCCCGCCGTCGACCCGCATCGCGGTCAGCGCCGACAGGTACGCGAACGGCAGCGCGAACACCGAGTGCTCGATCGCGACGAGCTTGAGGAACGACTTCACCCGGCCCGGCTTCTCGGCCGGCGCGTCGAGGACCGCCATCAGATCCCGTACTCCTTCCAGCGCTTGTCGACCAGCGAGACGACCTCGGGCGACATCGACATCTCCTCCGGCCAGCCCCGGGTGTAGCCCTCGGTGGGCAGCTTGCGGGTCGCGTCGACGCCCACCTTGCCGCCCCAGAACTGCTGGTACGACGCGTGGTCGAGGTGGTCCACGGGGCCCTCGGTGAGGAGCAGGTCGCGGGCGTAGTCGACGTTGCCGAAGGCGCGGAAGGCGACCTCGTTGTAGTCGTGCACGTCGCAGTCGGCGTCGACGATCACGATCAGCTTGGTCAGCGACATCAGGTGGGCGCCCCAGATCGCGTTCATCACCTTCTGGGCGTGCTTCGGGTAGCGCTTGCGGATCGACACGATCGCGCAGTTGTGGAAGACCCCGGCGGCCGGCAGGTCGTAGTCGACGATGTCGGGGATCAGCAGCTTGAGCAGCGGTTGGAAGATCCGCTCGGTGGCCTTGCCGAGGCCGTGGTCCTCCTGCGGCGGCTTGGAGGTGACGATCGAGTGGTAGACCGGGTCGCGCTGCATGGTCATCGCCTCGATGTGCAGCACCGGGAACGGCTCGACCGGGGTGTAGAAGCCGGTGTGGTCCCCGAACGGGCCCTCCGGCAGCCGCTCGCCGGGCTCCAGGTAGCCCTCCAGCACGATCTGCGCGTGCGCCGGCACCTGGAGCGGCACGCTGAGGCAGTCGACCATCTCGACCCGCTCCCCGCGCAGGAAGCCGGCGAACAGGTATTCGTCGATGTCGCTGGGGAGCGGCGCGGAGGCGGCGTAGGAGACGACCGGGTCGCAGCCGATCGCCACCGCGACGGGGAGCCGCTGGCCGAGCCGCTCGGCGACGGCGTGGTGGGCGGTGGAGTCCTTGTGGATCTGCCAGTGCATGCCGAGGGTGTTGCGGCCGTGCTGCTGGAGCCGGTAGAGGCCGAGGTTGCGCTTGCCGGTCTCCGGGTGCTTGGTGTGGGTCAGCCCGTAGTTGTGGAAGATCCCGCCGTCGCCGGGCCAGACCTGGAGGCCGGGCAGCCGGTTCAGGTCGACGTCGTCGCCCCGGTAGACCACCTGCTGGCAGGGGGCGGTCTTCACCTTGCGCGGCGGCACCGACTTGAGCTGCATGACCTTGCCCAGGCCCTCGCGGATGCCGGACCAGCCGACCGGCAGCTCCGGCTTGATCAGCGCGCCGATCCGCTCGCCGATCTCGTCGAGCGAGTCGACGCCGAGCGCCATCGCCATCCGCTTCTCGGTGCCGAACAGGTTGATCGCGACCGGCATCTCGCCCCGGGTGGGGCGCTCGAAGAGCAGGGCCGGGCCGCCGGCCCGGACGGTCCGGGTGACCACCTCGCTGATCTCCAGGGTGGGGTCGACCGGGACGCTCACCCGCCGCAGCTCGCCCGCGCGCTCCAGCGCCGCGAGGAAGTCCTTGAGATCGGTGTACGGGAAGCCACGAGCCGCCATGTCCGCCAGTCTCCCGCACCGGCCTCCCGGTCGCCCAAGCCGGGTGGTGTGACGCGGCCGATGCCGGCACGGACCGGGCATGGCCGGGCGACCGCCGGGTAGTCGAGCCGTCCGGCGGCGAAGGGGGCGGCGATGGGCGGCGGGCGGATCCCGGCGGGTTTCAGCGAGCAGCGGGCACGGGTCGGCGAGGTGAGCCTCAACTACGTCCGGGGTGGCAGCGGTCCCCCGCTGGTGCTGCTGCACGGCTATCCGCAGTGCTGGCACATGTGGCGGCACCTGCTGCCGGAGCTGGTGCGCTCGTTCGAGGTGGTCGCGCCGGACCTGCGGGGCTTCGGCGACAGCGACGCCCCGGCCGGCGGGTACGACAAGAAGAACATCGCGGCCGACCTGCACGGCCTGCTCACCGGGCTCGGCCTGACCGGCGACCTCCGGCTGGTCGGCCACGACCTGGGCACCATGGTCGCGTACGCCTACGCGGCCGCCCATCCCGACGTGGTGTCCCGGCTGGTGCTCACCGAGGCGCCGATCCCGGACGAGAGCCTCTACACGATCCCGGCCCTGACGGCCGCCGGCCCGGCGGTGTGGAACTTCGGCTTCTTCAACGTCGCCAACGGGCTGCCGGAGCAGCTGATCGGCGGCCGGGAGGCGCTCTGGGTGGACCGCTTCACCGACTCGATGATGGTGCACAAGGGCAGCATCGGGCCGGAGGACGCCGAGGAGTACGCCCGGCACCTGCGCGACCCGGACCATCTGCGGGCCAGCTTCGACTGGTTCCGGGCGTTCGGGCAGGACGTGGCGGACAACGCCGCGTACCGGTCGACGAAGCTGCCGATGCCGGTGCTCGCCGTCGGCGCCCGGGCCAGCCTCGGCGAGCAGGTGGCCGAGCAGGTCCGCCGGTACGCCGACACGGTCTCCGGCGAGGTGGTCGAGGACTGCGGCCACTGGCTCTTCGAGGAGCGACCGGCGGAGTTGAGCGCCCTGCTGCTGCCCTTCCTGCGCGGCTGACGTCTACCCGGCCGGGTGCCAGGCGTACGCGGCCAGCGGCGGGTCGAGCGGCGCGCCGGTGAGCCGGTTGGCGAAGGTCGAGATGGTGTAGGTGCCGACGCCGAGCACCACGTCGAGGGCGTGCCGGGGCTGCCAGCCGGCGTCGAGGAAGGCGGCCAGCTCGGCGTCCGGGACGGCGCCCCGGTGGTCGAGGACGGCCAGGGTGAACCGGCGCAGCGCCTCCAGCCGCGCGTCGGGCAGTTCGGTGCCGGCCCGCAGCGCGTCGACCAGCTCCGGCGTACCGCCGTGCCCGGCCAGGGTGGGGGTGTGCATGGCAACGCAGAGATGGCATTCGTTGCGGGTGGCCACGGTGAGGACCAGGACCTCCCGTTCCACCGGGGCCAGGCTGCCGGCCTCGAAGACGGCGTTGGCGCCGAGGAAGCCCTTCAGCAGCTGGGGGGACTCGGCCATCAGGGCGACGGCGGCGGGCAGGTAGCCGAACTTCCTCTGCACGGCGTCCAGGGTCGGGCGCGCGGCGGCGGGCGCGGTGTCGGGGGTGTGGGCGGTGAAGACCGGTCGGGACATGCCGACCCCTCTCGGATACGATGGTCAACGTGGTTGACCAAATAGTAAACGTGGTTGTCGAGCATGGCAACGCCTGACCGCCCCGGATTCGCGCTGCCCCTGCTGCTGCTGGCCGGCTTCCGTACGCTCATCGACGACCTGCACGCCGAGCTGGCCCGGCAGGGGCACCCGGAGCTGCGGCCGGCGCACGGCTTCGTCCTCCAGGCCGTCGGCCCGGACGGCACCACCGCCTCCGAGCTCGGCCAGCGTCTCGGCGTCAGCAAGCAGGCCGCCGGCAAGACGGTGGACCGGCTGGTCGCCCTGGGCTACCTCGAGCGCGCCGACGACCCCGCCGACGCCCGGCGCAAGCTGGTCCGGATGACGGAGCGAGGGCTGGACGGGCTGCGCCGCTCCGCGGTCGTCTTCGACGAGCTGCGCGACCGCTGGACGGTGACGCTCGGCCCCGACCGCGTCGCCGCGATGGAGGACGACCTGCGCACGGTCGCCTCGGCCGACTTCTTCCGCCTCGACGTCCCCGGCTGGTTCGGCGCCTGACCGCTCATGATCGTCTGCGCCTCGCCGGCGCGACACGCCGGTGAACCCGTCGGCAGAGTGCAGACGATCACAGCACCCCGTCCCCGGGGCGCGTCGACGACGTGCTGAGCCGGCGTCGCACCCGACGACCGGGACGCCGTTCGTCACCGGCTCCCCTTAGGATCAGCGCGCCGATCGGGCCGAACTGGCCCGGCCGGTCCACCTTCCTCAAGGGAGTTCGATGAGATCTGTGCGCGTTACCCGCGCGTTCCGGGTCGGCACGGCGGCCCTCGCCGCAGCAACCATGGTCGCGGCAGTCGAGAGCCCGGCGGCGGCGGAGACCGACCCCGGCTGGGTGAGCGGTTGGCTCGATGACACCACCATCGGCGCGGCCGGCGCCCCCGGCCGGACCGCCGGCCTCGTCCTGAGCAGCACCGGGGCGACCAACCCCCGGGTGACCTTCGACCTGAGCGGGTTGACCGGGGTGGCCACCGCGACCTTCCCGGACTGGTGCGTCACGGACGCCGCCGCGGTCACCTGCCCGATGCCCCCGACCGCCACCCCGGACGAGTTCGGCGCCCTGAACGGCACCCTGCCCGTCGTGCTCAGGGCGGTCACCGGCGCGGCCGACGGCGCGACCGGAACGATCGGCTACACCGCGCTGGCCGACGGCGTCGACGGCTGGGCCCAGCAGGCCACGGTGACGGTGCACGCCGGGCCGGACGTGATCGACCTGGTCGACGAATACGTCAGCGGCGCCGCCACGGGCGACCAGCTCGCCATGCCGGTGTCGGTGCTCAGCGCCGGCGACCAGCCGGCGGACGACCTCCAGATCACCCTCCGCTTCCCGGTCGGCGTGGAGCCCGCCGCGTACCGCAACTGCCGGTACGGCGCCGGGGACCAGCTCAGCACGATCGTGGTGTGCACCGTCGGCGGCGAGCTGACCCCGGGTGCCCGCTACGAGATCCCCGGCGGCTTCGCCACCTCGGTCGGTCCGGCCGCCGTCGGCGACAAGCGGATCAGCCAGACCGTGGCCCCCGCCGACACCGCCGGTCCGCTGCCCGCGGGCGTGACCTTCACCCGCCGCGACGCCGACCAGTCGCTGCGGCTGCGTCAGGTCGGCCAGCCGGTCGACGTGATCGGCCCCGAGCACCAGTACCCGTCCGGGCAGTACTACCTGCGCGCGATCCGCGGCGCCTTCGACGTGGTCGCCCTCGGCGCGACCGCCACCGGGTCGGCCGGCGACACCGTCCGGGTCGAGGTGGGCCTGCGCAACGACGGCCCTGGGGTGCCGGACGGCACCATCTCCGGGAACAACGCCGCCTGGTTCGTCTTCACCCCGCCCGCCGGGACCGCCGTCAGCAACCGCCCGGCGAACTGCTCGCCGGCCGGCAGCGAGGAGGAGGAGCCGGACCCGACCGTCCCGGTCACCTGGTACTGCACCAAGCCGGGCGGGATCTTCGCCGCCGGGGAGACCTATCTGGTCGGCTTCGACCTGCGCATCGACGGCCCGCTCGGGACTACCGGCGAGGTCCGCATCCCGCACGGCTATCCGCGGGCCGACGACGACCCGGCGAACGACACCGCCGCGGTGACCGTGAGCTGACTCCGGGACGACGCGACCGCCGGGAGCCCGCGGGCTTCCGGCGGTCGTGGTTGAAGTCAGCTGACGCCGGCGTACGAGTGCAGGCCGGTGAAGAAGAAGTTGACCCCGAACAGGTTCATCAGCATGGTCAGGAAGCCCAGGACGGCGATCCAGGTGGCCACGTTCCGCTTGATGCTTGGGGTGGCCCGGGCGTGCAGGTAGCCGGCGTAGACCACCCAGGAGATGAACGCCCAGGTCTCCTTCGGGTCCCAGCCCCAGGCCCGGCCCCAGGCCGCCTCGGCCCAGATCGCCCCGGCGATCACCGCGAAGGTGAAGATCGGGAACGCGAAGGCGTGCAGCGCGAAGGTCATCCGCTCCAGTCCGGCCGCCGCCGGCAGCCGGCGGGCCAGGGTGTACGGGAAGCTGCGCCGCCCCTGCTCCCAGCCGGCCCGCATCAGGTACGCCGCCGCCGGCACCACGCCGAGCAGGAAGATGCCGGAGGCGAAGACGATCGTCGACACGTGGATGACGAACCAGTACGACTGGAGCGCCGGCATCAGCGGCGTGACCTGGACGTAGAGCTTCAGCTCGGCGAAGGCCAGCAGCAGCACCATGACCAGGGTCAGGAAGAGCCCGAGCCGGCGCAGTGCGGGGCGCTTCCAGAGCACCGCGAGCCAGGCCGCGGTCCCGATGAAGGTGACCGTCAGCACGAACTCGTACATGTTGCCCCAGGGCATCCGCTCGGCGGCGACCCCCCGGGTGACCAGGGCCCCGAGGTGCAGCGCGGCGGCGAGCGCGGTGACCCAGCCGGCGATCCGACCGGCCACGAGGGCCCGCTGCGCCGACCGGCCGGCCCGGTTCTGGACCGGGGCGGCGGGGGCCTCGACGGTCCCGCCGGCGCCGCCGACACCCGCGCCGACCAGCTCCCGGGACGGGGCGGCGGCCGGCACCGCCCGGGCGTTGCCGAGCGCGTACTCGACGGCGTGGCTGATCATCGCGACCAGGTACGCCAGGATCGCGAAGGTCACCAGCTGGTCGGAGAGTGCGGACATCACTCGACTCCTTCTCGCGTCCGCTCGTCGGCGCGGACCGCGGCGACCAACTGGGCGAACTCGTCGGCGAACCCTGGGTGTTCGGTGCGCGGCAGCCCACCGGCCTCCACCAAGCTACTACCGCTCGTCGGAGATCCATCGTCCGGGGGCGTCACCCGGAACCAGACCCGCCGCCGCCGGCCGAAGAGGGAGCCCATCAGGCCGGCGAGCAGCACCACACAGGCGCCGAGCAGCAGCGCCTGCCCGGGGGCGTACCGGACGGAGAGGGTGACGTAGGGCTTGGTGCCGAGGAACTCCAGCGTGCTGCCGTCGTCCAGGGTCCACTTCTCGCCGACGCCGAGCTTCTGGTCGCCGAGCTGCTTGAGCTTGCCGTTGTCGACCTGCCGCTGGTCGAGCTTGTAGACCGAGCCGGGGATGCCGGCGTCCAGCCCGAGGTTGCCCCGGTACGCGACCAGCACGACCGCCGGGTTCCGCTCCTCGGGGAACTTCGACGTGACGAACGGCCCGGTGTCCGGGGCTGTCGGCAGATAGAGCCCGTCGAAGGCGACCTGCTGGTCGGCGGCGCGCTTGCCGGTCTTCGGGTCGACGTTGGCGTCCGGGAACGCGGCCAGGCCCTCGCCGGTCAGTCCGACGTCGCCGGTGGTCAGGAACGGCACGGTGCTGGTCTGGCTGCGGCCGTACCGGTCGGTGTACTTCAGGATCGGGGCGTACCCGTGGCCGAGCAGGTAGACGTTGGCGGAACCGAGCCGCAGCGGGGAGTTGACCGAGAAGTCGGCGGTCCGCTTCGACCCGTCCGGCTCGTCCACCGTCACGGTGGCCCGGAAGCTGGCCGGCTGTCCGGACGGCAGGAACTTCGCGTGGAAGTCGTCCAGGGTGAGACAGAACGGCGGCAGGTCGCTGCTGTCCACGCGCGGGCCGAGGGAGGCCTCGCTGTACTGCTGGCGGGTGTTGCAGAAGGCGTTCTCCGCGCCGGCCACCAGCAGCCGGTTGCCGTGCCAGCCGTACCAGGAGCCGAGCGCGACCCCGAGCAGCACGGCGACGAGCGAGGTGTGGAAGAGCAGGTTGCCGGTCTCCTTGAGGTAGCCCTTCTCGGCGGAGACCTCGTTGCCGCGGACCTCGACCCGCCAGCGGCGGCGGCGCAGCACGGCGGCGATGGCCGCCGGGTCGGCGGCGGCCGGGGCTTCCAGCACCGCGTGCTGGGGCAGCCGGTCCAGCCGCTTCGGCGCGGCCGGCGGGCGGGAACGCAGCGCCCGCAGGTGGTCCCGCAGCCGGGGCAGGATGCAGCCGACCAGCGAGGTGAAGAGCAGCAGGTAGATCGCGGAGAACCAGATCGAGCCGAAGACCGCGAAGGCGCCGATCCGGTCGAGCTTCGGGGCCAGGTCGGGGTGGTCGACGAAGTACTGGTTGACCTTCTCCGGGTTGACCCCGCGCTGGGGCAGCACCGAGCCGGGGATGGCGGCGACCGCGAGCAGGAAGAGCAGGATCAGCGCGGTACGCATGCTGGTCAGCTGCCGCCACGAGTTGCGCAGCAGGGCGAGCACCGGGTTGACCCGCCGCCGGGGCGCCGCGGCGGGCGGCGTGGCCGGCCGGTCGTCCACGGTCGTCATCAGATGCTCACCTCGCCCACCCCGACGTGCGTCTGCAGCCAGATCACGAAGTTCTGCCAGCCGCCGGTGACCAGCGCCAGGCCGATCAGGATCAGCAGGACGCCACCGATCCGGGTCACCCAGCGGCTGTTGCGCCGGACGGCGCGGAAGACCCCGAGCAGGCGGTGGAAGCCCAGCCCGAAGACGACGAACGGTACCCCCAGCCCGAGGCAGTACGCCACGGCCAGCACCACGGCCCGGTCGGTCTTGCCGCCGACGGTGGCCATGCCGAGCACCGCGCCGAGCGTCGGGCCGGTGCAGGGCAGCCAGCTCAGCGCGAAGACCGCGCCGAGGACGGGGGCGCCGAGCAGTCCGGCGGCGGGCAGCCGGTTGATCCGGAACTCGCGCTGCATCCCCGGCACCAGGCCGAGGTAGCCGAGCCCGAGCACCACGACCAGCCCGCCGATGACGATCTCCAGGGCGCGTTCGTGCTGGAAGAAGACCTTGCCGACGCCGGAGAAGAGGATCGCGGTGGCGGTGAAGACGGCGGTGAAGCCGGCGATGAACAGCAGCGTCCCGGCGAGCACCCGGCCCTTGACCGCGGCCGCCGGCCGGGCCGCGACGGCCACCCCGCCGGTCGCCACGGCGACCCCGCCGCCGGTCGGGGCGTCCCCGCCGGCCGGTGCCGGCTCGGTTCGCGCCCGGCCCTCCAGGTCCGCGCCGGCCAGGCCGGTGACGTACGACAGGTAGCCCGGCATCAGCGGCAGGACGCACGGGCTGAGGAAGCTGACCAGGCCGGCGAGCACCGCCGCGCCGATCGCCAGCAGCAGGGGCCCGGACTGGGCGACCTCCCGGAACGTCTCGCCCATCAGCGGGACCCGGAGGCCGCTTGCTCGGCGGCGATCCGCTCGATGACGGGGCGCAGGCCGTCCTGGGTGACGGCGGCCCGGATCACGGTGGCGATCCGGCCCTCCCGGTCCAGGACCACGGTGGCCGGGATGGTGTTCGGCGGGATGTCCAGGGCCAGCGCGAGCCGGCTGGCCGGGTCGAAGAGGCTCGGGTAGGTGACCCGGCCCTGCTCGAACGCGATCGCCTTGTCCTTGCTGTCCTGCACGTTGATGCCGAGGAAGGTCACCCCGGAGGCCTTGGTGGCCTGGTAGGTGGCCTCCAGGTCGTCGGCCTCGGCCCGGCAGGGCGCGCACCAGGAGCCCCAGAAGTTGAGCACCACCACCTGGCCGCGGGCCTGCGAGACGTCGTAGCTGCCGCCGGTGAGCAGGTCACCGGTGATCTTCGGGGCCGCCGAGCGCTGGTCCGGGGCGCACTCGATGACGCCGGCCTTGTTGGCGCACTTGCTCTCCTCGCTGCCGGAGGAGCAGCCGACCAGCGCCGTCACGGCGGTGACGGCGGCGAGCAGGACGGCGAGGGGCCTCCGGGTGCGCATCAGGCCCCCTTGGCCGTCCGGGCGGTCGGCGAGATCGCGACCAGGTGGGCCGCCGGCTCGGAGTAGCCGATGCCGACGACCTTGGCGCCGTCGAAGTGGAACGAGGTGAGGCTGGCCAGCCCGCACTGCCGCTTACGCGGGTCGTGCCACAGCCGCTTGCGCTCGACGTACCGGCGCAGCGTCCAGATCGGGAGCTGGTGGGAGACGAGCACCGCCTCGCGCCCCTCGGCGGCGACCCGGGCAGCGTGCAGCGCGGCGAACATCCGCTCCGCGATGGCCTGGTACGCCTCGCCCCAGGACGGGGTGACCGGGTCGCGCAGCACCCACCAGTTGCGCGGGTCGCGGAACGAGCCGTCGCCCGGGGAGACCTTCTTGCCCTCGAACCAGTTGGCGCTTTCGATCAGCCGCTCGTCCACCCCGACCGGGAGGCCGAACTGCGCCGCGATCGGCTCGGCGGTCTGCTGGGCGCGCTCCAACGGGCTGGCCACCACGTGCACCACGTGCCGCTCGGCGAGCCCCTGCGCGGCGGCCTTGGCCATCTGGACGCCCAGCTCGGAGAGGCGGAACCCGGGCAGCCGGCCGTAGAGGACGCCCCCCGGGTTGTAGACCTCGCCGTGCCGCAGCACGTGGACCACCGTCTCGCTCACGTTCCCTACCCCCCGCGACCCGCCGCTGCCGCCGCCGTCGCCGCGCCGGGCAGGGCGGCGGCGATCTGCTCCAGAGCGGCATCGTCCAGCGCCGCCGACACGAACCACGACTCGAACGCGCTCGGCGGCAGGTAGACGCCGGCGGCGAGCATCGCGTGGAAGAACGCCTTGAACGCGGGGACCTGCTGGGTTCGCGCGCTGTCGTAGTCGACCACGTCGGCGTCGGTGAAGAAGATCGAGAACATGCTGCCGGCGCACGACAGGCGGTGCGGGACCCCGGCGGCGGCCAGCGCGTCGGCGGCGAGCTTGCCCACGACGGCGGCCGTCTCGTCGAGCCGGCGGTAGAGCGCGTCGTCGGCGAGCCGCAGCGTGGCCAGGCCGGCGGCGCAGGCGAGGGGGTTACCGGAGAGGGTGCCGGCCTGGTAGACCGGCCCGGCCGGGGCGAGCCGCGCCATGATCTCCGTGCGCCCGCCGAAGGCCGCGGCGGGAAGCCCACCACCCATGACCTTCCCGTACGTCCACAGGTCGGCGTCGGACGGGTCGAGGCCGTGCCACCCGGCGCGGGTGACCCGGAACCCGGTCATCACCTCGTCGACGATGAGCAACGCGCCGTACGCGTGGGCGATCCGGGCGAGCTGCTGGTTGAAGCCGTCACGGGGGGCGACCACGCCCATGTTGCCGGCGGCCGCCTCGGTGATGATCGCCGCGATGTGCGGACCCTCGGCCGCGAAGGCCTCCTCGACCGCCGTGATGTCGTTGTACGGCAGCACGATGGTGTCGCCGGCCGCCGCGCCGGTCACGCCGGGCGAGTCGGGCAGGCCGAGCGTCGCGACACCGGAGCCGGCGGCGGCGAGTAGCCCGTCGGAGTGGCCGTGGTAGCAGCCGGCGAACTTGATGATCTTGGCGCGCCCGGTGAAGCCGCGGGCCAGCCGGATCGCCGACATGGTCGCCTCGGTGCCCGAGTTGACCAGCCGCACCTGCTCGACCGGGGTACGCGCGACGATCTCCGCGGCCAACTCCACCTCGCCTGGAGTGGGCGTGCCGAAGCTGGTGCCGTACGTGGCGGCCTCCTGCACGGCGGCGACCACCTCGGGGTGCGCGTGGCCGAGGATCAGCGGCCCCCAGGAGCAGACCAGGTCGACGTAGCGCCGGCCGTCCGCGTCGAACATCCAGGGACCCTCCCCCCGGACCATGAAGCGCGGGGTGCCGCCGACGGCACGGAACGCGCGCACGGGGGAGTTCACCCCGCCGGGCACGATGGCCTTGGCGCGGTCGAACAGGGCCTCGGAGGCCGGCGCGTCGGCTGGGTAGCGGCCGGATCCGGCGGAAAGGGTATCGGTCACGATGCCGCCATTGTGTCAGCGCCCGCCGGGGAATCGGCAGCCACCCCGCACCGGGGTTACCGGGCTCACCCGCGTGCGGGTCGGCCGAGCGGGACGAAGATCAGCCGGGGCCGGCGGTCGGCACCGGGTCGGACGCGCAACCGGGGCAGGCTCGGCGGGCCGGGTGGTCGAGATCGCGATAGGGTGACCGGGTGGATCGTGCCGAACTGTCCATCACGGTACACCGGACGGGTGACGAAGTTGTTCTTCGCCTCGCCGGTGAGATCGACATGCTCACGGCCGCCCAGCTGTCGACAGTCGTCAATGAGGTGCTGGCCGACCCCCCGCCGCGCATCGTGCTCGACCTGGGCGGGGTCACCTTCTGCGACTCGCAGGGCCTCGGCACGCTGGTGGTGCTCAGCCGCAAGGCCAGCCACGCGCAGTGCCTGCTGGTGCTGAGCAACGTCGGCGACTTCCTCCTCCGCGTCCTCGACATCACCGGCCTCCGCTCCGCCCTGATGATCCGCAACGAAACCGCCCCCTGACCCACCCCCTGTCTCTTATACACATCTGACGCTGCCGACGAATACCCTTGTGTAG
>NZ_QGKS01000303.1 GCF_003172935.1 Micromonospora sicca | reverse complement strand
GCGTCCGATGTGTATAAGAGGCAGGGCGTTGGCTCTTGCCACGGGTCCTGCGGAGGCTGGTACGTCACCTGTCCGAGTGTGCTGACCAGTGTCAACGTTGGGCACCGTCCGGTCGGCCACGATGTGTATCAGCATTTCGACCGACGGTTACGGGTCCTGTTTCTGCTGCTCACCGCCCATCGAGGGCCGGAACATTCCCGAGCGTTCGACCGGACCGTGGGGGCGGCGGTGGAGAGAGTTGGCACGGGAAGCGCCGGCCCACCTGATGGCGGGCCGGCGCTCATGGTGCCGCTGGGTTCAGCAGTAGGTGTAGCTGCCGCTGCTGCCCCAGGAGCACGAGTCGATTCCCGTGCCGGCGGAGTTACGCAGGTAGGCGGCGTCGCCGCTGTTGTTCCACACGTACCAGGACAGGCCCCAGTAGAGGTTGCTGCTGGTGTTGGTGCCCTTGCCGGTGTGGATCGCGACGCTGTATCCAGGCTTGAGGTACCAGTTGGTGGTGAACTTGTAGACGTGGTTCGACTTGTCGCGCAGAGTCCAGTACTTGAGGTTGATGGTGGAGCTGCGCTTGTTGGTCAGCCGGACGTACTCGGCGTTCAGGCTGGTGTTCGACCCGGTGTCGCTGCCCGGCGAGTTGTAGTAGACCTTGGTGATCATGATGGCCGGGGTGGCGGCCTGCGCCGGCGTGGCGGCGGCGAGCGACCCGCCGACCGCGATGGCGAGCGCCGCGACGGCACCGATCAGCTTGTTCTTCAAGTGGTCCCCTTGACTCAAAGGTAGAAGCCGGCGAGAACCCATCGCCGGTAGATGCATGGCAACACATGCACGCAAGATCATAATATTGCTCAACGACAAGTTCGCGAGCCGAAACCGTCAACATCGGCGATAGTGCCGGCCCGGGCATCCGAGGCTGCCCGATCGGGACACGGCGGCGACCAGTTAGCGGAGCGGCGATCAGGTAACAGGCTGAACGATCGCTCAAGCGCCAGGGCCTACGGTCGGCTGATGGGGTTCTCCATCAAGCTGGCACCCGGGGTGCGTATCCGTGCCTCCTCTCGCGGCATCCGCACCAGTGTCGGCCCGAGGGCGGCCCGGGTGCACTTCGGCGCCGGCCGCACCGGCTTCTCCACTGGCGCGGGTCCCGTCGGCTTCTACACCTCCCTCGGCGGAGGCCGCGGCCGTAGCGGGTCCGGTGGCCGCGGTACTTCAGCGGCGGCCTATCAACGGCAGCTCGCGGCGCAGCAGCGCCAAGCCGCCCAGGCGCAGCGGGCGGAGGAGGCCCAGCATCTGGCGCAGGCGTTCCTGCGTATTCTCGACCTGCACCGGGTGAACTTCTCCGCCGCCACCCGACCGGTCGCGCCCGAGCCCGCACCACCGGACCGGGCCAGCATCTACCAGCACTACGAACAGCACGCCCTGGCCGGTGTCGGGTTCTTCGAGCGGACCAAACGGGCGCAGGCCAAACAGCGCGCCGCGCAGTGGACCGACGCCGAGGTGCGGCGGCAGTGGACCACCCTGCTCGAGCAGAAGGCCGGCTGGCAGCAATTCCTCGACCAGCGGTGGCAGCAACTGTGCAGCAACGACCCGGATGTCGTCCTGGAAACCCTCGAAGAAGCGTTCGAAGACAACGAGGCGGCGAGCGCCGCCGTCGGCGTCACCGGCGACGAGGTTTCCCTCGTGGTGCTCGTCCCCACCGTCGAGCAGGTCGTGCCCAAGCGCATGCCCACCACCACCCAGGCCGGCAACCTGTCCCTACGGAAGTTGCCCCAGCGTGACCGTGCCGCCTACTACAAGCAGTTCGTCTGCGGCCAGGTCCTCGTCACCCTGCGGGAAGCCTTCGCTGTCGCACCCGCCATCGGCTCAGCGCGAGTGGCCGTGCTGCGCCACGACGGGCCGGACAGCTATGGCAGACCCGGGGTGTCGTGCCTTCTCGCCACCGAAATCCATCGTGCATCGCTGAACGGCGTGCGATGGGCGGAAGCCGACGCTGCCGCCATCGTCAACGACACCAGCACTGAACTGCTGCTCAACCCGCGAGCTCGAACCGGCGAACTGCTACCTCTGAACCTCGCCGGCGAGTCGGCGATCACCGAACTCATCAACGCCGTTGATCTAGCCGAACTGACTGACCGCTGACCAGGAGTCGCCCTCCGCCCGTCGGGGTTGGTACCCGGTGTCGGCCTGGTCGCCGTACAGCAGAGAACTACAGCGACGCGCCCCACCGTCGTAGCCCGAGACCGGCCGGCGGAGGCTCGCCACCTGCTTGCGGAACCGTAGGCAACCTCCTCGCCGGCAATCCAGAAAGTTCAGGGACTACAGCGACGACCAGGCCGAGGCCGGAGGCAGCCATGAGGCAGCAAGCCCTTTGATCCAGGTGGGTACGAGCCGGCAGAGGACGCCTAGCGTCAGCTGCTCGACCGCACTGGTCGGCAACGATCGGCACGAGCCGACGAGGTGTGTCCGGCTCCCCCCGGCGGGGGTCGTCCCCTGCTCTGGCGCGAGGCGGGACGGCAGGCGATGATCGATCTGTGCTGAGATGCCCACTCTGCTCCAGAGACGTCGATCCAGGTGGGTCGGCGGTGCTTCGCTTCCGGCGCGACAACTCATGGAGCTACATGTGGCAGCCGTTCGTGGAGGACCTCCGTACTTCGGCACCTGACCTCCTCCATCCCGGTTGCTACGTAGAAGACCAGGGACTCGAAGCTCTTCTCGGATTGATCACCGCCAGCGACAAGCAACAGCGGGCGAGTACCTTCAGGGCCCATCAACGGATCATGGAGTTGGAACGACAGCTTGGATCGGGTGACTAGCGGCTGTTGACAGCAACGACGACAGCAACCGGCCCGGACGAGGACGCCCGCCGGCGGAAGCATGCGGACAAGCGGTCGAGGTCCCGAATGCGGACAGACGACGCCGGACGATCAGCACAGAGCTTGTAAGCGAGGTGTCGCGCCTCGGTGGGCGACCCGGGCTTACCGGGGAAGCGGGTTGGCGACGTAGACGCCCTTGCCCTGCCGGCCGTCGATCAGCCCTTCGGCCTTCAGCAGCAGCATGGCGGCGCGGATCACGGTGTTGCTGACCTTGTAGTGCTCGCAGAGGGCGGCGAACGAGGGCAGCTTGTCGCCCGGCTTCAACTGACCGGAGCTGACCTGCTCGCGGATATCCCGGGCGACCTGTAGGTAGGCAGCTTCAGACATAGGTGGTGCTCCCAGCTTGGCGGCTGGTGCAAGCAGACCATATGGCGGGCTCGACTTACAACGCTATGTGTCGTAGCTGTTGACCCTGCGCACATTGCGTCCTAAGTTGCTCGTGGGGCTACCCAGCTTGGCGGCCGGGTCGTCCTGCCGTGGGTGCCCTGTCTCCGGACACGGCTGACCGGGTGCCCACGGGACCCCAAGCGTCGGCGGGAGGCGTGATGACCGCACCGAACGATGCAAGTGATTCATCCGCAGGTGCCGTGCGGGATACCGGGCGCCAACAGCGGCAGGACAACAGCCGGCGGCGCGTGTCCTACGACGAGTACGTCCTGGCGGCGGCGCTGACCCTCGCCCGCCGACACCGGCCCCTCTGGTCATGGCGGCACTGGCGGCGCATCTGCCGTTGCGGGAGCGACCTGCCCTGCCGGAGCCGTCATCCCATCCCAATCAACCGCGGCCACTGGCCAAGCCAGGACGCGCCGCGATGACGACACACCTCCCGGTAACACCGGCCTGGACCTGCGGCGGCTGCGGTGCCGACTGGCCTTGCCAGACCCGGCGGCGGGAGCTGCGAGCCGAGTACGACCGCGCCCCGGTGTCGCTGGCCCTCTACCTGGCCGCCCAGTTCGTCGACGCCGCCCAGGACCTGGCCCACGTCCCCGCCGGCCAACTTCACCACCGCTTCCTCCGCTGGAACCGATGAGCTTCCTGCGACCCGGCGACGAGAAGTTCCACTACAGCGACGGCTCCCACAGGTGGATCCCGCCGAACCCGGACTACGACCAAGAGGTCTGGGACGAGCAGGTCCGCCAGCACAAGCAAGGCCACCTCAAGAACGAGCGCCCGAAGGTCCGCATCCAGCGCCTCGCTTGACGCCAGCAGTACAGCAGTGAAGTACAGCAACCGTGCCAGCCGAACCCGGCCGAGAAGCGCGCCAGCAGCCCGGATGACCTCGTACCGCACCCGATCCGGCCGGCTCTCCGGTAATCCATAGGTTCAGGGTTCGAGTCCCTGGCGGCCCACCACAGACCGCCTCTGAGCTGCGACAGCACAGGGACGAGATCGTCGGACACAATCACCGGGCCAGAGGCGAGTTCTCCAGGGGCGGGGTGATCGGATGAACCTGGAGTTCGCCGGCGAGATGTGGTTCTGGAAAGGGCCGGCGCCGTGGCACTTCGTCACCGTTCCCGAGGACGAGTGCGGCGAACTGGCGGCGACGTCCGCGCTGGTGACCTACGGCTGGGGCATGGTTCCGGTCCGGGCGCAGATCGGCGGGACCGGATGGCAGACGTCGCTGTTCCCGAAGGACGGGCGGTACATCGTGCCGGTGCGGGCGTCGGTGCGGAAGGCCGAAGGGCTCGAGGTGGGCGACGTGGTGACGGTCCGCCTGGCCGTCGACGTCTGACCAGCCGGCGCCGGCATCGGCACACCAGCGCCTCCCCAGCTCGGAGCAGCGCTCGCGACACACCACTGACCCGTCGTGTCGGTGTCCTTGATCCGGTTGCACACCCCGTTCACCTGGTAGGACGGTGGTGCCACCGAGCGTGGAGGAGGTACCGCATGACCAGCAAGCGCGAGACCGTGGAGGTGGATCCGGTCGTGTTCCGCGCCGTCTACGACTCGCCCGCGTCGCTGCCGGGTCGGCACCGCTGGACGACGCCGGAGCCGGACGTACGCCGGCTGGAGAAGCTGCTCGGGATGCCGGCGCGCAGCGTCGGCGCGCCGCTCTGGGTCAGCGGCGACGAGCCGGACTGCCCGAAGTGCGGCCGGCGGGTCAACTGGTACGACATCGTCGCGTCGGCGCTGCACGGCGTCCACGATCCGACGATGATCGCCCGGGTGATCCTCGGCGAGCGCAAGTACGTCAACACCGAGGTGCCGGACGCGATCCCCGGGGTGTACTGCGCCGACTGCCGCACCCCGATCGAGGGGCTGCGCAGCTTCAAGTGCCACAACTGGGCGTACGCCTTCGAGGCGCTGGAGGCGGTGGTCGAGCGGATGTCCGGGGTGACCGCCGATCCGGTCAGCCAGCCCGGTCATTCCCAAGGAAAACCCCAGGTGCACGGAGTATGAACAGATGGTGAGGTGATTCATGACCGACGCCATCATGACCGACGTTCCCGACATCAGCGTCGACTGGTACCGCGACATCGTCGACTTCGCCGACGGCACACCGCAACCGGTGCACTGGTTCGCCACCCACTTCACCGAGGGGGCGGTCCTGCTGCTCGGCGTACTGCTGGTGGTCGCCGCGGCGACCCGGCTGGTCGGCGGCGACATCCGGGGCCGGGCGCTGGCGCTGGCCGCGCCGGTGTCGGTGCTGCTGGCGTACGGCGGCAGCGAGGGGCTCAAGGACCTGGTCGCCGAGGACCGGCCCTGCCGCAGCCCGGCGGACCTGATGATCGTGGCCGCCCACTGCCCGCCGGTGGGCGACTGGTCCTTCCCCAGCAACCATGCCACCATCGCCGGGGCCCTGGCCGCCGCGACCCTGCTGTTGCATCGCCGGATCGGACTGGTCGCCGCCCCGCTGGCCCTGCTCGCCGCGCTCTCCCGCACCTTCATCGGCGTGCACTACCCGCACGACGTGGCCGCCGGGCTGCTCCTCGGCGTCCTGGTCGGCGCGCTGGTCACCCCGCTGGCGGCCCGCCCGGTCGCCGAGGCCCTGCGCCGGCGGGTCCGCCGCGCGGCCCGCCCCCTGACCCACTCCGCCCGCCGGTGAGGGCCGGCGGTCACGGGGTGAGGAGGAGGGTCAGGGCGGTGGCGAGGATCAGGAACGGGCCGAAGGGGAGGTGGCTGGACCAGCGGGCCCGGCGGGCTGCCAGCAGGCCGAGGGCGACCAGGGCGGAGAGAGCGACGGCGAGCACCAGCCCAGCCAGCAGGACCGGCCAGCCGTACCAGCCGAGCAACGCCCCCACGCCCAGCGCCAGCTTGGCGTCGCCGAGCCCGAAGCCGCGCCGGCCCAGCAGCAGGGTGGTCGCCGCGAACCCGAGCGCCAGGCCCAGCCCGGCGAGCGTGGCGCGCAGCCACGGCGCCGGTCCGGCGCCGGCCAGCGCGGCCAACCCGAGCAGCGCCCAGGTGCCGGCGGCCGCCGGGTAGCTGAGCCGGTCGGGCAGCCGGTGCACGGCCGCGTCGACCAGGGCCAGCGGCACCGCCCAGGCCAGCCACCAGGCCGTCGCGGCGAGTTCACCGGCGGAACCGCCGGCCAGCGCGAGCACCGTAAGCGCCGCGGCCAGGGCCAGCTCGACCGCGCCCGGCGCCGCCCCGACCCGGGCCCGGCAGGCCGGGCAGCGGGCCGCCGGCCCGAGCGCCGGCAGCGGCCGGTCCAGGCCGATCGGCGCGCCGCAGCCGGCGCACCCGGTCCGGTCCACGGACCCCGGTGGTACGGCGTACCGGGCCACCGCCAGCCGCAGCGGCGGTACGACCGCCAGGGCGGCCAGCAGCCGTACGACCGGACGGGCGACCGGCGGGCAGCCCTCGCCGGTGGCCGCCCGGCCGGCGGTCCGGAGCCCCCGACCGGTCATCGCGGGGCCCACCGGACGGTCGCGGTGCGTTCCACTCTGGAGCACGGAGAGTGAGATCCACCCGCTCGGCGAGTCGCGGATGGCGCGGAAAGTGGCGCGCCGATCACCGGGTCCCGCCTCGACGGCAGCGCCCGCCCGGCGGCCGGCCGGAGCCCCTCGGCGGCCCGGATCCCAGCGGGACGGATCGGACCAGAGGCACCGATGCCACCCATTCCTCCGGCCGGACGGCCGCCCGCCGGCCAGCCGACCGCCGGACCGGTCCGGCCGCGCCGACCGCCGGTCGCCGCCGAGCCGGGCCGTCGCTTCACCCTCCGGACACCCACCGGCCACCACCACCTGTCATCACTGAACGTGTTCGAATGAATTGCCTCTGTTGCATCGGCGATCGTCAGCCTATGCTCGCCCCTTGGGTGCGACGCAACCCCCGAGCAATTGGCGTCGGAGGCCAACCGGAGACATCAGGTTTCGAATTTGTAAAAGATCCGTACAGGTAAATGCAGCGGCAGCGACTTCAGGCCCGGACGAGCACATCCGGGCGCGCTTCCGCCTGCCCGGAGTACGCCCGTCCGGCGGCTCCGGGCCGCCACCGAGGAGGGCCCGGCCTTGCACACACGGCATTCCCGCCGATGGACAAGCTGCCTGCTCAGCCTTGCCGTGCTGGGCGCGAGCGCCGGCTGCGGCGCCGATCGGGAGACGACGCCGGGTCCCCGGACGGACCACGACGCCACCCCGGCCGCCCATTCGGACGCCGCCGAACAGGCCGCGGGAAAGACGGCGCTCGCCGCCTATTCCGGCTATCTGAAGGCGTCCCGGGCGGCGAGCGAGCGCAGCGATCCGACGCATCCGGCATTGGCCCGATTCGTGGCGGATCCACTGCTGACCCGGGTGCGACTGGCAATTCGTGAGGCGAAGGAGCACGGCGCGATGCGTACCGGCACGCTCGTTTCCGATCCCACCGTCGTTTCGGTCAGCCTGGACGCCGACCCACCCACGGTGGAGATCCAGGACTGCCTGGACGCGACCGGCTACCGGCTGGTCTACGCCAAGGACCGGCGGGTGGTGCCCGGCACCGGCGGGGGTCGCTACCTGGCGACCGCCACCGCGACCCGGTACCCGGACGGCCGATGGCTGGTCAACGCCGGCGCCGCGCATCAGGAGCAGCCGTGCTGACCTGGGGAGGAAGCGGTGTCCCGGCCCGACCGGCCAGGGCCGGGACACCCCGTCGGCTGCTCGCCGCGGCCGGGCTGACGCTGCTGCTGGCGGTCACCGCCGCGCCGGCGTCCGCCGCCGGCCCCGGCGATCCGGGCGCCGACTGCCCGCCTGGGCAGACCGACTGCAACGTCTGGGACGACGACCCGGGCGTGCCCGGCGGGCCTGGCGGCGGCGGGAATCCCGGGGGTGGCGGCGGCGCCGGTGACGGCGCCGCGGCGAAATGCCAGTGGAACGGCCGGGTGATCCCCTGCTACGACGACGTCCTGGGCTGGTTCAACACCGGCGACGGCTGCTACTACAAGCTGGCCGAGCCGCAGCCCACCGCGCCGGACGGCAAGCAGTGGTACGTGCAGACCTGCAACGGCGGCGACCTCGGCGCGCAGACCGTGGTGCTGCGGGACGGCCCGCCGCCCGGCTACGGGGCCCCGCCGGACCCGGAGGAGCTGGCCCGCCGAGCGCTCGCCTCGATCTCGCTGCTCCCGCCCCGGATCGCGGTGGCCCCCCGACGCAGCAAGGGGCCGGGCCTGGTCGGGCTGCCGGTCTGGATGTGGGCCAGCGGCGGCGCGAGCTACTTCGGCCCGCTCACCGCGTCCGCCTCCGACCGGGGGCTCACCGTCAGCATCACGGCCAGGGTCAACCGGATCGTCTGGAACATGGGCGACGGCACCCGGGTCACCTGCACCAAACCCGGCACCCCGTACGCGGCGGACGGTCCCCGGGCCGGCCTGACCTCCCCCGACTGCGGCTACGACCGCGGCTACCGCCGGGCCGGCACCTACCGGGTCAGCGCCACCACGTACTGGACCGTGCACTGGGCGGCGGGCGACGGCGACCCGAACGGCGACATCGCGCAGCAGCGGAACAGCGGCACGGTGCCGGTGGAGATCGACGAACTTCAGGTGGTGACGCGGTGAGCGCGAGGAGTGAGCCGGGTTTGCGAGCCCCGCAGTCGCGAACGAAGACAGGCCCGGTGAACGCGAGGACCGACCCGACGTACGGAGCCCCGCAGTCGCGAACGGAGGCGGACCGGTGAGTCTGGTGACGCGGAACGGGACCCCGATGGACGCCCCGGTGGCGCCCCCCAAGGTGGTCCGGCAGCGGCGGGCGCGGCCGGGCCTGCTCGGCCTGGCGGTGCTGCTGATCGCCCTCGGCGGGCTGGGCGCGGCCTTCGCGGTCACCTCGGTCCGGGCGACCGGCAGCTACCTGGCGGTGGCCCGGCCGGTCGAGGTGGGCCGGCAGCTCAGCGCCGCCGACCTGGTCGCGGTGCAGGTCTCCGGCGGCCAGGGCCTGGCGCCGGTGCCGGCCCGCCGGCTGGACGAGGTGGTGGGTCTGCGGGCCGCCGTGTCGCTGACCCCCGGCACACTGCTGACCCGGGCCCAGCTCACCGACGACCCGCTGCTCGGCCCCGGCCAGCAGCAGATCGCGCTCGGCCTGGAACCGAGCCAGGTGCCGGCCCGCAGGCTGCACCCCGGGGACAAGGTGCTCCTGGTCAGCACCCCGGACGCCAACGCCGAGGGCCCGGCGCGCAGCGGCGGCACCCGGTTCGAGGCCACCGTGATCGACACCGCCACCCCGGAGAACGACGACGTGGTGGTCTACCTGGCCCTCGCCGTACGCGACGTGCCCGCCGTGGTGGTGCTGGCCGCCGACGACCGGATCGCGCTCGTGCTCACCGAGGCGGCCTGATGGCGATCATCGCCCTGGTCTCGGCCAAGGGGTCGCCCGGCGTCACCACCTCGGCCCTCGCCGCTGCGCTGAGCTGGCACCGGCGGCTCGTGCTGGCGGAGTGCGACCCGGCGGGCGGCTCGATCCTCGCCGGCTACCTCGGTGGGGCGCTCGACGGTCCCCGGGGCATCGGCGAACTCGCCGTCGGGGAACTGCGCGACGGCAACCTGGACACCGCCTTCTGGTCCCAGCTGGTCGACCTGGACGCGCCGAAGCGGGAGCGGCTGCTGCTGCCCGGCGTGGTCGACCCGGCCCAGGCCGGCAGCGTCACCCCGCTCTGGCAGCGGTTCGCCGACTTCTTCGCCGGGCTGGAGCAGGGCCTGCCCCCGTACGACGTGCTGGTCGACTGTGGACGGCTCCAGGTGGCCGGTCCACCGTGGCCGGTGCTCCGGGCGGCCGCCGTGGTGCTGCTGGTCACCCGGGCGCAACTGCCCGACCTCTCCGCGACCCGGGCCACCATCCGGGCCGTCGAGCGGGACCTCGCCGAGCACCGCGTCCCGCCGGGCGCGCTGCGGCTGCTGGTGGTCGGGGACGGGCACGGCAACAGCGAGATCAGCAAGGCCCTGCGGGTGCCGGTGATCGCCCGGCTGCCGTACGACCCGCGTACCGCGGCGGTGCTCAGCCTCGGCGGCACCGTACGCGCCGGACGGCCGCTGATGCGCGCGGCCGGCGCGCTGGAGGTGCCGATCCGGGCGCTGCTCGAACGTCGTCGGGCCCGGCTGGCCTGGCCGGTCCCCCAGACGACGCCGCAGGCGCCGGTCGCGCAGGAGGCACCGCATGTGTCCTGACCCCACCCCGGCGCGCACCGCGCCGGCCCCTCCCCGGGAGGCCCGCCGTGCGGTTTGAGCCGGTCTCCCACGACCCGCGCGGGCAGCAGCCGGGGGCCACCTCCACGGTGCCGCCGCTCACCCCGCCGAACGGTCGGCACCCCCATGCCGCGCCACCGCCGGTCGCGGTCGTCCCGCCGGCCCCGGTGGCGCTGCCGCCCCCGCGTCCCCGGGTCGACTTCGCCGTGGTCCGCGAGCTGCGCCGGGAGTTGAGCGAACGGCTCACCCGCTGGCAGCGCGGCCGGGAGTTCGACGCGGACGCCGAGGAGGTGGAGCGGGCCCGGCTCGCCGTCGCCGTGGTCTCCGCGTACGCCGACTCGGTGCGCCGGGCCGGCACCCCGATGGCCGCCGACGCCGAGCGGCTCCTGCTCGACCAGGTGACCGCCGAGCTGGTCGGCCTCGGCCGGCTGCAGACGCTGCTGGTCGACGACACGATCGAGGAGGTGCACATCCTCGGCTGCGACCAGGTGCGGATCACCCGGCACGGCGGCGGGGTGGACTGGGCCGAGCCGATCGCCGACAGCGACGACGAACTGGTGGAGATCCTCCAGGCGGCGGCCCGCCGGGCCGGCGCGACCGAGCGTTCCCTGTCGACCTCCAAGCCGACGCTGGACCTGCAACTGCCCGACGGCAGCCGGCTCGCCGCGGTCTTCCTGGTCAGCCACCGCCCGTACGCGGTGATCCGCAAACACAACACGCTGGACGTCAGCCTGGAGGACATCGCCGGCAGCCGGCCCGACCTGGACGAGATGATCGACCCGCTGCTGCGGGACTTCCTGCGCGCCTCGATGCGGGCCGGGCTGAACATCATGGTCGCCGGGCTGGCCGGAGCCGGGAAGACCACGGTGATCCGGGCGCTGATGGACGAGATCCCGGCCGACGAGCCGTACGTGCTGCTGGAGGAGAGCCGGGAACTGCTGCCCGCCCGCCGGGGGCAGAAGCACCGGGCGGTGATGAGCTTCGAGTCCCGTGAGGGCCACGGCGAACGCGGCCTGGACGGGCGCCCGGCCGGCGAGGTGAGCATCGCCGACCTGATCCCGGTCTCACTGCGGATGGGCGTGCTGCGGATCATCGTCGGCGAGGTCCGCTCCCGGGAGATCGTGCCGATGCTCCAGGCGATGACCACCAGCCGCGGGTCGATGTGCACCATCCACGCCCGTACGCCGGCCGGGGTGAGCGAGCGGATCATCGAGCTGGCGCTGGCGCACGGCCGGGAGATGACGGTCGACCAGGCCCGCCGGATGGCCGGCAACGCGCTGGACCTGATCGTCTACGTCACCGTCGAGGACGAGACCGCGATCGGCGGCCGCAAGCACCGGTTCGTCTCCCACGTCGAGGAGGTGATCGGGGTGGGCGAGGGCAACCGGATCACCACCACGTCGGTCTTCGGCCCGGGCCCGGACGGCCGGGCGGTGCCCCGGCACCTGCCCGAGCGGATCCGCGACCAGTTGCTGCGGGTGGGTTACGACGCCCGGCTGCTGACCCGCTTCATCGAGGCCGGCACCGGGGCCTGGCGGCGCCCCCGGCACACCCGACTCGGCCGGCGGCCCGCCTCATGACCACGCTCCAGTTCATCGCTCTGGTCTCCGGGGCGGCGTGCGTCGCCGGTCTGGTGCTGACCGTGGTCGCGCTGGTCGGCACCAGCCGGCCGGCCGCGGCGGGGCCCGGCGCGGGCCGGGGGCTGCGTCGGCTCTGGACGGGTTCCGGGGCGAGCCGACGGGAGCAGCGCAACCATCAGGTGCTGCTCGGCGGCGCGGTGCTGGCCGGCGCGCTGGCCTTCCTGCTCACCGGGCTCCCGGTGGTGGGTCTGCTGGTGGCCCTGGCGGTGCCCGGCGTGCCGTGGCTCTTCGCCGTCGGCCGGGCCGAGCAGCGGGCCATCGCCCGGATCGAGGCGGTCGGCGAGTGGACCCGCCGGCTCAAGGACATCTCCGGCACCGGGCAGGGCCTCCAGCAGGCCATCATCGGCACCATCGCCACCGCGCCGGCGGAGATCCAGGAGGAGGTACGCACCCTCGCCGCCCGCCTCCAGGCCGGCTGGCTGGCCCGGGCCGCCCTGCTCGCCTTCGCCGACGAGATCGGCGACCCGGTCTGCGACCAGGTGGTGGCCGCGCTGATCCTGCACCTGACCGACCGCGGCGAGCGCCTCGGTGACGTGCTGGGCTCGATCGCCTCGGCGGCCGCCGCCGAGGTGGCCACCCGGCGGGAGATCGAGGCGAAGCGCACCCAGCCCCGGTTCGCGGTCCGCTTCCTCACCGGGATGACCCTGGCCACCCTCGCGTACGGGCTGGTCAACCGCGAGTACGTGCAGCCGTACGGGACGGCGGTCGGGCAGTTGGTGATGGGGGTGCTCGGCGCCGCGTTCGTCGGGCTGCTGGCCTGGGTGCGGTCGATGAGCCAGCCGCCCCGGCCAGCGCGTTTCCTGCCCGCCCCCGACCCGGAGGAGGCGATCGCGTGAGCGCGAGGAGTGAGCTTGCGAGCCCCGCAGTCGCGAACGAAAGGCGGCTCCGGTGATCCTCAACTGGCAGCTCGCCATCGCCGTGGTGGGCGGGGCGGTGGTCGGCCTCGGCCTCTTCCTGGTGGTACGCGAGGCGCTGCCGGCCACCCCGGCGCTCGGCCCGGCGCTGCGCCGACTGCACCAGCCGCCCGGCCGGACCGCGGTGGCCGGCAGCGGGCCGGACTGGTTGGGCGGGTTCTCCCGCTGGCTGCGTCCCCCGCACCGGCAGCTCGCGCTGATCGACCGCACGCCCGAGCAGTACGCCCTGTCGGTGCTGCTCTCCGCGCTGGTCGGGCTGGCCCTGCCGACCGTGCTGTCCACCGTGCTCTTCCTCGGCGGGGTGTCGGTGCCGGTCGTCGTACCGGTGCTGGGCAGCCTGGGGATGGCACTGGTCGCCGGCCTGCTCGCGCACCGCGCGGTGCTGGCGAAGGCGGACGCCGCGCGGGACGAGTTCCGCCAGGCGGTCTGCACCTATCTGGACCTGGTGGCCCTGCAACTCTCCGCGGCGCACGGGCCGGTGCAGTCGCTGGAGCGGGCGGCGGCGGTCTGCGACGGCTGGGTCTTCGACCGGATCCGCGAGTCGCTGCGGATCGCCCAGTTGCAGATGCACTCGCCCTGGGACGAGCTCCAGGAGCTGGCCGACCGGATCGGCATCCCGGAACTCGGCGACGTGGGCGCGATCATGCGCTCCTCCGGCAGCGAGGGGGCGCAGGTGCACGAGACCCTGCGCAGCCGGGCCGACTCGCTGCGCGACCAGATCCGCACCGACAACCTGGCCCGCGCCGAGGGGGTGACCAGCCGGCTGGACATCCCCGGCTCGCTGCTGGTCTTCGTCCTGCTCGGCTTCGCCGTCTATCCGTTCCTCGCCCGCCTGTGAACCCGACCGAGAAGGAGAAGGCCATGTACCTCTACAGCTATCTGCACGCGGCGGTGGCCAGCCGGCTGGCCGAGCTGCGCCACGACACCGAGCGGGGCGACAGCCCGGTGCCGACCGCGGTGATCATCTTCGGGCTGGTCGCGGTCGCCATGGCGGTCACCACGCTCGCCCTGACCAAGGCGAACAACTGGATGAACGCCATCCCGAACAACACCGCGCCGTGATGAACCGCCCCGCCCGTACGGACCGGAGCCGGTCGGCAGCCGCCGACCGGCCCGCCGGCCCGCGCGGTCCGGGGCGGCTCCGCGACGGCCTCCGGCGGCGGCTCGCCGAGGGCGGCGCGGACCGGGGCGCCAACCCGGTGGAGCTGGCGGTGCTGATGCCGGTGATCCTGGTGCTGCTGTTCGCCTCGATCCAACTCGCCGTCTGGTTCGTCGCCCGTTCCACCGCGCTGAACGCCGCGCAGAGCGGGGTGAACGCGCAACGGGTCGTCCAGGCGCCGCCCGGCGCCGGGGAGGCCCGGGCCGCCCGGTTCCTGCGGGCGGCCGGCGACTGGCTGGTCGGCTGGGAGGCCGGCGGGCCGACGTGCACGGCCGGCGCCGCCGAGGTCAGCTGCACGGTCAGCGGCCGTTCACTGTCGGTCATCCCGGGGGTCAGCTTCCCGGTCCGGCAGACCGCGCACGGCACCGTCGAACGCTGGACGACGGGGTGAGGCGGATGGTCGGCCGCCCCGAGCGGGGTTCCGTCTCGATCGAGGTGGCGGTGCTCGCCCCCGCGTTCATCGCGCTGATGGTGCTGGCCGGGGTGGCGGGACGGACCGCCGTCGCCGACGAGGCGGTGGAGTCGGCCGCGCACGACGCCGCCCGGGCCGCCTCGATCGCCCGGGACGCCCGCACCGGCCGGGCAGCCGCCGTAGAGGCGGCCCGGCGACAGCTCGACTGGCGCGGCCTGAACTGTTCGGGCGAGCCGGCGCTGTCGTTCAGCGGCTCGGTGGGGCGGACGCGGACCACCTTCGAGCGGGCGTACCGCAGCGCACCGGGCGTGCCGGCGACCGTGACGGTCACGGTGAGCTGCACCGTCTCCTTCGCCGACCTGCGCGCCCCCGGGCTGCCCGGGGTGCCGGGCGGCAAGGCCGTCGCCGCCACCTTCACCTCGCCGCTGGACACCTACCGGAGCCGCCGATGACCGGGTGGACGGTCCGGGAGAGCGGCCGGGTCAGCCTCTTCCTCGCCGCCGCGATGACCGGCGTGCTCGTCGTCATCGGGCTCGCCTACGACGGGGCCGGGCAGTTGCGCTCGTTGCAGCGCGCGGACGACCTCGCCGCGGAGGCGGCCCGCAGCGGCGGCCAGATGATCGACCGGGCGCGGGCGATCGAGGGCGGCCCGAAGGAGATCGACGAGCCGAGCGCCCGGACCGCCGTCGCGGACTACCTCGCCGCCGCGCGCGGCGTGCGCGACCACCAGGTCAGCTTCCCGGTGGTCGACGGCGAGAAGCAGATCCAGGTACGCGTCCGCATCACCTACCGCCGGGACCTGCTCGGCCTCTTCGGCTTCGACAACACCGTCACCGTCACCGGTGAGGCCACCGCGCGGGCGCTCACCGGGGCGCCGTAGGAAGGAAGGCAGCCATGGCCGCACCGCAACGTTCCGCCGTACGGCGGATCGGCCAGGTCCTCACCGGGCTCGGCTCCCTCGTCGTGCTCTGCGCGGTGCTGGCCGGCGCGCCGATCGCGCTCCTCGCCTTCGCCGGCAGCCCGCTCCCCGACCACCTGCCCACCCTCGCCGCGGTCGGTACGGCGCTGGCCAGCCGCGACGACGGCCAGCTCTTCCTGCGGGCGCTGGCGGTGGTCGGCTGGTTCGGCTGGGCGACGTTCGCCTTCTCCGTCCTGGTGGAACTGGGCGCGCAGACCGTGCACCGGCCGGCGCCCCGGCTGCCCGGGATGCGCCGGCAGCAGCGGGCCGCGGCGGCGCTGGTCGGCTCGGTGGCGCTGATCCTCGCCGGCACCCCGGTCGCCGCGAGCGCCGCCACCCTGGCCGCCCCGCCGGTCGCCGCCTCCGCCGCTCCGC